>JAEUMJ010000212.1 GCA_016792865.1 Hyphomicrobiales bacterium | reverse complement strand
CAGAGGGTGCAATGCGACTGCTTAAGCTATTACTTCCTATGCTGTTCATCTCAAGTGGCGAAATCCTCCCAGCCCAAGCCCAGGAAAGCGCGGATGACCTATTTATGCGTATGGTCGGAACCGTTAGCACGAGTGCTGTGCCCTACCGATCAGAAGGCAAACTTGACGGGTGTACACTCGTGTTCAACTTGCTAGTGCGGGACACGGCGTATGATCTCGGTGCTTATCTCAAAGTCGCCGGTACAACAGGAGTATTCTTGAACGGAAAAGGAGCAGTTGGCACCCTCAAGCTCTCGGTAGAAAAACTGAGTTTCAGCCTCAAATCCGGAATGGTTTCAGAACCCCGAAGACCTTCGCGAGCCTATTTGATCTTGTCGGACTTTTCCACAACCCTCGAAGCTGGCGCAGAGACCCTCAAGGCCACTGATCCCGCCAACCTTTTGGTGGGGTTTAGTGGAATGAAAGCAGTCGAGGTCGGCACAGAGATAGTTCGCACCAAAAAAATCCAGCTGGGCTTCAATCAAGCTGACGGGAAGAACGATATCATAGTACCAATTGAGTTTGATATAGTTACGAAAAACCTTGAGGGGGGCATTCAAAGGTCCGATGCCGCCGTAAATTCCTATTCGGATTGTCTTGCAGCTCTGAGTGACCGCTTGTGACTGATGGGTAGGAGTTTCTCGTGACTGCCATACAGTGCTGCTACACAACAGTACATGAGAGCCCCGGCAAGTAATTGAAAATGCGAGAACATAGGAGAGTACTGCAAGATTTCGATCCTCTCTGGCAGCACCAGCCTCCTGTCCGGTGGCCCGTTGACTCCGAAGGCACTGCCCTACAGCGATGAAGGATGCGTTCCGGCCTCTCCGGGGCTTGCCGCTCCCTGTGCTTACGCCGGTTGCGGCTTGCGGGAGTTCGCGTCCTTCAGCACCAGATACCACAGGATTGCACCCATGATGATTTCGATGGGATACTGGAGATCGTCATGGGCCACGATCGCCATCTCGCCGGAGATCAGCGTCGTGAACTGCACGAAGTCCCACAGCCAATGGGCAATCATCAGGGGAATGATGTTCTTCAGCCGCAGCATCAACGGCGCAAACATCAAGCCCCACAGGAACGTGTAGACGAGTTGCCAGAGCGTGTTGGGCACGGACTCCCCGCCGAGAACATTCACCGCGTGCAGGAGCGAGAAGCCCACGGCGCTGATCAGCATGGCAAGTGCGACCCGCCCCCGGCCCTGCCTCTCGCCGAGGAAGGCGTGCAGGAGAATGCCGCGAAAGGCCAGTTCCTCGCCCGTGCCCACCAGCAGGGTGGCGAAACCGAAGAACGCAAAGGCTCTCCAGCTCGGGCTGTCGGCGGGAAAGGCCGACATGGCGGAAAGGCTCACGTACCATTTGTAGGCCAGCAGCGCCAAGAATGGCAGGAACCAGACAAGCTGCCCGGCATCCAGCCTGCCGAAACCGGCGTTGCGCCAACCGAAGAACCGCACGACGAAGAAGATGTTGACGAGGTTCAGCACGATGAGGATCGGCCAGAACGGACCGAACATCTCCGGCGAGCCATAGCTGATCCCCTGCGAACCGAGGTAAGCCATGCCCATGCCCATGATGGCGATATAGATGAGCGCGGCGCAGATGCCGATCAGCGGCTTGTTTTCGGCGGTTGTCGTCATGGCGCTCTCCGGCCCGGTCCGGTGGAAGGCCTCAGGCTACTTGAAGCGGCGGCGGCTTCACAAGGTCAATCACGCCCGGAACGAAGGGCGGGAACATTTCCTTCGGGAAATCGGGCGATGGCGCCGCTCCGGACCCGGGCGGCAATCATCCGTTTACGGATGAATGTGTTGCCTTGCGGCCGGAACCCTCGCCATGCCATGCCCTTGAGTTGTTCACGATCCACACCACGGTCGCGAGCCGCTGGCGTGAGGAGAAGCGAAAGGCCGATGCCTGTTGCGCTTCGGCTGGAAGTACACAAGCCTGCTGTTGATGCCGTGAAGCCGAAGGCTCCGCCAAGCGTCTTCCGGATCTTGATGCACATCAAGGCACGGGGGCAGGAAATCCGTGTAGCCATGCCGGATGTCGCCGGATGTCGCCGGATGAGGTGGGAGCCCAGTCATGGAACAGAACATCGCCACATGGGAACGATACCTGAGATTTGCCTTGGGCATCTTGGCCCTTGAGGCGGCTTACTTCTGGCTTGCAACGCCGTGGGCATGGGTTGCGTATGCCGTGGGTGCGGTCCTCATCGTCACGGCCGTCTTTCGCGCCTGTCCGTTGTACCGTCTCGCCGGGCGTGCTTCCGTCGCAGCCGCACGGGCAGGAACCGGCAGGCTTCCTGCCGTGGTGGCCATGATCGTGATCGTGGCCATCGCTGCAGGCGGTGCCTATGCCAGCATGTTCCTCACACGCAAGATGTTCCTCGAAGACTTCAACGCCATGAACCAGCATTACAAGCAGACGCTGTTCCTGACCGGTCAGGCCCGGCGTGAGGATTCGATCCGCAACTTCGACCTGTGGAAGCCGGCCTTCGAGGCATTCCGCACCCGGTACTCTCTCTACCGCCCCCATGACCTCAAGCGCGACGGCAAGCTGGCGTCGGATTTCGAGGAGGTTGCGGCAATCCTGGCTCGCGTCGAGCCGATGGTCAGGACCGGTGACCTGCACGAGGCGCATCTCGCGCTGGAAGAGGTGAGGCCCATCTTCCAGGACACCTTCAAGCGCAATGGCTTCTCGCTGCTCGCCGTTGCGCTGGTCGATTTCCACGATGCCATGGAAACCATCCTGGCTGCCGCAAGCAGCAAGGATGCGGCTCAGGTCGGCACCCTGTATCCGCAAGTGAGTGACAAGCTGAAGGCCGTGGAGGCCGAAGCCGATGACGCCGACATCAAGGCAATCCGTGCCGCCCTCGATGCGATTTACACCGCCGCACAGTCGGGTGAGAACGACAGGTTGTCGGACCTCGGCAGTGCGCTCAAGTCCAGCTTCGTGAAGGTCTACCTGCAACGGGGATGACGGCGGAAGATGTCCTGCATCATCGGTCCGCGTTCCTTCCCATGCCGGTGGCGGCAATACCACCACTCCGAGGACACGCCCCATGGACATTCCCCGCATCTTCACCATCAGCGAAAGCGCCCACCGCATCCATAATCCGTTCACGGATGAAAAGCTGGCGGTCCTGGGCGCGGCCTTGCGCCTGAAGGCGGGGGATAGCATTCTCGACCTCGGCAGCGGCTCCGGCGAGATGCTGTGCACCTGGGCGCGCGATCACGGCATCACCGGAACGGGCATCGACAAGAGCAGGCTGTTCA
>JAEUMJ010000210.1 GCA_016792865.1 Hyphomicrobiales bacterium | reverse complement strand
AGGGATGCCGGTCGCCCCCATCTGCCGCCCAACATCAAACAGGGCCTGCATGTAGCCGGGATCGAAAGGCTTCGGCTCCTTCCGGTCAAACGTCGGCGGAAGCCAGATGGCATTGAAGGCGATGTCCTCGCGTGTCGCGGTCGTGTACATGCGATAAAGGTCGCCGATGCCTTGCGTCTTGATGAGAGTACTGACGGAACGGCCCACGATGGCTGCCAGACCGCTCTTGATCGGCTTGTACTCAGGCGTGACCTTGCCGTTTCGGATGATGTAAAGGTTGCGCTTCGGCTTCCAGCCCTGTGCCTTGTCGATATCGCGCAAGGAGAGATTTGACGGGAACAGGAAGGCCTGGTTGCTGGTGCCGCCGTCAACATGCGTCTCATCATAGCTTTGGCCGCCGGCAACAACCTGGATCCTGACCGGAGAGAAGATGCCGGGGATCGCCGCGGACGCAACGATGATATCCTGCACGAGTTTCTTGCGACCAGGTTGCCCAGAGGATGCGATGGCCCCGATGTCCCAAACCACCGGACGCTCCGCATCGAGGTTGGTTGTGCCCACCAGAAGGCGCCTGCCCTTTGCGTGCTCGCGCGCAATCTCGTCGAGCATGGTGTCGTTCACATATCTCTCTACCATCTTCCGCAAGGGGCCGTTGTCTGCAGCGGCATCACCCGTAAGGGCCGAAACAATTCCCTTCTTCCTGTAGATATCGTCGCCCGTCACTTCCGTGTAGGATGCCTTCAGGTCGTCATCATATGCAGAACCAAGGAAGGCAAAGGGGGCGATCAATGATCCGGTGCTGACGCCCGTCACGACCGTGAAGCTGGGGCGTGTGCCGGCTTCCGACCAGCCGTAAAGAATGCCCGCGCCGAATGCACCGTTGCTGCCGCCCCCCGACAGCACGAGAAAGTCGCGGCTGGCCTTGCGCTCCATGCTGCGGGCCTGTTGCGCCAACATGGTGCGGATGGTTGCGGACTCGATGCTTGCGCCATCGTCGCCCCAATAGCGGATTTGGCCGTAACCGGAAATTGCCACCTTGTCGCTGAGCAGTTCCGGCACGTGCCGCAAGGCAGGGCCTGCCGTGCACGAGGCGACCGCCAGCGTGAGCAATGCAAGGCAGACAGTCTTCAAGATTCGCGGGAACATGCACCCTCGCCCCTGCCCTTGTCTCTTGTATGGGCATGAATTTCTGGCCGGAGAATCGGTCTCCGGCCAGTGTCTAGCATCGTGATCGTAAATGGGCTCAGAAGTCGAAGGTGCCGCCGATGATCGGCCCGGTCTGCGTGATCTTGCTGACGAAGCCATCCTTGCTGTAGTCGTCGTGCAGGCCGCGATATCCGGCAAACATCGTCATCTTGTCGTTGATGCGGTAGCCCATGCCACCCATGGCGTCCCACATGATGTCGGAGCCGACGCCAAAGCCGCCCACAAGTCCCCAGCCCGCGAGATAGATCTTCTCGCTCACATCGGCCTTGAACTTCACGCCGACAACCGGATCGACCCAGGTGTCGCCGTCGCTGGGCGAGCGGCCGTCGAAGACACCGCCGGTAACATCGAATTCGTTCTTGGCTGACCAGACGCGGGCACCGGCCACGAGATCGATGGTGGTGGTGTCGGTCATGACGGCACTATAGCCGATGAGCCCGGTTCCCATGAATGTGATGACGGTTGCGTCAATGTCCGCAGCACCCACGGGCGTGTCGATGTCCGGGCCAACGCGACCATAGAGAACGTCGGTGCTGATGGTGAGACGGCCCTTGCGCATCTCGGTGACGCCGGAGAAGGTGAACTCCAGATCCTTCAGCGTATCGATGAACGAGATGTCGACATCCTGGGCAGGCAGGCCAAACAGGCCGCTCTCGCCCTTGATGCCCGCTGCCCAGACATAGGGCGCGACAGTGATCTGCCAGTCGCTTTCGGTGGGGGGCGTGAAGGCATCGGCGGCCTGTGCTGCCACCGTTGACAACATCATGGCCGCAGCGGCGGAGGTGGAAAGAAGGTGAACTCGACGCATGGCGGCAACTCCTGTTGTAATGCGTTCAGTGTTTTTAATATGGGGGGTGCGAATGGGGGGCATCATGCCGGGTTGCCTCGCCTGATGCAGCGGAACCCGACGTGACAGGTTGACGTGTCGATGGTCTGCGCCATGCGGGCCGCAGGGCGGTAGCGCTGGCAATAGCTTGGGGCACAGAGGAACGAGCCACCCTTTGTGACCTTGCGGGGCATGGCGATGCCAAAGCCGCCCTGATCGCGGCTCATGTCTTCCGTTCCGCCACGCGGGTTGTCGATGGTGCAGCAGGCCTTGGCGGGTGCCTTGTGGAGTTCGTACCAGTCACTTGTCCATTGCCAGACATTTCCAGCCATGTCGTAGAGGCCATAGCCGTTCGCCGGAAACGAGCCGACCGGTGCTGTCCAGTCATAGCCATCCTGACGGGTGTTTTCCCACGGGAATTCCCCCTGCCAGGTGTTGGCCATCATGCGGCCTTCCGGATGAAGCTCATCACCCCAGACATAAGGCTTGCCGTCGAGGCCGCCACGTGCGGCGAACTCGAACTCGGCTTCTGTCGGGAGCGATTTTCCCGCCCACCGGGCATAGGCTTCGGCGTCTTCATATGCGACATGGACAACGGGATGATCATCCAGGCCATCAAGCGAGCTTGCTGGGCCGCGCGGGTGTTTCCAGTCCGCGCCCGGAACATAGGACCACCACACATAGGCGTTGTTGCGGTCCACGACCGAGTCGGGCGGGGTGAAAACAGCAGAAGCCGCTGCCAATCCTTCAGGCGGGACACCGGGATAATCTTCCGACCTTGCAGGACGCTCGGCCAGCGTGACGTAACCGGTGGCGGTGACGAAAGCCGCAAAGTCGCGATTGGTGACCGTTGTCCTGTCCATCCAGAAGCCGTCCACACGCACGCGGCGTGCAGGCCCCTCTTCCGGATAATGGTGATCGGACCCCATGAGGAACGTGCCGCCCGGAATCCAGGCCATGCCGTTCACCTCATGGGTGTGGCGGGCTGTGTCCGCAGGACCCGAAAGGCCCTGCGGACAGCACGTCCCCCGATCGATGACAGTGAGATCACTCATCGCAACCTGCTGACCGGCGTCAGTCTCCAAGCTGGTTGAACATCGTGGCAGGATCAGCCACCACAGGCGGAGAGCCGAAGGTCAGCTTGATGGCTTCCATCATGAGCAGAGGCGGGTTCATTTCCTTCGACAGGGCCACCATCTTCTCCTGAAGCTTTTTCACGACGTGCGGATTTGCGGCCGCGATGTTGTTCTTCTCGCCCGGATCTTTCGAAAGGTCGAAAAGTTCGATGCTGCCCGGCAGACCGGCAATCCACACAAGCTTCATGTCGCCTTCGCGAACTGCACCACCCGTCGGATCAACGTTGTAGACCATTTCCTTGCGCGGCGATTCCTTGCCCGCGCTCACGGTCTCCCAGACGTTCATTCCATCCAGCGGCTTGCTCTTGTCCGTCTTCGCACCGGCGAGGCCGGCAATGGTCGGATACATGTCGACGACGTGAAGCATGCCGTTCACTTCGCCGGCCTTGATGTGACCGGGCCAGTTGATGAGGCCGCATACGCGGGTGCCACCCTCATACACGGTGCCCTTGCCATCGCGGTACGGGCCGTTGTCGGCAGGCAGGTTGTTGCCCACCTTCGACTCTCCGGCGAACATGGCAGAACGAACACCGCCATTGTCGCTCTGGAAGACGATCACGGTGTTTTCGCGCATGCCCTTCTTTTCGAGAGCGGCAACAACGCGCCCCACTTCATCGTCCATCACCGACACCATTGCCGAGTACAGGCGGCGCTGTTCATCCTCAATGTGGGCATAGCGCTTGATGTATTCTTCCGGTGCCTGGAACGGCGAATGCGGTGCCGTGAAGGCGAGGTAGATGAACAGCGGCTTCTTGGTGTCGTGGTTTGACACGAGACGCGCGGCTTCCTGCCCGAACAGGGTGTTGTCGAAGCCCTTCTCCTTCAGCGGCTTGTTGTTGCGGTACCAGTCGCGAACACCATGGGACGCATGCTTGAAGTGATCGATCTCGCCCACGAGAGCGCCGTAGAAATGGTCGAAGCCACGCTGGCGCGGCCAATAGTCGGTCTTGCCGTGGCCAAGGTGCCACTTGCCGACGAGCGCCGTCTCATACCCCGCGTCCTTCAGCATCTGCGGCAGCAGGTATTCTTCCGTCGAAAGGCCGTAGCCGCCTGCGGACGGAATGACGCCGCTCTGCAGGCCGTAACGCAGCGGATAGCGTCCGGTCATCAAGGCCGCGCGGGTCGGGGTGCACATCGGCTGCGCATAGAACTGCTCGAGTCGCGCGCCTTCCGCTGCAAGCTTGTCGATGTTCGGCGTCTTGATGTCGGAGCCGTGGAAGCCCACGTCCTTCCAGCCAAGGTCGTCGGCGACGATGTAGATGATGTTGGGAGCGGCCTGATTGGCGGCACGGGCCGGGCCGACCAGACGGGACATCATGGCGGCTGCAACAAGTGACGCGCCCGATGACAGGAAACCGCGACGCCCGATCGTTGACTTGTCCTCGGGTTGAGAGCTGTTGGCAACTGGGCGCAACTCGTTTGTCATTCCAATTCACTCCTCAGATAATGTGAAATATTCACGTAAACCAGTAACTTAGACTGCTCATGAAATCGAGACTCCCCAGTCCAACCTGATTTCATGCACGTACTGTTTGCGTTACTGCCGGAAATGCAATTATGCTACTCAACAGGCGCAAGTCTTTTTGTGAAAACGAAAGACAGCCGGGATGCAAGCAGGAGTTGAAGATGGCTGCGACACCACCTGAAACACCTCTCGGTCAATTCAAGCTGATCGACACCGAAAGCGTGGATGCGTTCGAATGCGCCGTAAAGCCGATCTTCGGTGAAGTTCACTTCGATATCGGAAAGCACTCCACGTCGTTCCACGGCAAGGCCAACTTCTATCCGTTGTCGCAATCAGGCCTGTACTACGGTGAGTATGGCACGCGGGTCGGTATTGACATTCCCCATGCGACCTTCATCGCCCAGGGAATGACCTTGTCGGGTGCGGGAAGCACCGTCGTTGACGGGAAGCAGCATGCGTTCGATGCCAAAGGGGTACCAAAACCGGTCATCAATGGCTCACGTGTTGAATTATCCTTCGACGAGGAACACCGTCACCTTGCGTTCTGCATGAATCCGGAAGCCGTGATGCAGAAGATGGGCGCCCTGACCGGCAAGTCGGCCGACAAGCCCCTGCAACTCTCGCCGGAGACTGTGATGGATGAAGCTGCACAGGCGCGCCTGAACCGGCTCATGGCCTTCATCGTCGCCGAGGTCGATGACGCGGCAGGCCCACCGCCACAGGCGCTGTTCAAGGAATTGGAGCAGGCCCTGATGGTGGCGTTCCTGCTTGGCCACCAGCACAACTACAGCGCGGCCCTGGAGGGCAAGCACCACGCGATAGCGCCCTGGCAGGTGCGCCGTGTGGAGCAATACATCGAGGCCCATTGGGACCAGCCATGCACGGTCGAGTCGATTGCCCACGCCGTTGAAGCCAGCGTCCGCTCCATACAGCTTTCGTTCCAAACCCACCGTGGCTACACGCCCACGGAATTTCTGCGCAAGACGCGCCTGCGCCACGCACGCTCGATGCTCTCCCATCCGCAAACGGGCACCACGGTGACAAGCGTCGCCTACGCGTGTTGTTTCGGAAATCTGGGCCACTTTTCAAAGGCCTATTTTGACGAATTCCAGGAATTGCCGTCCGCCACGCTGGCGCAAGCGAAGGGCGATGTGCGGGCCTGACCCTACCCGATCTTCTGGGACAGCATCGTCACGAGTGCGAGGTTCATTTCCTGCTGGGCGACCAGCCAATCCAGGACGTGAGACAGCAGATAGGATTCATCTTGAACGGGTTTCGGAAATCCGAGCGCATGGAAAGCACTCATCATCGACATCACCTCGTCCCTGTCTTTTTGCAGAGCTTCAGCGATTTCGTCGAGCGTGACGACGGTGGTGTTCAAAGCAACAACTCCCCGATTGTTACATTCGTCCCTTCGCCACCTTTTGCCCCCGGTGACTGGTTTATCGATCCGGTTCCCATCTCTGAAAACCAATT
>JAEUMJ010000168.1 GCA_016792865.1 Hyphomicrobiales bacterium | reverse complement strand
CAACTCGATGCTGCCGGCAACCGAGGCCACGCCGTAGTCGTCCTTCGCCAGCCATTCCGTGACCAGCGTGCCGCCGAGATCGGCAGAGGGTTCCTTGCTGAGGGTGATGGTGGGCACTTCATCGGGAATGACGGCCAGCGGATATTGCGCCAGTTCCCTTTCGCCGTCGCGCACCACGATCAGGACAGGACGGGTGAGCTTGTACTCCGCAGCCAGAACCCCGGTGGCCGGGGTCGAGACACGGGGCGCAGCGTCAGCAAGGGGCTTGCCCGTGCTGTCGAGGATCTGGAGATTGGGATCCGCCGCGCCCGACACGCGCAGCGTGAACAGCGACTGGTCGGGCACCGCAAGCCCGTCGGTGCTTGCAAGACGTTCCTGCATCGACGGGGCGGAAAGAAGGAGCGGAGGCTTGCCCGTGTAGCCCGGTGGCTTCAGCCAGGAATCAAGGGTGAGCGGAACGGGAGCGGTGGCCGGAGCCACGTTTGCCGCATCGCGGATGTTCGAGGTGACCGTGCCCGGCCCCAGCACAAGGGCGGCAAGCGCCAGCAGCAGGACGGGAACCCGCAAGGCGATGGGGTCGAAGCTCATCCACGACGAGCGCGGCGGCGAGAGCCGGATCCTGTCCAGGGCCAGAAGTTGCCGGCGCTGGTGTTCTTCCCACACGGCGTCGCTCAACGGATCGAGAATCTCGCCGGCAAGCGTGTCGTCGCTGGCGGAAAGCGGACGGTGCCCCACTGCGGACGCCCGCTCCATGCGCCGCATGGCCTCGCGGCGCTTCGGCCAGGCCAGCCGGAACAGCCCGCGCAGCGACAGCAAGAAGCCGATGCCCAGAAGCCCCGCCAGCACGAGACGGGGCATGACCGGCAGCGCGGCGAGGACGCCGGAGGCGACAAGCGCAAGCGCGATACCCGCCACCAGCAACGGTTCATGGAACGCCGCCCATGCACGCTCCCAGAGCATCGCCAGCCGCTGCAAGGCAACTTTGCGGGAGAGGCTGTTGTGGCGGGTCTCAGGCATGGGTTCCGCCTAATAGCACAGAAGGGCGAAAGAATGTCTCAACAGAAGGTGATCACTCCTGCCAGCCCGCCAGGCGGTCGAGGCCGATTAAATCTTCGTAACTCTGGCGCGGGCGGATCACCGCGAAGCGCTTCCCCTTGACCAGGACTTCCGGCACGAGTGGCCGGGAATTATAGGTGCCGGACTGCACCGCGCCATAGGCCCCTGCCGTCATGATTGCCATGAGGTCGCCCGCGTCGAAGGCCGGAAGGCGGCGCTGGCGGGCAAAGAAATCGCCCGACTCGCAGATTCCGCCCACCACATCCGCCTCTGCCTGCTCGCCTTGGGCAAGGGCTTCAGCCACCGGTATGATGTCATGATGCGCATCATAGAGCGTGGGTCGGATGAGATCGTTCATCGCCCCGTCCTGGATGATGAAGCGCCGCGCCTCGGTTTCCTTGCGGTAGATGACGCGCGTCACCAGGATCCCGGCATTGCCGACAAACATGCGGCCCGGCTCAAGCACCAGCTTGAGGCCCAGAGGCCCCAGCACGCGCTTGCACATCGCGCCATATTCATCCGGGTGCGGAGGAATGTCGTTGTCGCCGCGATAGGGCACGCCCAGCCCGCCGCCGAGGTCGAGGTGGCGGATGGCATGTCCTTCCGAAAGCAACTGCCTCGTCAGGTCGGCCATCAGGGCATAGGCCTTCTCGAAGGGCGCCAGCTCGGTGATCTGGCTGCCGATATGCATGTCGATCCCCGCCACGTCGATGGCGGGCAAGGCTGCCGCCCTGGCATAGACTTCAGAGGCCCTAAGATAGGGAATACCGAACTTGTTGTCGGCCTTTCCGGTGGTGATCTTGGCGTGGGTCTTCGCATCCACGTCGGGATTGACGCGGATCGAGACACTGGCCCTCTGGCCGACGCGGTTGGCCACGGCGGAGAGCAGTTCCAGTTCCGGCTCCGACTCGACATTGAAGCAGGCAATGCCTTCCTTCAGGGCAAGCGCCATCTCCCGCGCCGTCTTGGCGACGCCGGAAAAGACGATCTTGCGGGCGGGAACCCCGGCAGCAAGGGCGCGGCGCAATTCGCCTTCGCTCACCACGTCCATGCCCGCGCCCAGCGCCGCCATGGTCCTGATCACGGCCTGGTTGGAATTGGCCTTCATGGCATAGCAGATCATGTGATCGGTGCCCGCGAAGGCACTGTCCATCACCTGGTAGTGCCGCTCCAGCGTGGCGCTGGAATAGCAATAGAAGGGCGTTCCCACTTCCTCGGCGATGAGGCGGAGATCAACATCCTCGGCATGGAGGAAGCCGTCACGGTAGGCGAAGTGATGCATGGACTGGTCTTATTGCTGGCTCTGTGCGGGCGGCGGCTCAGGATCGCCGCGCACGCCACAGGCGGCCAGCGATGAGGCGATGACAAGGGCAACAAGCGCCTGTTTGAGAAGGGTCATGGGTTCAGCGGTCCTTCAATTGTTTCAGCCACTCTACAGCAGCTTTTTTCACGTTGCGAGGGGCCGTTCCGCCGAGGCTGGTGCGGCTGGCGACCGAGGCCTCGACGGACAGGACCTTGAACACATCCTTGCTGATCCGCGCCTCCACTGAGCGGAGATCGGCTAGCGCCAGCTCATCGAGGCGCAGGCCCTTGCTTTCCGCCAGCGCCACGATGCGCCCGGTGACGTGATGGGCTTCGCGGAACGGCATCTTCAGCGTGCGCACCAGCCAGTCGGCAAGATCGGTGGCGGTTGAGTATCCGGTCATGGCCGCAGCCCGCATGGCGGCGGCATCGGGTTCGAGATCGCGCACCATGCCCGTCGTCGCGGCAATCGCCAGTGCCAGCGCATCGAAGGCATCGAAGGCCGGTTCCTTGTCTTCCTGCATGTCCTTCGAATAGGTGAGCGGCAGGCCCTTCATCACCACCGCCAGCGCCATGAAGGCACCGAGAATGCGGCCGGGCTTTGCCCGCACCAGCTCGGCGGCATCGGGGTTGCGCTTCTGCGGCATGATCGACGAGCCAGTCGTGAACTTGTCGCTGAGCTTGACGAAACGGAACTGTGCCGTGGTCCACAGCACGATTTCCTCGGCCAGGCGCGACAGCGTCACCGCACAGATGGAACAGGCGGCAAGCACTTCCAGCACATAGTCGCGCGAGGCCACCGCATCGAGCGAGTTCCGCATCGGGCGGGCAAAACCCAGTGCCCTGGCAGTGACCTTGCGATCGATCGGGTAAGGTGTTCCGGCAAGGGCAGCGGCACCCAGCGGCGACTCGTTCAGGCGGGCGCGGGCATCCCTCAGGCGGCCCCGGTCGCGCGCGATCATCTCGACATAGGCGAGGCAGTGGTGGCCAAAGGTGACCGGTTGCGCCACCTGCAAATGCGTGAAGCCGGGCATGATGGTGGCGTGGTGGGCTTCGGCCTTTTCCGCCAGCGCCAGCATCAGGCCGGCAAGCGCGGCATCGAGGGCATCAACGACATCGCGCACGTAAAGGCGCATGTCGGTTGCCACCTGATCATTGCGCGAGCGGGCCGTGTGAAGGCGCCCGGCAGGCTCGCCGATCACCTGCTTCAGGCGCGATTCCACATTCATGTGAATGTCTTCGAGCGCCGTCGAGAACGAGAACGTGCCGGAGGCGATTTCCGCCTTCACCTGATCGAGGCCCCTGGCGATTGCCGCCGCATCGGCCTTTGAGATGATGCCCTGCGCTGCCAGCATGGTGGCGTGCGCCTTCGAGCCTGCGATGTCCTGCTGATACAGGCGCTTGTCAAAGCCGATGGAGGCATTGATCTCCGCCATGATGGCGGCGGGGCCGCTGGCGAAGCGGCCACCCCACATGCTATTCGAACCCTGCTTGGCCTTGGTCATCTTTTTTCCCAGTTTTCACGCGAGCCCGCATCACATGACACGATCGAACATGACAAAACCCTTTGCCACTGTGCCGCTGGTGCTTGTGATCCTGCTGGTCGCCGTTGGGCTTTACTGGTTCAATGGCGGCACTGGCAAGGTGGAAAGCCCGGAGGTTGCCGCCACGGCGGGTGCAAGCGGGGCCGGGCCGTCTCTGAAAGCCTACGCCAAAGGGCCGCTGGCCGCCCTTCTGGTGCACGAACCCGCCAGGGACATTCCCCCCTTCTCCTTCCGGAACGGCGAGGGCAAGGAGATCTCGCTGGCCGATTTCAGGGGCCGGGTCGTGCTCCTGAACCTGTGGGCCACCTGGTGTGCGCCCTGCCGCAAGGAAATGCCCGATCTCGCCCGGCTGCAACGGGACATGGGCGGACCCGGCTTCGAGGTCGTGGCCCTCAGCCTCGACCGCAAGGGGGCTGAGGCCTCGGCAGCCTTCCTCAAGGAAACCGGAGCCGACAATCTCGCACTTTATACCGATCAGGAGAGCAAGGCCCTGGCCGCCGTCAATGCCCTCGGCCTTCCGGCCACACTTCTCGTCAACCGCGACGGCAAGGAAGTGGCCCGGCTGCTTGGGCCTGCCGACTGGGCCTCGGAGGAGGCAAAGTCGATCATCCGTGAACTGATGAAATAGGGCAGGCGAAGCCTAGCGGGTCGGCACCGGCTTCTCGCCGCGATAGTCGTAGAAGCCGCGCTTGCTCTTGCGCCCAAGCCAGCCCGCCTCGACATATTTCACCAGCAGGGGGCATGGGCGGTACTTGGAATCCGACAGGCCCTCGTGCAGGACCTGCATGATCGACAGGCAGGTATCGAGGCCGATGAAGTCGGCAAGTTGCAGCGGACCCATGGGATGATGTGCGCCGAGGCGCATCGCCGTATCGATGGCCTCCACGCCCGCCACGCCTTCATAGAGCGTATAGATCGCCTCGTTGATCATCGGCAGCAGGATGCGGTTGACGATGAAGGCCGGGAAATCCTCCGAGACGGCGGTGGTCTTGCCGAGCGAGACGGCAAATTCCTTCACGGCCTTGAAGGTCTCGTCGCCCGTGGCGATGCCGCGAATGAGTTCGACCAGCTCCATCACCGGCACCGGATTCATGAAGTGCACGCCGATGAAGCGCTCCGGCCTGTCGGTGACGGCGGCAAGGCGCGTGATCGAGATCGACGAGGTGTTGGTGCCGAGGATCGCGTCTGCCTTCACATGCGGGCAGAGGTTCTGGAAGATCTTCTTCTTCACGTCCTCGTTTTCGGTGGCCGACTCGATGACGAGATCATGCTCGCCGAAACCGGCAAAGCTCTCGACCGCGGTGATGCGCGAAAGGGCCGCCGTCTTGGCCTCTTCCGTGACCTTGCCCGACTTCACCTGCCGCAGGATGTTGTTGCCGATGGTGGAAAGGCCCGCCTCGATCCGTTCACGGCTGACATCGTTGAGGCCCACGTCATAGCCGGCAAGGGCACACACATGGGCAATGCCCGAACCCATCTGTCCGGCGCCGATGACACCGATCTTTCTGATTTTCATCTTGGTTTCTTGATCAAATGCATTCACAAGTGAGGGGAAGCCTAAACGGCTGAGGGGCGCACCGCAAGCGCCTTTCGCGACTGCGAGATCATGCCACAACAGATCGTGCCACAGTGATGATTAAAGGATGACGGTTACCGAACCCCGAAAAGACAACGGGCTCACCCTCTGGTCGCTGCTTGCCGGGAATTTCATCATCGGCACGGGGGTGCTGCTGCCGGCAGGGCTGCTCAACGACATTTCAGGCGACCTCGCCGTCTCTGCCGCCACGGCCGGGATGCTCATGCTGGCGGGCGGCGTGATCGTCGCCGTCTCGGCACCTCTGGTTGCGGGCTTCACCAGCGCCATCGACCGCAGGCTACTGCTGACGCTGTCCCTGGCGCTTTACGCCCTGGGCCATTTCGCCGCCGCCGTTGCCCCGCAGTTCTCCATCCTGCTGGCCATCCGCGCCGTCACCGTGTTGGGTGCGGCCGTCTTCACCCCGCAAGCCGCCGCAACGGCAGGACTCCTCGTTCCGGTGCAGAAGCGGGCAGGCGCCATCGCCTTCATCTTCATCGGCTGGTCGGCGGCGAGTGTCGTCGGCATTCCCCTGGGCAGCTACCTTGCCTCGCTGTCAAGCTGGCGCCTCGTGTTCGCCGGAATGGGAGTCGCCTGCGCCCTTGCCGCAACCCTGGTGTGGCTCACGCTGCCGAAAGGGCTGTATGTGCAGCCCCTCACCCCGGCGGCCTGGCGGCAGGCCCTCACCACGCCCGCCATTCTTGCCGTGCTGCTGGTGACGCTGTTCTCGATGTCGGGACAGATGACCATCTTCGCCTATATTGCCCCCATCCTGCGCGATGCCTTTTCCGGCGGAGCGGAGGAAGTGGCGCTTGCCTTCGCAGTGTCGGGCATTGCCGGGGTGACGGGAAACGCCATCGCCGCCCGCACCGTGGCCCATCTCGGCATCGACCGGGTGATTGCCATTACCATCGTCGGCCTGATCCTCGGGCTTGGCATTTTTGCCGCGAGCTTCGGCCACTATGCCTTTGCCCTCATCGGCATTGCCCTCTGGGGACTTGGCTCGTTCTCGTCCAACTCCCTGCAGCAGAGCCGGCTGGTGGCGATTGCTCCCCAGCTTGCGGCGGCAACCGTGGCGCTCAACACCTCCATCGTCTACGTCGGTCAGGCGGTGGGAGCGGGATTGGGCGGATGGTTCGTCTCGAAAGCAATCACGCCGCCCATGGCCTGGACGGCGTGTGCACTGACAGTCGTTGCCCTTGCCGCATCGCTGCTGGCAACGCGGGTGGCGCGGCGCTGATTACTTGCCGAGCTTGCCGAGTTCGGTTTCGAGTTCCGGCACGGCAGCGAAGAGATCGGCCACGAGGCCGTAGTCGGCAACCTGGAAGATCGGGGCTTCCTCGTCCTTGTTGATGGCGACGATGATCTTCGAGTCCTTCATGCCGGCGAGATGCTGGATGGCGCCGGAGATGCCGACCGCGATGTAGAGATCGGGAGCCACGACCTTGCCGGTCTGGCCCACCTGATAGTCGTTCGGCACATAACCCGCATCGACCGCCGCACGCGAGGCGCCGACAGCGGCATTGAGCTTCCTCGCCACCGCATCGAGCATCTTGAAGTTGTCGCCGTTCTGCATGCCGCGGCCACCCGACACCACGATCTTGGCCGAGGTCAGCTCGGGGCGATCGGACTTCGTCAGGTTCTCGCTGACATAGGACGAAAGGCCGGGATCGGCGGCGGCATTCACCTTCTCGATGGCCGCCGAACCACCTTCGCCGGTTGCGGCGAAAGAGGCGGTGCGCACCGTCACGACCTTCTTGGCATCGCCGGACTGCACCGTCTGCACGGCGTTCCCGGCATAGATGAGGCGCACGAAGGTATCTGCCGACTTGACTTCCGAGATGTCGGACACCTGCATCACGTCAAGGAGTGCAGCCACGCGCGGCATGTAGTTCTTGCCGTTGGTGGTGGCAGGCGCGACGATGTGGTCATAGGCACCGGCCAGCGCCACGATGGTAGCCGCCATCGGTTCGGCCACCGGGCGTTCGAGTGCCGCACTTTCGGCGTGCAGCACCTTCTTGACACCCGCAAGCTTTGACGCTTCGGCAGCGGCGGCGTCGGCCTTGTTGCCGGCAACCAGCACATGAACGTCGCCGCCCATCTGGGCCGCTGCGGTGAGGGCCTTGTGGGTCGCGTCCTTGAGGCCCTTGTTGTCGTGTTCGGCGATGAGAAGAACAGCCATGGTCAGATCGCTCCTGCGTCCTTGAGCTTGCCGACGAGTTCGGCAACCGATTTCACTTTCACACCGGCCTGGCGCTTCGGCGGATCTTCCGTCTTGACGACCTTGAGGCGGTGGCTGGGGTTGACGCCGAAGTCAGCGGGCGTCTTTTCATCGAGCGGCTTCTTCTTCGCCTTCATGATGTTGGGCAGCGAGGCGTAGCGCGGCTGGTTGAGGCGAAGGTCGGTGGTGACGATCACCGGCATCTTCACCTTGAGGGTTTGCAGGCCGCCGTCGATCTCGCGGGTGATCACGGCTTCGCCGGCACCCGGTTCGAGCTTCGAGGTGGCGGTCGCCTGCGGCCAGCCGAGCAGCGCGGCCAGCATCTGGCCCGTCTGGTTGGCGTCATCGTCGATCGCCTGCTTGCCGAGGATCACGATCTCCGGCTTTTCGGCTTCGACAACACCCTTGAGGATCTTGGCAACCGAAAGCGGCTCGACGTAATCGTCATGCTTGATGAGGATGGCGCGGTCGGCCCCCATGGCAAGGGCGGTGCGCAGGGTTTCCTGGGCCTGGGCCGGTCCGATGGAGACGGCAACCACTTCCGTGGCCTTCCCGGCTTCCTTCAGGCGAACCGCTTCCTCGACGCCGATTTCGTCAAAGGGGTTCATGGACATCTTGACGTTGGCCAGCTCGACGCCCGAGCCATCCGCCTTGACGCGGATCTTCACGTTGTAATCAACGACGCGCTTGACCGCGACGAGCACTTTCATGGTTTACCTCATGGGGAAAGGTCTGAAAAAAGTGGCCGGACCCTAGTTACGCCGCCGCTGCGAGTCAATTCCGCGAACGGCGTCAATGTCCTGATTGCGACGTTTTATCCGTGAAAAAACGTCAGCACCGGTGAGGGGCGCTGCTCAGCCCGCGAGCAGGGCCACGATCCGTTCCAGTGCCGGGTCGATGATGCCGAGCGCCTTGAGATGGGCGCGGGTGTTGTGGACGTAGTCGGTGTTCAGGCCGGCCACGCCTTCACCCTGACGCACCAGTGCCGCGATCTCATGATCGCCCAGGCCGCGGGCGCACTGGGCGTGTTTCCGGTCCACCACATAGGTGAGGGCCCTGACCTTGCCGCCATCCAGCAGCGTCACGTCCTTGAAGATCTCGCGGTAGACCATCGTCACCTGCTCGCGCTTCCTGAGATAATCCCGGGTTTCCGGCCAGTCCTCCGCCGCCACTTCAAAGCCCATGCCGATACAGGAGCCGCCGCGATCGAGGCCGAACACCAGCCCCGGCTTCTCAGGCTTGCCGCGATAGTGGAAGGAGTAGACGCAAAGCTTGCGATGGAACCCGGCAAGACGGGCGAGACCCGACCGCCGGTGGGGAAAGCCGGGGTTCCACATCAGCGAACCGTAGCCGAAGACCCAGTGCGCTTCCTGTTCCGCCATGCCGCCCCGGCCTCAACCCTTGCGGGGATCGCGTCCGAAGTTGGGCGCTGCCGTGTCCTGCCCTGCGGCGATGATGCCGCGGCGGATTTCACGCGCGCGGCTGAAGAGGTTGAACAGCGTCTCGCCGTCGCCCCAGCGGATGGCACGCTGCAATACGGCCAGTTCCTCGGTGAAGCGGCCCAGCATCTCCAGCACGGCGTCCTTGTTGTTGAGGAACACGTCGCGCCACATGGTGGGGTCGGACGAGGCAATGCGGGTGAGGTCGCGGAAGCCGCCCGCCGAGAACTTGATCACTTCCGATTGCGTCACTTCCTCCAGATCGGCGGCCGTCGCCACCGAATTGTAGGCGATGAGATGCGGCAGGTGGCTGGTCATGGCAAGCACGAGGTCGTGGTGTTCCGCCCCCATCACTTCCACCCTGGAACCGAAACCCTTCCAGAAATCCTCCAGCGCCGTGATGCGCTCCTGCGGCGTGCCCGCAACCGGCGTGAGGATGCACCAGCGGTTCTGGAACAGTTCGGCAAAGCCCGCACGCGGGCCGGATTGCTCGGTGCCGGCAATGGGATGGCCGGGGATGAAGTGGGCATGGGACGGAACATGCGGCCCCACATCGCGCACGATGGCTCCCTTCACCGAACCCACATCCGTGATGATGGCGCCCGCTCCGACAGCAGGGCTGATCGCTGCCGCAAGCGGGCCGCAGGCACCCACGGGTACACAGAGGATGATGAGATCGGCCCCCTTCACAGCCTCTGCCGGATCGGCATGGAACGTATCCGCGAGCTTCAGTTCGGCAGCGACCTTCAGCGTCTCCGCACTCTTGGCATGACCGCTGATCGACCGTGCTCCGCCATAGGCACGGATGGCGTGCGCGATGGAGGAACCGATCAGGCCGAGGCCCAGCAGCGCCACTTTTTCAAAAGGCTTGCTCACGACATGAAATCCTTGAGGGCGGCGACCACATCGCGGTTGGCCTCAGCGTCACCGACGGTGAGGCGAAGGGCACCCGGCAAGCCGTAGGCATCCATGCGCCGGGCAATGATTCCGCGCTCCTGCAGGAAGGCATCGGCAGCGGCGGCAGGCTTGCCGGAAGGGAAGTTCAGGAGCAGGAAATTGCCGACACTCGGCGTGACGGCGATACCGAGCCTGCCGATCTCCGCCGCAAGCCATGGCAGCCATTCGCTGTTGTGGGCAATCGCACGTTCGACGAAGGCCTGATCCTCCATCGCCGCGACACCTGCCGCGATTGCGCCTGAGGACACGTTGAAGGGGCCGCGGATGCGGTTCAGCACATCGACGACATGGGCGGGGCCATAGAGCCAGCCCAGGCGCAGGGCGGCCAGGCCGAAGATCTTCGAGAAGGTTCGCGTCATGACGACATTCTCGTGTTCGCTCACCAGCGCCACGCCGGCTTCGTAATCATTGTTGCGCACGAATTCCGCATAGGCCGCATCGAGCACCAGCAGCACCCCTGCGGGCAGGGCGGCGTGCAGGCGCTTCACCTCGCTGAAGGGAAGGTAGGTGCCGGTGGGATTGTTGGGATTGGCCAGGAAGACCATGCGTGTCCGGGGCGTCACCGCCCTGATCATCGCATCGACATCGGTGGTCTGGTTGCTTTCGGGCGCGACAATTGACCTTGCCCCGTTGGCTGCAATGGCAATCGGGTAAACGAGGAATCCGTACTGGCTGTAGACAGCCTCGTCGCCCTCACCGAGATAGGCATGGGCGAGAAGCTGGAGGAGTTCATCCGAGCCCGCGCCGCATACGATGCGGTCCGCCGAGAGTCCGTAGCGCGCCGCAATGGCATTGCGGAGCGCGGTGGCGCTGCCGTCGGGGTAACGTTCCAGCGTGGTCGCGGTGGCGCGATAGGCCTCGATGGCCCTGGGGCTTGCGCCCAGGGGAGACTCGTTGGACGAGAGCTTGTGGATCCGGGTGCCCTTGGCCTGGCTCTTTCCCGGCACATAGGCCTCGATTTCAAGAATGCCGGGGCGGGGCTGGGGCCGCCCGGTTGCGGTGATGGTCATGGATGTCAAACCTCGATGGCGGACGCATAGCGCCCGGCGACCTTCAGGCCAAGTCCGGGGTTTGAGCGGGCGGTACCCACCAGCGGCGTCTCATGCTCGGAATACCAGCCGGCCAGCGCCGAGAGCCGGTAAGGCCCGGCCTTGAGCTGCCAGATCGGCTGGGGCGAGAAATCCCGCGGCAAATTGCCCTTGCTGATCAGCAGGGTCTCGTCCTCGCCGGTGGCGGGGCTGGGAGCAACGCCGATCACCAGCAGCTTGGGCATGTCGCCTTCGCTGATGGCGGGAAGGCCCGCGATCACCGAGGCCCGTCCCGCCTGGCCTTCGACGAACGGCTCCACCCATTCGGAATCGGTTTCGACAATGCAGATGTCGGAGGGGTTGGCGTTCACCTGCATCATCGCCTGGGCCGGGTCGCGCCATTCCTCCACCGGGAAACGCCCGAAGTGGTCGCGGATGCGGAGCCGGTGGCCCATGGCCTGGGCCGTCCGGCGGCTGACGTGAACGGTGATCACGCCCTGCTTGAGGGTGGCCTCGGTGACGATGGTTCGCCAAAGACGCACCAGAAGCTGGGGATCGGCCTGATCCCGCGCCGCGATGAGGCGCCGGAGGATCTGCATTTCCCGCACCGGGCGCAACGGTGAGCCTCCACCCACCGGCTCGTTCGCCTTGGCGGCGATCACGCCATCGACAAGGGCGATGCGTTTCTCGATCAGCGCCAGGATTCCGTCGTCAACGCTGTCGATGGCGCGGCGCACATCGTCAAGGCTCGGCGGTGAAGACAACTCAGGGGGTGCTGACATGCTGATTCAAACTCGTGTGACAGGAGAGTAACGCACGGCACAGGGAGTGGGAACAGGCTTTTCTCGGACGAGGAGAAATGCCCTATTCCGCCTCGTGCCTCTTGCCCAGGGGCTGAGGCGACGGCAGCAGCACCGGGCGCAGGCGGGGCACGAAGCGGCGGGCGCGCTTGCCGGACGAGAAGGCATAGACCTGCTTCATGGCCTCGACCACGATGACGCCGGCGAAGCGGCCGAGCACACGGGCACAGAGGGTTTCGGTTGCCACCGCCGCCTTCAGGATGGAGGCGCCGCCGAAGGGCGGAAGCATCAGCGCCTCCTTCGACCATGTGACCGAGAAGCGGGCTTCCTTGAGCAGGGCGAGAAGCTGGGAGCGCGAGAAGGGCTGGCCATGACCGAAGGGCGACCGCTCCGAGGAGGACCACAGGCCCCGGCGGTTCGGCACCACCAGATAGAGTCGCCCCTGCGGCGCCAGCACGCGCCAGACCTCGTGCAGCATGTCGAGCGGGCTGTCGGCCAGTTCGAGTCCGTGCACCACCACCGCATGATCGACGACACTTTCGAGGAGCGGCAGCTCGCACTCATCCACGAGTGCCGACCTGCCATCCTCTCCAGCCGGCCAGTGCAGCACGCCCTGCCGGGCCATCATGAAGGAAAAGGAAACGACGTCAGGCGGCAGCGCAGTCTCGAAATGGGGGTGGGCAAACCCCAGCCCCATCACTGTTTGCCCGGCATGGAAGCGCATCCGCGGGCGGAGTGCACGCCCGATCAGCCCTGCGGCCGATCGGCCCAGCGCCCCCTCGTAGAACTCGCGGAGATCAACGACATCCATTCCTGCAATCTAGGCGTTCGCGAAGAAAATTGCAGCCCTTGCCCTTGCCAAACGGAAATCATGGTATAGGCAGGGACCATGTCCAATCTTGATGTCCATCAATTCATCTGCCGTGACGACAACTATGGCGTTCTCGTCCACGACAGCCGCACCGGCACCACGATCTCGATCGACGCGCCCGACGCCGACGCCATTTCCGACAACCTGAAGAAGCGCGGCTGGCAGCTCACCCACATCCTCACCACCCATCATCATGAGGATCACATCGCCGGAAATCTCCGGCTCAAGGACATGTTCGGCTGCCGCATCATCGGGCCCGACGCCGAGAAGGCGAAGATCCCCGGAATCATGCAGACGGTGAAAGGCGGCGACGTGCTGCAGCTTGCCCACCGTCCGGTGAAGGTGTTCGATTGCCCCGGCCATACCCTGGGGCATGTGGCCTATCATTTTTCCGATGACTACCTGCTCTTTGCCGCCGACACGCTGTTTTCGCTCGGCTGTGGGCGGGTCTTCGAAGGCACGATGGAACAGATGTACCGGTCGGTGAACCAGTTCCGCACCCTGCAGGGCATGACCTCGGTTTACTGCGGCCACGAATACACCGAGGCGAATGCTCGGTTCGCGCTCACCATCGAGCCCGGCAACCGCGACCTGCAACGCCGCGCCATGGAGGTGAAGGGCCTGCGCGAACAGGGCCGGATGACCTGTCCCACCACCATCGCCGATGAACTCAGGACCAATCCCTACCTGCGCTGCGACTCGCCGGAGATCCGCAAGGTGCTGGGCATGGAGAACGCCACCGACGTCGAGGTCTTCGCCGAGATCCGCGAGCGCAAGAACCGGTTCTAGGCGGCTTCCGGCGGTGCCTTGCGGCGGAAGATCATGTCCTTGGCGGCAATGACGGCACCGAGGGTGATGAGCAGGCAGGCCGCAACGATTGACCAGTTGAAGGCAGCCATGCCTGCCGCAGCCAGCACCAGCGTTGAAAGAAGCGGCGAGGCATAGGACGATGCGCCCAGCACCATGATGTCGCCGCGCTTCACCCCCACGTCCCAGGTGTAGAAGGCAAGCCCGACCGGCATCAGGCCGAGGCCGAGGATGGCAAGCCACTGGCCCGCCGTGTCCGGCCAGACGGTGTCCTCCAGGGCCAGATGGCAAATCCCCGCGAGCAGCGCGGTGACGAGGCAGTAGCCCGCCACCACATCGGTCGGCACCGAGGCCATGCGCCGCGACAGCACCGAATAGCCGGACCAGATGAAGGCGCAGGCGAAGGCAAGCAGGTGCCCCTTGCCGAACTGTCCCGTCATGTTGCCGATGTCGCCCCGGCTGATCACCAGGATTGCCCCGGCGAGGCCCAGAATCACGCCGACCAAATGATGGAATCGGAGGCGTTCGCCCGGCAGCAGGGCCGAGAAGATGACGAGGAAGAGCGGCCAGAGATAGGCGATGAGGCTGACCTCGACGGCGGGGGCAGCGCGGATGGCCGAGAAGTAGACGTAGTGATAGCCGAAGAGTCCCGTCACCCCCAGCGCCCACACCTTCCAGCCCTGCTTCAGGCTCCTCACGGCTCCGGGACGGAACGCCCACGACACCAGCCCGATCGTGCCGCCGATGAGGAAGGTGATGGCCGCAAGCTGGAAGGGCGGCATGGTGCCGGAGCGGGCCGACAGCATCGCCAGCATCGCCCACATGAGCACGGCGGTGAAGCCGATGAGTGTTGCACTTGTCTTGCCCATGGTTAGTCTTCCTGCTGTCACGCCTTGTCAGCAGGGCCGGTACAACCTCTGCTCCAGGTCGATATGGAGAAACGCCATGGCGATGTCAGCAATCGAAAAACTGCGCAAGCCCCAGGAGGCGAAAATCGTGCAGCCGTTGCCTCCGCGCGTGGCCCATTGGGCGCCGCCCGGTGGCAGCATGGTGATCTCGACGCCGGCCGAGATCGACGATCTGGTGCGCCGGATCCCCAAGGGAAAGCTTGCCACCGTGAACACGCTGCGCGACGCCATTGCCAGCGCCCACGGCACAACGATCGCCTGCCCGGTGACGACAGGAATCTTTCTCAACATTGTTGCGAAAGCCTCTGCAGAACATGAGGCGATGGGGGCGAAGCGCCTGACGCCCTGGTGGCGGGTGCTGAAGTCGGACGGAACCCTCAATCCGAAGATGCCGGGTGGCGTGGCCGAACAGAAGAAGCGCCTGCAGGCGGAAGGCCACAAGGTCGTGGCCAAGGGCAAGGCGTCATTCACCGTGGCCGGGTTTGAGACGAAGCTCGCGGACTTGGGCGGCTGAGGCCGCCGCCCTCTCGCCTCTGGCCTTGAGCCACTGCCCCCCGAAGATGGAGATCAGGACAGCCGCGATGATCACGGCCCCGCCCATGAAGGACGAGGCTTCCGGCTGCTCGCCCACGAACAGCCATGGCCAGAGCGGATTGATCACCGCATCGAGCATGGCGATGAGCGACAGCGTGACTGCGGGCACCGAGCGTGCGCCCTTGATATAGAAGATGAGCGGCAGCGAAAGCTGCAAGGGGCCCATCATGGCGAGAAGCAGCATCTCGCGCATCGACACGTTGAAGCCGCCCCCCACATGCCCGGCGGTGAAGCCGAGAAGGCCCGCCGCGAAGAACGAGACGAAACCGCCCACGCAAATGGCAGGCGTCATGTCAACGCCGCGATAGCGCCGCAGCGCAAGCGTCTGTCCCGCAAAGGTCATGGGCACCAGCACCGAAATGAAGATGCCCAGCGCATTGCCGCCCTCGATCTTCGACCAGGCGATGATGCCGACCCCCACCATGGCCAGTGCGGCGGCGATCCAGGCTGCGGCCCCCGGCCTTTCGCCCGTCACCCACGGGCTGAGGAGGCCGGTGAAGATGGGCGAGGCCGCTCCGATCACCGAGATGGTGGCGGTGCTCACCAGCGTCAGGGAGGTGACATAGAGCGTGGACCCGGTCGCGAAGAATCCGGCGGAGAACAGCATCGCGGGCCAGGGTATGGCGCGGAAGCGCTGCGGCAGGTCGCGGCCATAGATCACCACCAGATAACAGAGCAGTGCCACCGCCATCCAGTAACCGCGCCAGCAATTGAGCTGCCAGCCATCAAGGCCCGGCATCAGCCGCACGAACAACCCCGACAGCGACCAGCCAAGCGTTGCCAGCAGCACGAAGCCGACCCCTTGCCCATAGGTCTGGTGCGGTGATTCCATTGGGACTGCTTATCACGCCGGCCGCGATGCCATTGACAGCAAAGCGACATGGTTTCGGGCGAAGCGCGGGTTTCACGGGTATCACCTCCCCCGCCGGATGGATCACGGTGCATGACGGCCTTTCCCGGCCAAGGGTTGCCACCCCATGCCGCGGGTGATAGCTGCCGCCCCGCATGACGGCTTTCCCTGATCTCGATCACGAACTGGCGGCCCTTGCCGCCGCCGCCTGCTGGGCCGCGACGGGCATTCTCTCTGCCGCACCCTCGGGCCGGCTCGGCGCCATCGCCTTCAACCGCGTGCGGCAAGTGACGGTGACGCTGCTCCTGGCGCTCTACGTGGTTGCAACCGGAACGTGGCGCGGCCTCGGCGCGGACATGATCCTCCCGCTCATTCTCTCCGGCCTCATCGGCATCTTCGTCGGCGACACGCTGCTCTTCACCGCCCTGAACAGGATCGGACCCCGCCGTGCCGGAATCCTGTTTGCGCTGAACGCCCCCATTGCGGCGGTGCTGGGCTTCCTCTTTCTCGATGAAACCCTGCCTCCGCTTGCCCTCTTGGGCATTGGCCTCACGGTCGCGGGGGTGATGCTGGCCATTTTCTTCGGCAAGCGGCCGGGACAATCCGCACGGCTGGAAGCGGTGAACGGCCCGTTGTGGATCGGCGTGGCGCTGGGCCTTGGCGCTGCAACCGGACAGGCGGCAGGTTCGATCATCGCGCGGCCCGTCATGGCGGCGGGCGTGGATCCCTTCGCCGCCTCCATGCTGCGCGTCGGCGTTGCCGCGGCGTGCCTCTCGCTGGTGATGCTGTTGCCCTTCGGGGCGGTGAAGCCGAAAACGGCGCTGACGTTCAGGCTGTTCGGCCAGACCGCACTGACCGGCGTCCTCGCCATGGGAATGGGAATGACGCTGCTGCTCTACGCCCTGTCCGGCGGCAAGGTGGGTATCGTCTCCACCCTCTCCGCCACGTCACCGGTTCTCATCCTGCCGCTCCTGTGGATCACCACCGGCGAGCGCCCCGCCCATGGTGCATGGGCTGGCGCACTTCTGGTGGCTGCGGGAATGACGGTGCTGTTCCTGGGCGCCTGACCGGCATCGACCTTCCCGCCAGGGAAGGCCGAATGCAGGGAGCAACTCAGCCCCGGAGCCTGAGGTTGTCCGGATCGTAGGGGCTTTCGGCAATCACCGTGGTCTTGAACACCTTGCCGAGGATCTTGATTTCAAGTCCGGTGCCAGGCTTGGCATGTTCCGGTTTCACCATGGCAAGCGCCAGCGACTTGTTCACGCGGAAGCCGAAGCCGCCGTTGGTGGCACGGCCCGCGAGCTTTCCATTCGCATAGACCGGCTCGGAGCCGCGCGCGTCGGACTCGCCGTCGCCGACGCCATGCACTTCCATGGTGACGAAGTTCCAGGCGAGACCCTGTTCACGGCCCGCCACCAGCGCATCGCGGCCGATGAACTGGCCCTTGTTGGGATGCACGAAGCGGTCGAGGCCCGATTCATAGGCCGAGTACTCGATCGACAGCTCACGCGGAACGAGCCGGTAGCTCTTCTCGATGGAGAGGGAGGACATTGCCTTGATGCCGTAAGGACGGATGCCGAATTCCTTGCCCGCTTCCATGAGCAGGTCGAACAGCGCCACCTGCTGTTCGATGGGGTGATGGAATTCGTAACCCAGCTCGCCCACGAAGTTGACGCGCAGGCAGTGGGTGGAGACCGGCCCCACACTGATCTGCTGGCCGGAAAGCCAGGGGAAGGCTTCGTTGGACAGGTCCGTGGCGGTGATCTTCTGGAGCAGCTTGCGTGAATTCGGCCCGGCGATCACCAGCACGCCCAGGCGCGTGGTGATCGGGTTCAGGCGCACCGAGCCATCGGTCGGGCAGAGCTTGTGCAGGTAGTCGTGGTCGTGACGCTCATAGGCGCCTGCCGAGACCAGATAGAAACGACCCGGCTGCCATTCATAGACGGTGAATTCGGCGCGCACGCCGCCCTTGGGGGTGAGCAGGTGGCAAAGCGCGATGCGGCCCTGCTTCTTCGGGATCTTGTTGGCAAGGATCGACTCCAGCCATTCCCGCGCCTTCGGGCCCGATACTTCCATCTTGGCGAAGGCCGACATGTCCTGGAGGCCGACGCTGTCCATCACCGCGCGGCATTCCTCGCCGACGAAGCGGAAGTAGTTGGACCGACGGAACGACCACTTCTCCTTGATCTTGCCGTCTTCGGCAGCGGGTGCGTGATTGTGGTTGGTGAGCACGTCGGGCGAGGCCAGTTCGGCTTCGCTGAGGCCATAGCCCTTGGGCGCGAACCAGCCCGGACGTTCCCAGCCATAGACCGAGCCGAACACCGCGCCCAGGTCCTTCATGCGGCCATAGCAGGGCGTGGTCTTGAGCGGGCGTGCTGCCGAACGTTCCTCGTCCGGGTAGTGTGGCGTGAAGACGTTGGCATAGGCTTCCTCGTTCTTGATCTTGAGGTAGCCCTTCGAGGCGTAAGGCCCGAAGCGCCGGGGATCGACACCCATCATGTCGATGGTGGGCTCGCCATCGACGATCCATTCGGCCAGCTGCCAGCCGGCGCCACCCGCCGCGGTGACGCCGAAGGAGTGGCCTTCGTTCAACCAGAAATTCTTGAGGCCCCAGGCCGGGCCGATGATCGGCGAGCCATCCGGCGTGTAGGCGATGGCGCCGTTGTAGACCTTCTTGATCCCCACTTCACCGAAAGCGGGAACGCGCACGATGGCCGTTTCGATATGCGGGGCCAGGCGGTCGAGATCCTCGTTGAAGAGTTCGTATTCGCTCTCGTCGGAAGGACCATCCATGTAGCAGCAGGGAGCGCCCTTCTCATAGGGCCCCAGCAACAGGCCGCCGTTCTCCTCGCGCATGTACCAGGATGAATCCGCTTCACGCAGCACACCCATTTCCGGCAGGCCCTTGGCCTGGCGTTCCTTGATGAGCGGATGCGGCTCGGTCACGATGTACTGATGCTCGACCGGGATGACAGGCACATCGAGGCCCACCATCGCTCCGGTCTTGCGGGCGAAGTTGCCGGAACACGAGATCACATGCTCGGCGACGATCTGGCCCTTGTCGGTGCTCACCAGCCATTTGCCGTCAGGGCGCTGCTCGATCGCCGTCACCGTGGTGTTGCGGTAGATTTCGGCACCGCGCGAACGGGCGCCCTTGGCCAGCGCCTGGGTCAGGTCGGCGGGCTGGATATAGCCGTCGTCGGGATGCTGGATGGCACCGAGGATGCCCTCGGTTTCGCAGAGCGGCCAGACTTCCTTCACCTGTTCCGGCGTCAGCAGGTTCACCTTCACGCCGATCGTTTCGGCCACGCCGGCATAATACATGAACTCGTCCCAGCGATCCTTGGTGCGGGCCAGACGGATGTTCGAGACCTGGCGGAAGCCGACGTGCTGGCCCGTCTCCTTCTCCAGCTCCTGATAGAAGCGGACCGAATACTTGTGGATCTGCCCCACCGAGTAGGACAGGTTGAAGAGAGGCAGCAGCCCCGCCGCATGCCAGGTCGAGCCGGAGGTCAGCTCCTTGCGCTCGATCAGAACGACATCGCTCCAACCCTTCTTGGCAAGGTGATACAGCGTGGAGACGCCGACGACGCCGCCTCCGATGACGACTGCGCGTGCTTCTGTCTTCATTGGGAAGTTCCTGAAAAGTGGATGGCTCAATTCTCCTCACAATAGTGAGGAAAACTCAACCCCCTTTGGGAACAAGCGACAGGCGGAGGCGGATTGCGACACCGCCCGGCAATTCAGCCGGCAAAGCCGCCGGATTCCAGAAAGGCGATTTCCGCCGCCGTGGAGGGTCGTCCCAGAATGACATTGCGGTGGGGAAAGCGGCCGAAGCGGGCGATGATGTCGAGATGGACCTGCGCCCAATGGGCCATGCCGGAGAGGCCCATGACGGTGAACAGCGCCACCGCCCGGTATTGGCAGTCCATGTCTTCGGCGTGCTCGAAGGGCATCACCAGCCACTGCGCCCTGGGGGGCACCATGCGGGCATGATGGCCCTGCGTCACGGCCGCTTTGGCAAGCGCCAGCGCCTTCGGATCGGCAGCGAACGCCAGCGGCGAACCGCGGTGGATGTTGCGCGAGAACTGGTCAAGAAGGATGACGAGGGCCAGGGTGCCGTCCGCCGTGGCGGCCCAGTGGTCGAACGCCCCTTGCCTCGCCTCCGAGAGGGCCGTGCCGAACCTCGTCCTGAGGAAGCCGTCGAAGGCGGCGTCCCTGGTGAACCACCTGCTCTCTCCCGCCTCTTGCCAGATGCGGATGACGGTTTCGGGCTGCATCAGAGCTTCATATGCCGGATCACGAAATCCGCAAGGGCCGCGACATCGTCCCGGTCGAAGACCGGCACGGGGCTGCCCGCCACCGCGCCGTTGGCGGCAATGGCCACGACTGTGGGATCGTCACCGGCCAGCGCCGGGTGGCTGAGGCCGAGGTTGCGGACCTCGATCTTGTCATGACCGTCGCGCTTGTAGCCTTCGACGATCACCAGGTCGCAGGGCTTGAGCCGTTCCAGCACCTCGGCCAGCGACGGCTCCGCCTCGCCCCGCAACTCATGGATGATCGCGGTGCGATCGCGGCTGATCACCGCCACCTCGGTTGCGCCCGCCTTGCGGTGGCGGAAGGAATCGCGGCCCTCGTGGTCAATGTCGAAGGAGTGATGGGCATGCTTCACGGTGGAGATGCGGAAGCCCCGCCCGGTGAGGTGGGCGACCAGCCTTTCCACCAGCGTCGTCTTGCCGGAATTCTTGAACCCGGCCACGCCGATCACTTTCTGCACCATGAAGTTGCCCTGCCCTGTCATGACTTGTGGTGATGCCTCTATCACAAAAGCGCGTTTGATCGAGTCCGGCCTTTTGCCTAAGGCTGGCCGCTTCGGAGACGGAACAGTGCCAGCAACACCACAGGTCAGGTATCCGGCGGTGCAACTGGCCCTTGCCCTTGCCGTCAGCGCCTCGGTCGGGGCTTTCGCCCATGAGGCGGGAATCGACGCCATGACCACGGTGTTCTGGCGCTGCGCCTTCGGGGCACTGTTCCTCTGCTGCTGGAGCCTGGCCTTCGGCCATCTCGACCGGGAACGGATGAGTCGGGGCAATCTCGCCGCGTCGGCACTCGCTGGCGCGTTCCTGGCGCTCTGCTGGGTCTGCCTGTTCAGCGCTTTCCGCATGACCTCGATCGCAACGGCAACCCTTGTCTTCCAGAGCTACCCCTTCATCCTGGTGATTGCAGGCGCCATCGTCTGGCGCGATCAGGTCAGCCGCGACCAGATCCTGTGGATGGTGATGGCCTTTGCGGGCGTGGCCCTCGCCAGCGGTGCGCTCGGCGGCCATCATGAAGAAGGCGCGGGCTGGCTGCTGGGGCTGGTGCTGACGATCGTCTCGGCCGGCGCCTATGTGGTGACGACGATGATCACCCGCGCCATCCGCAACCAGCGCCCGGAAGTGACCATGATGATGCAGGCCGCGACGGGGGCGGTGCTGCTCGCAGGGCTTGCGGATTTCCATCAGGACGTGAGCGTTGCCTCGTGGGGCTGGCTCATCGGCATGGGCGTCATCCACACCGGCCTGGTGATGGTGGCGATGTATGCCACCTTCCCGCTGCTCGCCACGCCCGTCATTGCCATCATGAACTTCGTCTATCCCGCTGTCGTCATCCTCATCGACTGGATGATCTACGACAAGCTGCTCTCGCCCTGGCAATTTGCGGGGGTGGCGCTGATCGCGGTCGCGACGCTGGGCCTGAACCTGAAATGGAGGCTGCTGCCCGCAGCTCCCTGACATCAGCAGGCGTGCCGTTCCGCCGCCGCCAGCTCGTCCGGCGTGTTGATGTTGAGGAAGGGATCCACCGCGCCCACCGGCCATTCCGCCGTCTCGACCGCGAAGACATCAGCCAGATCCATCACCCGTCGAAGCTTGCCCTCGCGGAGGAATTCATCCAGCGGCCGCGCAATGGCGACCGACCACAGCCCGGTGAGGTGATGCACCTGCCCGCCGCTCCGGGCCACGGCGGCGCCTGTCGCCGCACCGGCCTCCGACAGCCTCTGCACCAGGTTGAGCGGAAGGAAGGGCGTGTCCGAGGGCACCGTGAGCACCGCGTCATACTCCTGTGCGGCACCGTGGTGCAGGACCGCATGGAGACCTGCCAGCGGCGTACCCACCGCCAGCGCATCCGGCACCACTTCGCGCTTCAGGTCGGCAAATCGTGTGGCATCGCCGTTTGCATTGATGACGATGCCGTCCACCTGCGTGGCGATGCGCGAGATGACACGCTCGATCAGGCTTACGCCGGAGAGCGGCAACAGGGCCTTTTCCCTGCCGCCCATGCGGCCCGACCGGCCGCCTGCCACCACTGCACCCAACACACGCATCGAACGGGATCACTCACACTGACAGGCGTCACACCACCGGCATGTGAGGATAGGGCCTGTTCGGTGGAATCCAAACCGCCATTTCATCACCTTCCTTAATTTCCCCCTCGCGCTCCACCCATGCCGTGAGGCCACGCCTGTGCATGGCCGCCGGAACCACCTTGAACTGCACGTCCGGATGATGGCGCGCCACCACATCGGCAATCTGCTTGCACGGCAGGTTTTCCATGTCGACCACCAGCACCGCCCCGGAGGGGAACTGCAGACGCGTGGATGGCAGGAGAAGGGTGAGATCGGGCACGCCCGACACCACGATGTTGGCCCCGAACCAGGATGGATCGATTGCGGGAATGCCCAGCGCCGCCGCCGTCGCCTCCAGTTCCTCGACCGAAAGCACCGTCACCTGCCGCACATTGCGGATCGTGGTGTTGCGCCGGTAGAGCTGGAGCGTGCGGCTGTCGGAGAGCCGCGTCTCGCCGCCATGGCAATCACCCTCCGGCCCCGCGAAGGTGAGCTTCACCGACGCCGTGACCATTTTCTCGAAGCCCTTGTCGCGCGAGGCTCGCTGCAAGAGTCTTTCCACCCGTCCGGGCCTGGGCAGTCTGGTCAGCAGCGGCATATGGCTTCTCCTTCGCATTGCCACTATACGAAGCGGCGATGAGCGACAACCACCCGAAAGGCGAGACGGTCCTGGACGTGACCGGGCTTCTTTGCCCGCTGCCGGTGCTGAAGGCCCGCAAGCGCCTGGAAGCCATGGCCTCCGGCGCCGTGCTCAGCGTCATCGCCACCGACCCCATGTCGGCCATCGACATGCCCCACTTTTGCAATGAACAGGGCCATGTGCTTCTCTCGCAGCAGCAACAGGGCCAGAGCTTTCACTTCAGGATCAAACGCAAATGACTTACGACTTCGGCGCCTTCAACAACTGGGGAACCCTGAAGAAGGTGGCGGTGCGCACGCCCGCCCAGGCCTTCCGGTCCGATGCCAAGATCGACGCCGAATGGAAAGACCTCAACTTCCATTCCCGCCCCGACCTCGCCAAGGCGCTGAAGGAGTTCGAGACGGTCGAGAAGATCCTCGCGTCCACCGGGGCGGAAGTGATCAGGCTGCCCGATGGTCCGGGCCTCACGCTCGATTCGCTCTACACCCACGACGCGCTGGTCGTGACCCCCAACGGCCTGGTGAAGCCGCGCATGGGAAAGCCCCAGCGCCGCAAGGAAGCCGAGGTGAACGGCAGCTTTCTCGAAAGCATGGGCTTCCCCATCGCGGGCGAGATCGATGGCGACGGCAAGCTGGAAGGCGGTGATCTGGTCTGGCTCGACCGCCACACCCTGATTGCCGGCGTGGGCTACCGCACCAATGTGGAAGGCGTGATGCAGTTGCAGGACCTGGCGGGCGGCGATGTCGAGGTGATGTGGTTCGACATGCCCCACTACAAGGGCCGCAGCGACGTGTTCCATCTCATGTCGGTCCTCAGCCCGCTCGATCACGATCTCGCGGTCGTCTACCTGCCGCTCATGCCCGTCCGGCTGGTGGAGCTTCTGGAATCGCGCGGCATCGGCTTCGTGCATGTGCCCGATCAGGAGTTCGATACCATGGGCTGCAACGTGCTGGCGCTCGGGCCGCGCCACGCCATGATGGTGGACGGCAATCCCGAAACCCATCACCGCATGCGCGAGGCGGGCGTGAAGGTCGAGGTGATCAGCGGCGCCGACATCTGCCGCAAGGGCGAAGGCGGCCCCACCTGCATGACAAGGCCCCTGGTCCGCGCCTGATCCTCGCGGGTCAATCCTCGCCTCGCAACTTTCGCGTCGCGCCTGCCAACACAGGCGCTCGCCCGTTGGCTTGAAAGACTTTCGCAACTTTCGCGTCGCGCCTGCCAACACAGGCGCTCGCCCGTTGCGCTAGAACATCTTCTTGACCTTGTCAGCGAAGCCGACGGTGACGCTGCCGTCGGCGTGCTCGATGAGCGGGCGGCGGATGAGCGACGGGAACCGCACGGCAAGCGCAACCGCCCCGTCCTCCGTCAGGCCCTCGGTCTCTGCCTTGGGCAGGCCGCGCCAGGTGTAGCCCGCGCGGTTGATCATCTTCTCCCATCCGCCCAGCGCCTTCGACCAGCCCGCCACCTGTGCTTTCGTGGGCGGGGTTTCAGAATGATCGGTGAACACCACCTTCACCTTCTTCTGCGCCAGGAAATCCAGCGCCTTCTGGCAGGTGGAGCACTTCTTCAGTCCGTAGGCTTTCATCGCGTATCCTCAGGAAAGGGAAAGGGTCTTGTCGGTATTACCGGCGCCGCCCGTGATCGGATCAGTGAAGGCGCGAAACAATTCCTCGATGGCCTTCTTCTCGATATCCCTGACGATGAAGACAAGCCGCGTCTCGGCTCTGCCGTCGGGCCAACGCTCAAGCCGCACGGGCGGATGCAACACATGCTGCACCCCATGCAGCACCACCGGGCGCTGCGGATCATCGGCCAGCTTGATGATGCCCTTCATGCGAAGGAGGTTTGGCCCATGGCAGGAGGTGAGAAGCTCCAGGAAGAGTTCCAGCGCCTGCGGGCTGATCGGATTGTTGTCGGTGAAGGCGTAGGAGCGGATATGCGCGTCATGGCGCGAGACATCATGATGGTGATGGCCATGCCCCTCATGATCGTGATGATGCTGGTGGCCGTGGGAGGCCCGTTCCGCCCGCTGCACCTGTTCGAGCGAAAGCCATGCCTGCACGTCGGGTGACTTGCCCGCCGGATCATAGAGGCCGGTATTGAACAGGCGCTCCGCCGTGGCCTCGCCCCGGTGGGTGGTGAGAAGGCGCGCGCCGGGAGCCAGCTTCCGGACCCGCCCGATGATGGCGAACAGCATGTCCTCGCCTTCCTTGCCGACCAGCAGGTCGAGCTTGGTGAGGACGATGCGGTCAGCGACCGCCACCTGCTTCACGGCTTCCGGATGGGCATCCAGCGTCGCCATGCCGTTGAAGCCATCGACCACCGTGATCACCCCTTCGAGCCTGAGACGCGAGACCAGCAGCGGTTCCATCATCAGGACATGCAGGATGGGAGCAGGATCTGCGAGGCCCGTGGTCTCGATGACGATGCGGTCGAAGGGCTTGATGGTGCCGGCGTCGCGGCGCGAGAGGAGATCGGCCAGCGTGTCGATGAGATCGCCGCGGATGGTGCAGCAGAGGCACCCCGATGACAGCTCCACGACATTCTCGTCCGATGTCTCGACCAGCAGGTGGTCGATTCCCACCTCGCCGAACTCGTTGATGATGACACAGGCATTGGCCAGCATCGGGTCTTTCAGCAGGCTGTTCAGCAGCGTGGTCTTTCCGGAACCCAGAAAGCCCGTGAGCACGGATACTGGCAGTGGCGTGGTCATGCCGCTCCTTTTTCCGGAAGAAACCCGGAGATGACAAGGGCGGCAAAGACCATGGCGCCGCCGACCCATTGGGCAAGCGCCATCGTCTCACCCAGCACGAATACGGCAATGACGGTTGAAACGATGGGCTCCAGATTGAAATATGGCGCAACGACCGAGGACGGCGCTGCCCGGACCGACGACATGTGAAGGAAATAACCGCCCAGGTAGGTGAAGGACACCAGCACCACCGCGATGAAGGCCTGCGGCCCCAGGCCCTCGCCGCCCGACAGGAGCGTCAGCTTCTGCCCGCCGAAGCCCCAGGCAAGGACGAGGATCACCGGCCAGATCGCGACATGGACGAGGCTGCCGAAGGCGGCCGGGGTGAGATGGCGTGAGAGCATGCGGCCGGAAAAGAACTGCATCATGCAGCCCACCGCCGCACCGAAGGCCAGGAGCAGGCCGATGAAACTGATGTTTTCGAAGGCGGGGCCGACCGCCACCACAAGGCCGGCAAAGCCGAGGAGCGCAACCGCGATGCGGGCAGGCCCCGGCGCACGCCCCTCCGCAACCGGCGCGGCGAGCACGATCAGGACCGGAAAGAGATAGAACACGATCACCGACAGCGTCACGGGCAGGAACTGGACCGAAGCGAGGTAACAGGCGGAGACCATCAGCGTCGCGAGGCACTGATAGAGGAAGGACGGCCAGGCCTCGCGGCCGAGATGGAAACTCTCCCGCCGCAGCAGGGCGATGAGGCCAAGCCCGGCGGCCACGACGGTGGTGCGGCTCAACACCGACTCAAGCGCGGGCACGCCGTTGAGGAAGGCCATGCGGGCGAAGTTGGGCACGGCGCCATAGATCGAAGCGGCAGCCAGGGCGAGCAGCACGCCGCTCAGATGGGCAGGCTTCATCATGGCAGGGTCAATGGCCGATCCGGCGCACCGGTTTCTGGTCGGCATCAGCGCCCTGCTCGATCGAGGACTGCGCGGCTTCTGCCGCCTTCCGGGCCTTGGCAAGCAAGGCGATCTTGTCGAGCAGCACCGCAGGCAGGACATCGCAATGGGCACCGTCCTGCTTGTACTGGGCGCAGACGCTTGCGCTCTTGCCCTGGTCGAGGCCCCAGATCACCGGGGAATAACCGCTGTTGTCGGGAAGCTCGATCACCGCCGCCGCGCCGCCCGCTGCCAGCCCCGCCGGGCTGAGTGCCCGCCCGCGAAGCGCCATCTGCGCCTTGTCGGCACTGTCATAGGTTCCGAAGGACGCAGCCCAGCCCGCAAGCTCGGCGCCATCCTGGATGGTGACGGGCGGCTTGCTGCGGCAAACCGTGGAGGTCATGTCCACAGGCACGATGGCACCCTGCGGCAGGTTGGTGATGTCAGCCACCTTGCGGCGCGGCGCCGGCGGCATTCCGAATCCGGCTTCCAGCATCGCCCGTGCCGCAGCGGCCCGCGCAGCGCTGCTCTTCATGCCCATCACCACGGCAATCAGGCGGCGGCCGTTGCGGCTGGCGGTGGCAACGAGGTTGAAACCCGAGGCACAGACGAAGCCCGTCTTCATGCCATCGGCTTCCGGCATGGTGCGGACGAGGATGTTGCGGTTGGGCAGGCGCTTCTTGCCCACCTCCAGGAAGGGCTGCACGAAATACTTCTGGTATTCCGGGAATTCCGCCACGATCACGGCAGCGAGGACGGCAAGGTCGCGTGCGCTCGACACATGGCGCGGATCAAACAGCCCGTTCGGATTCTGGAAATGCGACGCCGTCAGGCCGAGGCGCTTGGCCGTGGCATTCATCTCGGCGGCAAAGGCCGGAACGGATCCGGCCGCTCCTTCCGCCAGCACGTAGGCCATGTCGTTGGCGGAGTAGACGAGAAGCGCCTGCAATGCGAAATCGACGGTCACGGTCTTGCCCGTGGGCACGCCGATCTTGCTCGGCTCCTGCGAATGGGCGAGTTCCGACACCACCAGCTGCTGCTCCGGCTTCAATTGCCCGCTGCGCAGTTTCTGGAAGATCAGGTAGCCGGTCATCAGCTTGGTCAGCGAGGCCGGATAATAGGGCTCACCCGAACGGCTCTCCATGAGCACTTCGCCCGACTTCGCATCGATCAGGATGAAGGGGCCCTTTGGTTCCGGCTTGGCGGGTGCGGCCTGCGCCTTTGCCTTCTTGTCCTTCTTCGCGGCGGCGGCAGTGGCCTTGGACTTGGTCTGCTGCTTGTCCTGCTGCTTGTTCTGGTCCTTGGCCTTGGCCGGAGGTGCAGCCTCCTCGCTTGTTGCCGCGGCAGCATCAGGATCATCGGCATCGCTCTCCTGCGCAACGACAGGAGTGACGAGCAGCACAAGCGACAACAGAATGAGTGAGAGCTTCTTCAAGAGCAACATACCTGGCCTTCGGCATCAAACATACCGGACGATCCCCACGGGGGATTGCAACACGTCAATCCGGACTCGTCAAGGAACAGGAGTGGTGCCCGTGGAGGGACTTGAACCCCCACACCTTTCGGTAGCGGATTTTGAGTCCGCCGCGTCTACCATTCCACCACACGGGCATTTCACGTTTGCACGACCCTCTAAATCGGGAGGCCTTGCGCCGTCAACCGGAAAGGGGCTTAAGCCTTTTCCATGATCCTGATCACGCCATCGCTTGTCATTGATCCTGCCGACCTGAGCTGGAGCTTCATGCGGGCCTCCGGCCCCGGCGGCCAGAATGTCAACAAGGTGGCGACAGCGGTTGAATTGCGCTTCAACATCAATGCGGCGCAGCTCCCCGACGACATGCGGGTCCGGCTTCGCACGCTTGCCGGGCGGCAACTGACCCAGGCCGGCGAGCTTGTCATCACGGCCCAGGAGCACCGCTCGCAGGAGCGGAACCGCGAGGATGCCCTGCACAAGCTGGTGAGCCTGCTGCGCAAGGCCGCGATCCGCCCGCGCAAGCGTATTGCAACCAGGGCGACAAAGGCGTCAAAGCTGCGGCGACTCGAATCAAAGGCGCGGCGCTCCGACGTGAAGAAGAAGCGGCGTTCCAGACCCGGACCGGATGACTGATCGCTTCATGCTGCGCGCACTTTATAACTGGACCCTGTCCCTTGCCTCGCGGAAATCGGCTGAGGCCTGGCTCGCGGTCATTGCCTTCGTGGAAAGCTCGGTCTTTCTCGTGCCCGCCGATGTGCTGTTCCTGCCCATGGCACTGGCCCGCCCGAAGCTGGCCTATCGCTTCGCCGCCGTTGCCACGCTGGCCTCCACGCTGGGCGGCATCGCGGGCTACTACATCGGCTATCTTGCCTACGAGGCACTGGCCAAGCCGGTCCTCGCCTTCTACGGCAAGCTTGCCGCGTTCGAGGGGCTGAAGTCCTGCGCCAGCGAAGACACGCTGGTGATGCTGCTCGTCACCTCCGGCCTCGCCCACCTGCCGCCCATCAAGGTCGTCACCATCCTCGCCGGGGTGGCGCAGGTGAGTTTCATTTTCTTCGTGCTCTCCTGCATCCTGGCAAGGGGTGCGCGCTTCTTCGCGCTCGCATGGGCGCTGCAACGCTATGGCGAGGAGATCAGGCTCTTCATCGAGAAGCGCCTGGGATTGCTGGCGGCCCTTGCGGCGGCGGTGCTCATTGGACTCTACCTCGCCGTCAAGTATCTTGCCGGGTCAGGAACCGCCACATGCTGAATGCCCTCACGCCCCGCATCACCGCCCTGCTCCTTGCCGTGGGTTCTTTCCTGCTGATCGCGGGCGCCTGGGTCTTTGAATACTACGGCTACCTGCCGTGCGAGCTGTGCCTGCTGCAGCGCTGGGCCTACTATGTCGGCGTCCCGCTTGCGGCACTCATCTTCCTGTGGAACCCCAGCTGGATCCGGGCCGCACTCGTGCTGCTCGCCGTCCTGTGGCTGGCAAGCGCCGTCTTCGGCGCATGGCATTCCGGAATCGAGTGGGGCTGGTGGGAAGGTCCGGTCACCTGTTCGGGTGGCGGTGTCGCTGTGGGTAACGGTCTTGGCCTTCCCGATCTCACCAGGACGGCAGTGAAATGCAATGAAGCGGCGCTGCGCATTCTCGGATTGTCGCTGGCCGGATGGAATGCGGTGTTCTCGCTGCTCTTTGCGCTGCTTGCGCTCCATGCCGCGCGTGCGCCCTTCGTGCCGAGGCGCTGAAGCGGCTCACGGATCGAGTTCGGTATCCCAGTAGAGATAGTCGAGCCAGCTATCGTGCAGATAGTTGGGCGGGAAGAGGCGACCGTTGCTGTGCAGGTCGTTGACGCTGGGGCAGTGCGGCTTGTGCGCTGGGAACATGCCCGCTTCATGGGGCAGCAGGCCACCCTTGGCGAGATTGCACGAGGCGCAGGCGGCAACGACATTGTCCCATGTGGTCTGGCCACCCTTGGAGCGCGGGATCACATGGTCGAAGGTCAGGTCATCAGCGGAACCGCAATACTGGCATTCGAACCGGTCGCGCAGGAAGACGTTGAAGCGCGTGAAGGCCGGTGAGCGCGCGGGCTTCACATAGGTCTTGAGGGAAACAACCGAGGGAAGGCGAAACTCGATGGAGGGGCTGCGCACCACGCGATCATATTCGGAGACGATGTTCACGCGGTCCATGAACACGGCCTTGAGCGTGTCCTGCCAGCTCCATAGGGACAAGGGATAGTAGCTCAATGGCCGGTAATCGGCATTGAGGACAAGGGCAGGACAGGCTTCCGGCGCAATGGGCGCGTGATACACTTCAGTCTCCACCTGCTGACGCAGCAGCACTGGTACTATATATTGTGTGACAGCCCTGTGAAGAGGGCCTGTTCACAACGGTTTCCGCTGAAAATGTGGCTCCTTCAGGTGGCCTGTTCAAGCCCGCGCATGCCCCGGTAGTGCGACCACAGCAGCCTTGCCGCAACCGATCGCCACGGCCGGAACGCCTCGCCCACCTGCCGCATCTGCCTGTGGTCGGGCGGGCCGCCGAGCTGCAACAGGTCGCCCGCCGCATGGCGGAGCGCGAGATCGCCCCAGGGCCAGATGTCAGGCCGTTGCAGGCAGGCGAGCATGTAGATGTCCGCTGTCCACGGCCCCACGCCGGGCAGTGCCAGCAGGATTTTCCGCGTCTCCTCATCATCGCCCGCAAGCAGTGATTCGCATAAATCCGGGCACCTGACGAATTCACCGGCAATGCCGTGGAAGCTGCGCGCCTTGGCGCCCGACAGGCCAAGCGCCATCAGGCGCTCATGCGGACAGGCGAGCACCGCTTCGGGCGTGACCGGCCGGAGCCCCTCCTCCAGCCGCAGCCAGATCGCATGCGCCGCCTTGAGCGACAGGAACTGCTCCGTCACGATGTGCAGGAGGCTCGCGAAGCCCGGCGTCATGGCCCGCAGCGCCGGCATTCCATGACGTGCCAGCACGGGCTGAAAGCGCGGCTCGGCACGGCAGAGCGAGGCTGCGGCCTCGGCCATGAGTTCATCATTCAGGATCAGCATCGCAGCGGAAGTGTTTGACGCAAGCCCCCGGCCTTCGCAAGAAGGAGGCCATGGCGCCACCCGTTTTCCGCTTCGCCCCAAGCCCCAATGGCAGGCTTCATCTGGGCCATGCCTACTCCGCCCTTCTCAACGCCAGGATGGCGCGGGAAACCGGAGGACGACTCCTCCTCCGCATCGAGGACATCGATGGCGAGAGATGCACGCCGGAGAACATCGACGCCGCGATCGCCGACCTTGCATGGCTGGGCCTTCCCTTCGAGAAGCCGGTGCTGCAGCAATCGCGCCGCATGGCGGCCTATCGCGAAGCAATTGCCACGTTGATGGAAATGGATCTCCTTTATGTGTGCACCTGCACGCGCAAGGAGCTTGCCGCATTTTCGGACGCCAGCCCCCAGGCGCCCCGCGACCCCGAAGGACAGGCCCTGTACCCCGGCACCTGCCGCCGTGTCGCCCACATGTTCTCGGCAGGCTCGGCCCTGCGCCTGCGCATGGCGGAGGCCGCCGCCCGGGCGGGGAGCCTGTCGTGGACCGAAAAGGGCGAGCCTGTCACCGCCCGGCCCGAATGCTGGGGCGATGTCATCATTGCCCGGAAGGGAATCGGCACCAGCTATCATCTTTCTGTTGTGGTCGATGACGCCTTCCAGGGCGTGACCGACATCGTGCGCGGGGAAGACCTGCGCGAGCAGACTTCGATCCATCGCCTCCTGCAGGTCCTGCTCGGCCTGCCGGAGCCGCGTTACCATCACCATGATCTCATCCGTCACGACAGCGGGCGCAAGCTCGCCAAGTCGAGGGGTGATGAAAGCCTTGCCGACCTGCGCGCTGCAGGCGTGAGCGCGGACCAGATCCGCATGCTGCTCGGTTTCGCCTGAGGATCAGAAATCGGACGTGATGCCCTTCTTTTCCCAATCGCCGAAGCGGGTCGGTTCGGGCCCCTTGGGGCCGCCCTTTTCCGGCGGGAGGGCCTGTTCTGTCCGCAGCTTCCGCCTCGCTTCCGCTTCCGCGAGGGCGCGGCGGGCTTCGGGGCTGAGGGTGCGTTCACTCATTCTTGCAAACTCCGGGGTTGCTCACCATTTAGGCCCTGAAACCGTGAGGTGAAAGGGGCTTTGGCCATGAACCAGATGAAGACCGGACTCCTGATGGCGGCAATGACGGGGCTGTTCCTCGCCATCGGCTATGCCCTTGGCCGCGAGACCGGCATGGTGATGGCCCTGGGCTTTGCCGTGATGACCAACCTGTTCGCCTACTGGAACGCCGACAAGATGGTGCTGTCCATGGCAGGAGCGCGGGAAGTGTCGCCGCGTGAAAGCCCGGAGTTCCACGAACTGGTGGCGCGGCTGGCGAAGAATGCCGGCCTTCCCATGCCCAAGGTCTATATCATCGAGCAGGACCAGCCCAACGCCTTTGCCACCGGGCGCAATCCCGAAAATGCCGCCGTGGCCGCAACCACCGGCCTGCTGCGCCGCCTCTCGCGCGATGAGGTGGAAGGCGTGATGGCGCATGAACTGGCCCACGTCAAAAACCGTGACACCCTGATCATGGCGATGACGGCCACCATTTCCGGGGCCATCGGCATGCTCGCCAACTTCGGCTTCCTTTTCGGCAGCCGCGACCGCAATGCCCCCGGCGGGGCCATCGGCCAGATTCTCCTGATCGTCCTTGCCCCTCTCGCCGCAATGGTCGTGCAGATGGCAATCAGCCGCACCCGTGAATATGGCGCCGACCGGGGCGGGGCGGAAATTTCCGGCAAGCCCCTGGCACTGGCCTCTGCGCTGAAGCGCATTGCCGCCGGGGCAGAAGCGATCCGCAACGAGGACGCCGAGGCAAACCCGGCCATTGCCCATCTCTTCATCATCAATCCGCTGTCCGGCGTGGGCATTGATTCGCTTTTTTCCACCCATCCGAACACCGCGAACCGCATCGCCGCCCTTGAAGCCATGGCGCGGGAGCCGGGTTTTGCCCGCGCTGCAACCTCCGGCAGCGGCGGACCCTGGGACATGGACGGGCCTGCGCCGGCGGACGATCCGGCTCCCCGAGGCCCCTGGGGATAACTCCAGTCCGCAGGGGCAAAGTCCGCAGTCCGGGCCAGGCTGTTAGGACTTCGTTAACCAGGTTCGGCAGAAGCTCGTCACAGCCCCAGAACGTTGAGACGTGATGACTGACCGCGCCCTATCGCTGTTCAGGACGGTGTTGCATCCCGTTCTGTCTTCGCTTCGCCTCCGTACGGGCGGCAACGGCAACCTGCCGGTTGCTCCTCACCATTCCGTGCCCGCCCTGAACCTGAGTGGCATCATCCTGTCGCGGCCCCGGCAGGGCGGCGATTTCAATTCCACCCTCGCGGGCGCCCACATGGCCGAGGCCATGTATGGCGGCATCTATGAATTTGGCGGGGCGCGGGTCGATGCCCTGCCCGATGCGGTGTTTGCGTCCGCCGCACCCAGCAAGGACTGGCGCTCCGGACTCCTGCGCCTGGAATGGCTGGCGGGTTTTCGCGCCAGCGGCAGGCCGGTGCATGGCCTCTTTGCCCTTCGCCTTCTGGCGGCGTGGATGAAGGCCCATCCGCAATGTGCCTCCGCCGCCGATCAGGTCGCTGCGCTGTTCAGCCTGGCCGTTGATGCCCCTGCCATTGCCGCCGAGCAAAGTCCCGCTGCCATTGCCCTGGCCACCGCCGCCATCCTTCGGGCGCAGGGGCCGGTGCTCAAGATCAAGCCTGCGTCGGCAGAGGAGGCCTTTGCCCGCGCCTCCGCCCTTCTCGCGGCCCACCTTGCAACGCGGCGCGGCGACCCGCAGCGACTGAAGCTGGTGCAGGAGCTGACCGATGCCCTGTCGGCCCTTCTCCACCCCGACGGCAGCCTGCGCCAGGGCAGCATCGACGACCTCTGCCGCCTCGCCGCCCGCCTCTGGACGCTCACCGATGGCCTGACCCGCGCCGGCGACGGCGTGCCGTCCGGGCTTTCGGCCCTGGTGGCGCGGATCGGCAGCTATCTCGCGCTGGTGACGCGCGGCGATGGCACGCTGGCCTTCGCCGAGGCCCCGGAGCTGCAATCGCCATCGGCCGCCCTGCCCCTGCAGGGCAGCGCCCTGGCCGGCGATGCCGGTCATGCCCGCCTTGCCGGTGGCCAGACCCTGCTTCACGTGGCCCTGCAGAACGCCGCACATGCTCACGGCCTGCGCCTGGAAATGAGTGACGGCGGACGCGCCCTCATCTGGCTGGAACAGCACGGCACCCGCTCCGGCACCGGCGGGGGCAGCCATGCCCTTCACTGTGCACCGGGTGGCACCCTTCTGGAACAGCACGGGGGCGACGGGCCTGCCGACCCATGTCACCTCGCCATTTTCCTCTCCGGCGATGGATCCGACATCCGCCTTGAGGACCGCACCGCGCCGCACGACGGCACGGCCTATCTCGTCCATGTGCCGGAAACCGCCAAGCTCTCCACCACCCACAACGGCAGTGGCGCGATGATCCTGCCCGCCGTGGGCCAGCCCTGGCAGGTGCTCGTGCGTGGCGGCATCATTGACGTGGAGCACGGCTGCTTCCGCATCAGCGCCGGGCCTGATGACGGCCACCCCCTGAACTTCGCCCTGAAGCGGGTGCCGCGGAGCGACCGCGCTCCCGCCGGTCGTCCCGCCCCGGCACGGCAGCCCAGGGGCCGGGAGCGCCCGCCCGCAAATCCCCGCCTGCTGTAGTCCCCCCCGCCGTGATCGCGCCCGCCGTGATCCCGCCAGCAGCAACCTGCTTCAAATTGACAATTCCGGACGGGCACCGCTTTCGCTAAGAGGCCGCGCATGACCAACGCCGCCACCCTCCGCCCCGTCGCCCGTGCCCTGATCTCCGTTTCCGACAAGACCGGGCTGATCGAATTCGCCACCGCGCTCGGCAAGCACGGCATCGAGCTTCTCTCAACCGGCGGCACCGCCAGGACCTTGCGCCAGGCCGGACTCACGGTGCGCGATGTCTCGGAAGAAACGGGCTTCCCCGAAATCATGGATGGCCGCGTGAAGACGCTGCATCCCGCCATTCACGGCGGCCTCCTGTCGGTGCGCGGCAACGCCGCCCACGAGAAGGCACAGGCCGACAACAACATCCGCAACATCGACCTTCTGGTGGTGAACCTCTATCCCTTCGAGGAAACCGTGGCGCGCAATGCCCCTGCCGAAGACACCATCGAGAACATCGACGTGGGCGGGCCTGCCATGATCCGGGCCGCCGCAAAGAACCACGATGGCGTGGCGGTCGTCACCGACCCGTCCGACTATGCTGCGGTGCTGGCCGATCTCGACAGGAACGGGGGTGCAACCAGCCTGCCGTTGCGCACGGCGCTTGCCGCACGGGCCTTCGCCCGCACCGCAAGCTATGATGCCGCCATTGCCGCATGGTTCCAGACGCAGGGCGGCGACACCCTGCCCGCCCGCGTCATCACCGCCGGGACGCGCGAGCTGACGCTCCGCTACGGCGAGAACCCGCACCAGCAAGCCGCACTTTACCGCAGCAATGACGGCCGCATCGGCCTCATCGATGCGAGGCAGGTGCAGGGCAAGGAACTCTCCTACAACAACATCAACGATGCCGATGCCGCCCTCGAATGCGTCTCGGAATTTTCCGGCGGGCAGCCCGCCTGCGTGATCGTGAAGCACGCCAATCCCTGTGGCGTCGCCGTGGCTGCCACCCTCCCGCAGGCTTATGCGAAGGCCCTGGCCTGCGATCCCGTCAGTGCCTTCGGTGGCATCATTGCCCTCAACCACCCACTTGATGCGGCCACCGCGAAGGCGATCAGCACCATCTTCACCGAAGTCATTCTTGCGCCCGGCGCCAGCGAAGAGGCGCTTGCGATCATGGCCGCGAAGAAGAACCTGCGTCTGCTTCTCCTGCCGCGCATGCCCGACGCCAAGGCCCCGGCCCGCATCATCAAGTCCATCGCGGGCGGCGTGCTGGTGCAGACCCGCGATGCCACCGCACTCGACGAGATCACGCCGAAGGTGGTGAGCAGGCGCGCGCCGACGGAGCAGGAACTTGCCGACCTGCGCTTTGCCTGGCTGGTCGCGAAGCATGTGAAATCGAATGCCATCGTCTTCGCGAAGGACGGCGCCACGGTCGGCGTGGGTGCGGGCCAGATGTCGCGCATCGATTCCACCCGCATTGCGGTGAGCAAGTCGCTCGATGCCGCGAGGGCGATGGGCAGCGACACGCCGCTGGTGCGCGGCGCGGTGCTGGCCTCCGATGCCTTCTTCCCCTTTGCCGACGGCATTGAAGCGGCGGCTGACGCGGGCGCAACCGCGATCATCCAGCCCGGCGGCTCGATCAAGGATGACGAGGTGATCAGGGCCGCCGACGCCCGCGGCCTGGCGATGATCTTCACGGGGCAGCGGCACTTCCGGCACTGACTGCCCTTGATTCCCGGCGTCCCTTCACCACATGCTCTCCCGCAGACAGGGAGAGCTTGATGCTTGTGACCACAACCAACACCGTCGAAGGCCGCCGCATTCTCGAATACAAGGGACTCGTTGCCGGCGAGGCCATTCTGGGCGCCAACCTGTTCCGCGATCTCTTCGCATCGATCCGCGATATCGTGGGCGGGCGCTCCGGATCCTACGAGAAGGTGCTGAACGACGCCCGCCAGACCGCAATCGCCGAGATGACCGACAAGGCCCATCGCATCGGTGCCGATGCCGTGATCGGCGTGGACATCGACTACGAGACGGTCGGCACCAATGGCTCCATGCTGATGGTCACGGCCTGCGGCACTGCGGTGAAACTGGGATAGCCCGGTCGTCCGGCGGACGGCGGCCTGCTCGCCGCCGCTCCTCATGATCATCCCCGGTCGCTGCCGATGGGGCGGGGAGGCTTGTCTCCTTCGTCCTGTGCCATCGTGAAAGTTCGCGGAACGAACTCATCCGATCTCATGAAGCGTCCCGAAAGAACGACTGCGTTCGACCGAAAACACGCACCGCACATGGGCCTCAATGGACTCTCTTGCGCGCGCAGGGTTCCGGACGCGAATGACAAGCGTCGAACCTGCTCAATAGTCCTTTATGTATGTGTATTCCTCGATCGCTATTTCATCATATCGTATATTGGGATCCTTCCTGGGCACACAAAACAGCGTGAATTCATCGCAAACATTGAACAAGACCTGCCTCGCCAAGCCAAAATCCAATCCAAGATGAGCGGGCAAGCTTCTGAACGCCTCGGTCTTTCTCCAGCCAATCTTGTAGATGCTGAACAGAGAACCAAAGTGGACGTTTTCCAGGAAGAATCGTTCGGTGTAAAAGGCCAGGTGCCCGGGGTATAGTCCCTGAGCACTATTGGCATAGGGAAGTACAATCTGAACCGCTCCCCTTGGCTTCAGGACGCGATAGATATCCACGAGCAGAACATCAATTGGAACGTGCTCCAGGAAATGAGACGTAAAGATCTCGGTCACGCTATCATCAGGAAATGGAATTCGTTCCTTTACCAGATCAATACGAACATCTGGACCCGACTCGGTCTTCACTTGGGACATGGCGCCATCAAAGTTATCAAGTCCGATGAAGCCACTTTTCTTGTAGTAGCCACAGCCCAGATCCAGCCGAATTGCTCCGCTGTCTGGATCATAGATGCGAACGAGGTCTTCGAGACTCGCAGCGTCGGAACGAATGATCTGATAACTACTCATGCGCTTATAATCCTTGGAAAATCAATAGGATGAGCCGTGCTACATTGTCCTGTGCGATGTGTAAAGCCGGAGACAGTGTCACTCCGCCAACCAGTCCACTGCCCAGACTTTCCACGTCCTGCTGCGGCCCGTTTGCTTCATAAGCCCAGCAGCATGTCACCACGCTGCTCTTATGCCCGTTGTGTTTCTCCGACATCGCGGTACGCGTCCCCATGTTCCTCGCATGGATGCAATGAACAATGGCTCGATCCTGATGGTCACGGCCTGCGGCGCTGCGGTGAAACTGGGATAGCCGGTCGTCCGGCGGACGGCGGCCTGCGCGCCGCCGCTCCTCATGATCGTCCCCGGTCGCTGCCGATAGTGCGGGCACAATGGCAAGCCACGGTCCTGCTGGTTGCAGGGCCTACCTTCAGACACATGAGAGAAAATGGAGCGGGCGACGCGAATCGAACGCGCGACCCTAACCTTGGCAAGGTTATGCTCTACCCCTGAGCTACGCCCGCTTAAGCGACCTGATGCGACGGTGATAGGCATCAGGCGGGCGTCTTATTGCCTAAGCCGATTGCAAATGCAATAGCGTCGTTCGCGATTGTAAGAAAAGGGATAATGACCGATGCCGGCCACGCGCCAAGAGCTTTTTGACCTGTTCGGGAAGCTGGGAATCAGCATCACCACCGCCGAGCACCCCCCGGTTTTCACGGTTGAGGAGGCCAAGAAGGTCCATGACGACATTCCCGGCGGTCACTGCAAGAACCTCTTCTGCAAGGACGAAAAGGGCGTGCTCTGGCTGATCGTGGCGCTGGAGGATGCGGTCATCAACCTCAAGGCCGCCCCCGCCCGGATCGGCTCGAAGCGCCTCACCTTCGGCAAGCCCGACCTGCTGATGGAGGTCCTTGGGGTGGAGCCGGGTTCGGTGACACCCTTCGGCCTCATCAACGACAGGGAGCTTCGCACCAATGTCATCCTCGACGCACGGATGATGAAGGAGGAGAAGCTGAACTTCCATCCCCTGCAGAACACCGCGACCACCACCATTGCCTCGGCCGACCTCGTCACCTTCATCAGGGCGCTGGGTCACAGCCCCAGGATTGTCGAAGTCAGTGATCCCTTGCCGTGAGGCGATAAACCTCCCAAATAACGGTTCAACAGATTGAGCAGGCGTGGACAGACAAGATGAGCATGACCCTCGACAGCAAGGCACAGGCCGGTGCCGTGGTGAAGGACACAACCGACGCGGGTTTCGTCGCCGACGTGATCGAAGCCTCGCGTGAAACCCCCGTCATCGTGGATTTCTGGGCGCCCTGGTGCGGCCCCTGCCGCCAGCTCGGCCCCGCCATCGAAAAGGTGGTGAAGGAACAGGGCGGCAAGGTGCGACTGGTCAAGGTGAACATCGACGAGAACCCGGCCTATGCCGGCCAGCTTCGCGTGCAGTCCATTCCCGCTGTCTTCGCCTTCGTCGATGGCCGTCCGGTTGATGGCTTCATGGGTGCCCTTCCCGAAAGCCAGATCCGCCAGTTCGTGACCCGTCTCGGCAAGATGGGCGGCCTCGCCGAGCAGATTGCCTCTGCCCTTGCCATGGCCCGCGCCGCCGTGGCCCAGAAGGAATACGAGACGGCCCTCGACATCACCGGGCAGATCCTTCAGGCCGACCCGTCGCAGGTGGAGGCCTATGCCCTGCAAGCGCAGGCCGCGATGGACACCAACCAGCTCGAGGCCGCAGCGGCGACGCTTGCCGCTGTTCCCGCCGACAAGGCGAACGATCCGATGATCGTGAGCGCCAAGGCTTCGCTCGATCTCCTGATGAACCCGGTGGATACCTCGGGGCTTGCCACGCTGGAAGCGGCGGTTGCGGCAAACCCCGCCGATTTCGCCTCGCGTCTGGAGCTTGCGGTTCTTTACAGCGGCGCAGGCCGCCGCGCCGACGCCACCGACCAGCTGATTGCCATCATCCGCAAGGACCGCACCTGGAATGACGAGGCGGCGCGCAAGCAGCTTGTGCAGTTTTTCGAAGCCTGGGGCCCGAAGGACGAATACACCCTGCAAGGCCGCCGCAAGCTGTCATCCGTTCTCTTTGCGTAATCCTGCGAGGTCATCATGCCGCGCTACACGTCTGTCGAGGATCTGCCGCTGGTGTTGCCGGTGTTCCCGCTCTCCGGGGCCCTGCTCCTGCCGCGCACGGAACTGCCGCTCAACATCTTCGAGCCGCGCTATCTCGCCATGGTCGAGCAGGCCATGGCCACGCATCGCCTCATCGGCATGATCCAGCCGGTGCCGGGCGACACCGATGCCTTGCCCGAACTCACCTCTGTGGGCTGCGTCGGGCGCATCAGCTCCTACACCGAAGCGGATGACAACCGCCTGGTGATCTCGCTGACCGGCATCTGCCGCTTCACGGTGGTGCGCGAATTGCCGGTGGTCACGCCCTACCGCCAGGTGGAAGCCTCCTATGCCGGCTTCGCAGCCGACCTTCTCACCGACAACAATGCCCGCAGCGTTGACCGCGCCGCCGTGATCAAGGCCTTCCGGCAATATCTGGAAGCCAACAACATGAGTGCCAACTGGAGCGAGGTCGAGCAGATTCCCACCGAGCTTCTGGTGAACACGCTGTCCCAGCTTGCGCCCTACCCTGCACCGGAAAAGCAGGCGCTGCTCGAAGCGAACGACTTGCAGGCCCGCGCCGACATGCTGATCGCACTGACCGAGCTTGCGCTGTCGGGCGGAACCAAGGGCGTGCGCCTGCAATGAGCGCCCCCACCGATCCGAAATTGCTGGAGCGTCTGGTTTGCCCCGTCACCAAGATGCGCCTCATCTACGATGCGGAACGGCAGGAGCTTGTGTCGCGTGCCGCAGGGCTTGCCTATCCCATCCGTGCCGGCATTCCCATCATGCTGGCCGAGGAAGCGCGGGACATCAACCGTGACTAGTGCCCCCTGGCCCACAGACATCCGTGTACGGAATGAAGGCACGGTGCTGGCCATCAGCTTCGACAGCGGTGAGGCCGGCGAGATGGCTGCCGAGTTGCTGCGCGTGGAAAGCCCCAGCGCCGAGGTGAAGGGCCACGGCCCCGGACAGGAGCAACTGGTGTGGGGCAAGCGCCGGGTGCGGATCAGCAAGGTGGAGGCGGTGGGCAACTATGCAATCCGCATCATCTTCGATGACGGCCATTCCACCGGCATCTACACCTGGCCCTACCTGCTGCAGTTGCTGCGCGGCAAGGAGGCGCTGTTCACGGCCTATGAGGCGAAGCTGAAGGCGGCAGGACTTTCGCGCTGAGGCGGGGCGGGCGGCCCTGCCCCTCCTGCTCCAGACCCGGATCGATGTCCGTCACATTCCGCGCATCAGTTTCGGCAATGTGCCCGTCATCCCCGCGGCCTCCTCCATCAGCGCCTTCTTCACGGCGGGCATCTTGTCCACCAGGCGAAGCCCGGTCTGCCGCAACAGCGCCAGCAGCGGCCAGTCGTTGACGAAGAGCGCATTCATGCCTTCCATCGCCACGATGGTGGAGACGATATCGAAGCGTCGCCACTGGGCGTAACGCTCCATGACCGCAGGGCCACCGTGGTCCTCGCCGCGCAGCATCGCTTCCGAGACGCAATCGGCAAGCGCCGCCACATCCTTGAAGCCGAGATTGAGTCCGAGTCCCGCAAGCGGATGGATGATGTGCGCGGCATCGCCGATGAGGGCGGTGCGCGGGCCGGTGATGGCGCGGGCCACATGGCGCTTCAGGGGATAGGCCTGGCGCCTGTCTTCAAGCGTGATGCGGCCCAGGTGCGAACCCACCTTTTCGTTGAGCGCATCCTCGAAGGCGCGGTCGTCGAGCGCCATCAGCCGTTGCGCCTCCGCCGGTGACGTGCCCCAGACAATCGAGGCGCGATTGCCGGGCAGGGGCAGGAGGGCGAACACCCCGGTTGCGGAAAAATGCTCCTCGGCACGATTGCCGTGCGGCAACTCATGGGCCATCGAGAACGTGAGAGCCACCTGCTGGTCGTCATGACCGTCCACCTCGATGCCGAGATCATTGCGCACGAAGGAATTGCGGCCATCTGCGCCAATGAGGAGAGGGGCACGGGCCGAGGCACCGTCGGCGAAGTGGACCTCGGCGAAACCCGGTGAACGGCTGATTGCGGTGATGGTGGCGCCGCCCCTGATCTCGATTTCCGGAACCGTGTCGATCACGCCCATCAGCGCCGATGCGATCCAGCGGTTCTCGGTGATGCAGGCGGCGGCCTTGCCTTGCCCTTCCGACAGGAAGGAGAGCAAGGCGGGGCGGGTGTCGAGGCTGCCCTTGCCGTCGGTGACGACGATATGGCTCATCTCGGCGCAATGGGGTGCCAGTGCAGGCCAGACCCCCAGGGCCTTGAAGACGTTCTGGGTCGCGCGGGTCAGGGCCGAGCCGCGCGTATCCACGCCGGCCGCCGCAAAGCCGCGCGGATCGCGGGAATCGACCACCAGAACCCGCGCCCGCGGCTGCGCCTGCGGACCGGCCAGCGCCAGCGCCATGGCCAGGCCGTTGGGGCCGCCGCCCACGATGATGACATCGTGGCGCGAGGAAGCGGGAGCGGAGGAGGGCGTTTCGGTCATGGCGCGAGTCCTGATGAAAAATAAGGCAAACCTGCGAAGTTGCCCGGATTCCAGGCACCATCGCCGGGGCGAAACTGGCTGCTGAAAAAATACCTGAGCGATTCCATATGGCTGCAGTCCAGGCCGTCTGGCACGAGTCTTGATTTGGAGAGTCCGGTCGAACAACAGGGGCATACCCGGAAAGGGCTCTCTTCACATGAAATATATCGTCGCAATCATCAAACCCTTCAAGCTCGAGGAGGTGCGCGAGGCATTGGGTGCCTTGGGCATCCAGGGCATCACCGTCACGGAAGTGAAGGGCCATGGCCGGCAGCGCGGCCACACCGAATTCTACCGGGGTGCCGAATATGCCGTGAGCTTCGTGCCCAAGATCAAGATCGAGGTGGCGGTGGACAATTCCCTCGCCGACCGCGTGATCGAAGCCATCCAGATCGCCGCCCAGACCGGACAGATCGGCGACGGCAAGATCTTCATGCTGCCGCTCGAACTCGCCGTGCGCGTCCGCACCGGCGAAACCGGCGCCTCCGCCCTCTGACATTCCGCATATCCTGAAAGGAAAATTCCGCATGTCTCTCAAGGACACTTTGAAAAGGCCGGTCACGGCGTTGGCAGGGGGTGCCCTGCTTGCCGCCCTGCTGCCCGCGACCAACGCCTTCGCCGCTGCCTCGGTCAACAAGGGCGATACCACCTGGATGCTCGTGGCGACGGCCCTTGTTGTCTTCATGACGGTTCCGGGCCTCGCCATGTTCTACGGCGGCCTGGTGCGCAGCAAGAACGTTCTCTCGGTGCTGATGCAGGTCTTCGTGATCTTCAGCCTCCTCGCCGTGCTCTGGGTGATCTATGGCTACTCGCTTGCCTTCACCAACGGCAACGCCTTCATCGGCGGCTTCGACAAGGCCTTCCTCAACGGTGTGACCATCTCCACCATGGCGGCAACCTTCTCGAAGGAAACCTACATCCCCGAATTCGCCTATCTCGCCTTCCAGCTCACCTTCGCGGCGATCACGCCCGCCCTGATCGTGGGCGCCTTTGCCGAACGCATGAAGTTCTCTGCCGTGCTGATCTTCATGGTGATCTGGTTCACCTTCTCGTACCTGCCCATGGCGCACATGGTCTGGTGGTGGGCCGGCCCGGATTGCTTCACGCTCAGCCCCGACGCCATCGACACCGTCAAGGCCTGCGTGGGTGAAGCCGCCGCAACCGACTTCCTCGCCAAGCTTGCCGCCGCTGCCGATGACGCCGCCAAGGCCACCGTTCTCGCCGATTATGCTTCTGCTGTGAACGCCGCCAACGGCTTCCTCTTCAACAAGGGTGCGCTCGACTTCGCCGGTGGCTCGGTCGTGCACATCAACGCCGGTGTCGCGGGCCTCGTCTGCGCCATCATGCTGGGCAAGCGCCTCGGCCTCGGCAAGGAATCCATGGCTCCCCACAACCTCACTGTTGCCGGCATCGGCACGGGCATGCTCCTTCTCGGCTGGTTCGGCTTCAACGCCGGTTCCAACCTGGAATCGAACGGCCTCACCGCGCTGGTGATCGTCAACACGATCCTCGGTGCCGCCGCCGCAACCCTGACCTGGTGCCTCGGTGAATGGGTCACCCGCCGTCACGCCTCGTTCCTCGGCGCGGCTTCGGGCATGGTCGCCGGTCTCGTTGCCATCACGCCCGCCTGTGGCTGGGTCGGACCGATGTCGGCCATCGTGATCGGTGCCCTTGCCGGCATCATCTGCCTCTTCGCCGTTGTCTGGCTCAAGGCCAAGCTCGGTTATGACGATGCCCTCGATGTCTTCGGCGTCCATGGCATCGGCGGCATTGCCGGCGCCCTCCTCACCGGCATCTTCGTCAATCCGAACTGGAGCGGCGGCTGGCAGGGCATGGGTGTCACCGACTACCTCGCCACCGACACCTCCACCAAGATCGCCGAATATTCCCTCGGCACGCAAATGACAGCCCAGATCTACGGCGTGGTCATTGCCGTGGTGCTCTCGGCAGTGGTCAGCTTCGTGGCCTGCCTCATCTGCAAGTATACCGTCGGCCTCCGGGTCGAGGAGCAGGACGAGCGCCAGGGCCTCGATATCACGAGCCACAACGAACGCGCCTACAACTGATCCTTCCTTTCCTCCACGCGACTGGAACCCCCGCCCGCAAGGCGGGGGTTTTTTCTTGGGAAAAATGCCGGGAAAAAGCACCGCGGAGGGGCTGCCATTTACGGCCCCTTAACCCTGCCTTGCCATTGTTGGCGTTAACCATTTGTTATGCCGGCGCCACCCCGCGTCCGGGCAGGGATCATGCCATGGCCGTCCACGACCACTATGACACCGACGACAGCGCAATTCCGGCGGCACTGCGCCGCTTCGTGCGCAACCGCGCCTACGAGGTGTCGGGCCTCATCCTTCTGGGCGGCGTGACGCTGGCCGGGCTTTCGCTGGCCTCATGGTCTTCGGCGGATCCCTCCTTCAACCATGCCACCGACGCCGCGCCGGCGAACTGGCTGGGGTACCCCGGCGCCGTGGTGGCCGATCTCCTGGCGCAGCACCTCGGACTCGCGAGCCTCGCCCTGCTCTTCATTCCGCTGGCCTGGGTCTATCGCCTTTTCGCCCATGAGGATCTGGTCCGGTTCAGGATGTCCCTGGCGGGCTGGCTGCTTGCCGTTGTGGGTGGCGCGCTCATGGCCTCGGTCCTGCCGCCGCCTGCCGCATGGCCGCTTGCCGGAGGCATGGGCGGGCAGGTGGGTGACAGCCTCGCCAACCTGATCGTGGGCACGCTCGCCATCGGCCTCAAGCCTGTTCTCGCTGAAATGCTGGCCTTCCTGCTCGGTCTTTTCCTGCTGGCGTGGTTCGGCCTGCGCGCCATGGGCCTGACCGGGCAGCACACCCGCGATGGTGTCTCTGCCTCCGGCCGCCTGCTGGGACGCACCGCCAGCCTGGGCTGGGGTGCCGCCCGCACGGGCGCGGGTGCGGTATCTGCCGGTGCCGGCTTGCTCTCCCGCCTCTGGGCCAGGCGCCAGGCCAGTCGCGCCACCCATGACGACGATACTGACGGCGACATTCTCACCCGCCTCGCCCCGTCGCGCGGCCTGATGAAGGGCAGGCGCAAGATCGAGCCGACGCTGCTGGATGATGACGGGACCGAGGATGGGCTGGACGACGGGCAGGACGACGAGCCTGACGCCTTCGAGGATGGGGAGGACGAGGACGAAGCGGAAGAGCCGCCGCGGCCGGTCAAGGCCGCCGCCAAGCCCAAGGCCCGGAAAAAGGCGGGCGCGGACCATTTCGAACTTCCCGATCTCGACCTCCTGAGCGAACCCAAGAAACTGGGCAAGCAGCACGAGGTGTCGGCGGAGGTGCTGGACGCCAATGCCCGCACGCTGGAAGGCGTGCTTGATGATTTCGGAGTCAAGGGACAGATCATCGACGTGAAGCCCGGCCCCGTGGTCACGCTTTACGAGCTTGAGCCCGCGCCCGGCATCAAGTCGTCGCGCGTCATCAGCCTCGCCGATGACATCGCCCGTTCCATGAGCGCGATCTCGGCCCGCGTCGCCGTGGTGCAGGGGCGCAATGCCATCGGCATCGAGTTGCCCAACGCGAAGCGCGAGACAGTCTACCTGCGCGAGATGTTCGCCGCCGGCAACTTCACCGGCAGCACCGCGAACCTGGTGGTGGCGCTCGGCAAGAACATCGGCGGCGAGCCGATCTATGCCGATCTTGCCCGCATGCCCCACCTTCTGATCGCCGGCACCACCGGCTCGGGCAAGTCCGTCGGCATCAACACCATGATCCTGTCGCTGCTCTACCGGCTGCCGCCCGAACGCTGCAAGCTGATCATGATCGATCCGAAGATGCTCGAATTGTCCGTGTACGAAGGAATTCCCCATCTGCTTGCACCCGTGGTCACCGATCCGCGCAAGGCCGTGGTCGCCCTCAAGTGGGCGGTGCGCGAGATGGAGGAGCGCTACAAGAAGATGTCGAAGGTCGGCGTGCGCAACATCGACGGCTTCAACACCCGCGTGACCCAGATGATCGAGAAGGGCGAGAAGCTCTCCCGCACCGTGCAGACAGGCTTCGACCAGGAAACCGGCCAGCCCATCTTCGAGCAGGAGGAAATGGAAACCGCGCCGATGCCCTATATCGTCGTGATCATCGACGAAATGGCCGACCTCATGATGGTGGCGGGCAAGGACATCGAAGGAGCCGTGCAGCGCCTCGCCCAGATGGCGCGTGCCGCCGGCATTCACGTTATCATGGCCACGCAGCGCCCGTCGGTTGATGTGATCACCGGCACCATCAAGGCGAATTTCCCGACCCGCATTTCCTTCCAGGTCACCTCCAAGATCGACAGCCGCACCATCCTCGGCGAGCAGGGTGCCGAGCAGCTTCTCGGCCAGGGCGACATGCTCTACATGGCGGGCGGCGGGCGCATCTCGCGCCTGCATGGTCCCTTTGTCTCGGATGCCGAAGTGGAAGCCATCGTGCGCCATCTCAAGTCTCAGGGCGCACCCGACTATGTGGATGCCGTCACCGAGGAACCGGAAGAGGGCGGCTATGGCGAGGGCGGCGGCATGGGCGAGGGCGGTGGCTCCGGCGACGAGCTTTACGACCAGGCCGTGGCAGTGGTGCTTCGCGACAAGAAGGTCTCCACGAGCTACATCCAGCGCCGCCTGCAGGTGGGCTACAACAAGGCCGCAAGCCTGATCGAGCGGATGGAGCAGGAGGGCCTGATTTCAGCCGCCAATGCCACCGGCAAGCGCGAAATTCTCGTTCCCGGCGACAGCGCCCGCGTGTAGGGCGGGTGTTTCCGGGGCCTTGATCCCAACGGCCGGGGTTCGGCGTATGACCCTGCGAAGGCCACAAAAGAGCCTGTTTGTCTGCGTAAGCGATCAACATTCCAGAACCGGATTCCCCCAATGCTGAAATTCCTGAGATACCTCCTCGCCTCCATCATGCTTGCCGCATCCGTTGCAGGCGGCGCCCATGCGGCCCAGAAGAACGAGCCGATCACGCTCAACGACGAGCAGAGAGCGGCCATCGCCCGCGTCAACGACTACATCAACAGCTTCCAGACACTGCGCGGGGACTTCGTGCAGACCAGCGACAAGGGCCAGTCGGTGAAGGGTGTCGTCATGCTGAGCAAGCCCGGCAAGATCCGCTTCGACTATGCCCCGCCCAGTCCGCTTCTGATCGTCTCGGACGGCAAGTGGCTGACCATCAAGAACAAGGTGAAGGAACGCGGCGACCAGGTGCCGCTGCGCGCCACGCCGCTTCGCCTGATCGTGGCGCCGAAGATCGACCTTCTGGCCGAGACCGTGGTGCTTTCGGTCGAGGATGTGGATGGCCTGACCTCGATCGCGCTCGCCGACAAGAAGGACCAGATGGGCGGCTACATCGTCCTCACCTACGACAATGCCCAGAATGAGCTGCAGCAGTGGATCATCGTCGATGGCAAGGGCCGCCGCACCACCGTGCAGTTTGCCAATCTGGAAAAGGACATCGAGCTGAACCAGAAGCTCTTCAATGAAACCATCAAGCGCAAGGAAGTGCGGAACTAACAGCTTTCCGCCCTTCCCCGTTTGAATTTCAGCAAGGCCCGTGGCATGTGGGTGCCATGGGCTTTTCTGTTGCAACCTGGAATATCAATTCGGTCCGCCTGAGGATCGATCTCGTTCATCGCTTCCTGAAAGAACACGCTCCCGACGTGCTCTGCCTGCAGGAAACCAAGTGCCCGCAAGGCCAGTTCCCCGGAGGGCGACTCAAGGCCCTGGGCTACGAGCACATCGCGGAGTTCGGGCAGAAGGGCTATCATGGCGTGGCCATTGTCTCGCGCATTCCCTTCACCGGGCAGGCCTCCCACGATTTCTGCGCCAAGGGCGATTGCCGCCACGTCAGTGTCAGGCTCAACACCCCCACGCCCACGGTTTTGCACAACTTCTACATCCCTGCCGGGGGCGACGAGCCGGATGCCGCGATCAACGAGAAGTTCGCCCACAAGCTTTCCTTCCTCGACGAATTGAAGGGCTGGACCACGAGCCAGGCCAGGCCCGACGGGCATGAGGCCATCCTGGTGGGCGATCTCAACATTGCTCCGTTGACGGAGGATGTCTGGTCACACAAGGACCTGCTCAAGGTAGTGAGCCACACGCCGGTCGAATGCGAGGCGCTGCTGGAGATCCAGAGGGCGGGCGGCTGGCATGACGTCATGCGCAGGCACGTTCCGGAAACCGAGAAGCTCTATACCTGGTGGAGCTACCGCGCCAAGGACTGGCTTGCCGCCGACCGGGGACGCAGGCTTGACCACATCTGGACCACGGAAGGCCTCGCCCGGCGCAGCACCGGAATCCATGTGCTGAAGGAAGCACGGGGATGGCAACAGCCCTCGGACCACGTGCCGGTCATGGCGCGCTTCAGCCTCTGAGGCTCACAGGTCGGAGAGGTTTCCCGCCCGCACCAGAAGGGTGCGGATCTGGGCCAGTTCCTTGACCGAGCCGTCAAGCCGCCTGGCGATGGAGTTCAGCACCGAGCGCCCGAAATCCGGGTATTCGTCGGCAACACGCAGGAACAGGGCCGTGTCGATACGCGCTGCTGTCACCGCGTCCTGGGCAATGGCGGTCACGGAGTAGAGGGCGCCGCTGATCATGGCCAGTTCGCCGAGGAACGAACCGGGTTGCGCCCGGCCCAGCTCCACATCGTTCTGCAGGACGCGGGCGGCACCCGACATGATGAAGTAGGCCGCAGTCGCCTTCTTGCCCTGGGCAATGATGGTTTCGCCGGGCAGGAAGGCCTGACGCTCCGCTGCAAAGGCCATGACCTGCAAGGGAACGGTATCGCAGTCCCGGAACAGGGGAATCTGGCGCAGACTCTCAGCATCAGCCCTGACACTCATGGCCGATTCGCCCTTCTTGCCCGTCCCGGCAGCCCGCCCAACATGCCTCCCCTTTGCCCGCATGGGCACGATTTGGCAAGGCGCAGGGCGGGCGCCGGGGATGCGCCAGCCGAGGACACCAGGACGATTACAACAGGCCGATCATAACAGGCCGGGGCAAAAGCTCAGGGCAGGAGCCGGTAGCCGCCGCCCTCCGTCACGAGGATCTCGGCGTGCGAGGGGTCGCGCTCGATTTTCTGGCGCAGGCGATAGATGTGCGTCTCCAGCGTGTGGGTGGAAACCCCGGCGTTGTAGCCCCAGACATCCTGCAACAGCGTTTCCCGGCTGACGCTGGTTTCGCCCGCACGATAGAGGAACTTGATGATCGCGGTTTCCTTTTCGGTGAGCCTGATCTTCTTGCCCGCCTCGGTGAGGAGGAGCTTGGAGGCCGGTTTGAAGGTGTAGGGCCCGACCCGGTAGACTGCATCCTCGCTGTGCTCGTGGCTGCGCAACTGCGCCCGCACGCGCGCCAGCAGGACGGCGAAGCGGAACGGTTTCACCACATAGTCGTTGGCCCCCGCATCGAGGCCGAGGATGGTGTCGGAATCAGACCCTTGCGCCGTCAGCATGATGACCGGGCTTTTCATGCCGTTGCGGCGCATGATCTTGCAGGCCTCTCGGCCGTCCATGTCGGGCAGGTTGACATCGAGGATCACGAGATCGACCGCATCGGCCTTCAGCGCCTTGATGCCGTTGCCCGCCGTCTCCGCCTGGATGACCTCGAATTCGTCATGCAGGGAAAACTGGTCGGCCAGCGTATCGCGCAGCGCGTCATCATCATCGACGATCAGGATCTTCTTCTTCGCAGACATGCAACGTCCTCTTGAACTCAGCCGCTCTTGCTGGGGCGGGGAGAATACGGCAACACAAGACTTTGTGATGGCGAGCATAACATATCTTCACGTCCGCGCGAGGCCGGGAAGCCGGACACAGGGGCGCCTGGCGATCGGTCACCTGACGTTTCCCTGTCTCGTCGGCCGGAACGGCCGCGTCCACCGCAAGCGTGAGGGCGATGGCGCAACGCCCGTCGGCTGCTGGCGGCTCCTGGAGGTCCATTGCCGCCGGGACCGGTTGCCCCGGCCCCTGACCGCCCTGCCGGTTCGCAACAGCAAGGTAGGCGAGGCATGGTGCGAAGATCCCGCCGACCGCCGCTACAACCGCAAGATCACGCGTCCGCCCGGCTCCGGCGACGGCTTCTGGCGCACCGACGGCGCCTTCGACATCGTCATGCCGACCAGCCACAACCAGAGGCCCCGCATCAGGGGCGGGGGCAGCGCCATCTTCTTTCACCTCACCCGCGAAGGGAGCGTGGCCACGGCAGGATGCGTGGCGCTTTCGCGGCGCGACATGCTGAAGGTGCTGCGGCTCTGCCGCCGGGTCACGGTGCTGCGGGTATGGCCGTAGGGCGGGCACCGAAGATGGCAGACCCGACCCGCACCGCCGTTGCCCCCTCGGCAATCGCCACGGCGAAATCGGAACTCATGCCCATGGAAAGCCCGGCAAGTCCGTTGGCCTTCGCAAGGTTGGCCAGCATGCGGAAATGCGGCGCCGGATCCTGATCGACGGGGGGAATGCACATCAGCCCGGCATAGCGGATGCCGAAGTCCCGCTCGGAATTGCGGATGAAGCCCGCCACCTGATCGGGCGCCAGCCCGGCCTTCTGTGGCTCAAGCCCGGTGTTCACCTGCACGTAGAGCTGCGGCGTCTTCTTCTGGCGTTCCATCTCGCGGGCCAGCGCCGCCACCAGCCTGTCGCGGTCCACCGTCTGGATGACATCGAAAAGGGCCACGGCCTCTGCCGCCTTGTTGGTCTGGAGGGGACCGATCAGGTGCAGTTCGACGCCCGGAAACCGCGCCTTGAGTTGGGGCCACTTGCCCTTGGCTTCCTGCACCCTGTTCTCGCCGAAGACGCGGTGGCCGTCTTCCAGCACCGGAAGAATGGCATCGGCCTCATGGGTCTTGGTCACGGCAACGAGCGAGACGGCATCCGGCGCGCGCCCGGCCCTGGTGCAGGCCTCCGACATCTCGGCACGCACGGAACGGTAGGCGGTAAGGATGGGGTGAGACATTTGACCCGGCCTTATGGCCACGCTTGCGGGGCTTGGCAAGGACTGGTAGCAGCCTCGGCAACCACCGATTTCCGGCATTTCCGCAACTGAGCCACCGCATGTCCGCAAGCATTGAACGTTACAACCACCGCACCGTCGAACCGAAATGGCAGGCCCACTGGACCTCGGCCAGAAGCTTCGAGGCCAGGGAAGACACGAGCCGTCCCAAATACTACGTGCTTGAGATGTTTCCCTACCCGTCGGGCCGCATCCACATGGGCCATGTGCGCAACTACACCATGGGCGACGTCATTGCCCGCTTCCGCCGGGCGGCGGGCTACAACGTGCTTCATCCCATGGGCTGGGATGCTTTCGGCATGCCCGCGGAAAACGCCGCCATCGAGCGCGGCGTGCATCCCAAGGCCTGGACCTATGAAAACATCGCCACCATGCGCAAGCAGCTCAAGTCCATGGGCCTGTCGCTCGACTGGTCGCGCGAGTTCGCCACCTGTGATCCGGAATACTATCGCCATGAGCAGGCGATGTTCATCGACTTCATGGAAAAGGGGTTGGTGGAGCGCAAGTCCTCCAAGGTGAACTGGGATCCGGTGGACCACACCGTCCTTGCCAACGAGCAGGTGATCGACGGGCGCGGCTGGCGCTCCGGCGCACTGGTTGAGCAGCGCGAGCTTTCGCAGTGGTTCCTCAAGATCACATCCTGCTCGCAGGACCTTCTCGACAGCCTCGACCGCCTCGGCAACTGGCCGGAGAAGGTGCGGTTGATGCAGCGCAACTGGATCGGCCGCTCGGAGGGCCTGTCGCTGCGCTGGGTGCTGGAGGGAGGGCCGGCCGGCCATACCGAACTGGAAATCTACACCACCCGTCCCGACACGCTGTTCGGCGCCTCCTTCATGGCGATTGCAGCGGATCATCCGCTCGCCAGGGCGGCGTCGGAAGGCAATGCGGAGCTGGCGCGCTTCTGCGAGCAGTGCCGCCGCATGGGCACTTCGGTTGCGGCAATCGAGACCGCCGAGAAGTTGGGCTTCAACACCGGCCTCTTCGCGCAACATCCGCTCGATCCCGCCTGGAAGGTGCCGGTCTACGTCGCGAACTTCATCCTGATGGATTATGGCACCGGCGCCATCTTCGGATGCCCGGCCCATGACCAGCGCGATCTTGACTTCGCCCGCAAGTATGGCCTGCCCGTCACCCAGGTTGTTCAGCCTACGGATGAATCGGCTGCGGCTGCGGCGGCTGCCGGCATTGCCGCGGGCACCGCCTACGACGGTGACGGCGTGATGATCAATTCGCGCTTCCTCGACGGGCTGGCGCCGGAGGCGGCCTTTGCTGCCGTGGCGACCCGCCTGGAGAAGGCGACGCTGGGCAACCGCCCCGTGGCGGCCCGCAAGGTGAACTTCCGCCTGCGCGACTGGGGCGTGTCGCGCCAGCGCTACTGGGGCTGCCCCATTCCGGTTGTCCATTGCGAAACCTGCGGCATCGTGCCGGTGCCGAAGAAAGACCTTCCGGTGCGCCTGCCGGAGGATGTCTCCTTCGACAAGCCCGGCAATCCCCTCGCCCACCATCCGACATGGAAGCATGTGAACTGCCCCAAATGCGGAAGCAAGGCCACGCGCGAGACCGACACCTTCGACACCTTCATCGATTCAAGCTGGTACTACGCCCGCTTCTGCTCTCCCCACGCCGACGTTCCGGTCGATGCGGCGGCAGCCAGATACTGGATGGGCGTTGACCAGTACATCGGCGGCATCGAGCACGCCATCTTGCACCTGCTCTATTCGCGCTTCTATGCCCGCGCCATGCAGGCGACCGGTCACCTGCACATGGACGAGCCGTTCGCCTCGCTCTTCACCCAGGGCATGGTGGTGCACGAAACCTACAAGACCGAGACCGGCGAGTGGGTGTTGCCCTCCGACGCCAGCAAGACAGATGCGGGCTGGGTCCATGCCAGGACCGGTGAGCCGCTCATCCTCGGCGGCATCGAGAAGATGTCGAAGTCGAAGAAGAACGTGGTCGATCCCGACACCATCATCGAGTCCTATGGCGCCGATACCGCCCGCTGGTTCATGCTCTCCGATACCCCGCCCGAACGCGACATCGAGTGGACCGACGCCGGTGCCGCCGGGGCCTGGCGCTTCACCCAGCGCTTGTGGCGCATGGTGAACGAGACGGCGGAACTGGGTGGCGCCGGCCAGCATGATGCCTCCGGCCTTGCCTTGCGCCAGGTCGCACACCGCACCATTGCTGCAGTGACGGACGATCTTTCCAACCTGCGTTTCAACCGGGCCATTGCGCGGCTCTACGAGCTTGCCAATGCGGTTGGCACCGTGTTGCAGAAGCAGGGCCGCAATGGCGGCGAGGATGCGGCGTTGCGCGAAGCGGTGGAAGCCCTCGTGCTGCTCTTCGCCCCGATGATGCCGCATCTGGCGGAGGAATGCTGGCAGGTGCTGGGCCACACGGTTCCGGTGGTGGATACGCCCTGGCCCAAGGCCGACCCCGCCCTCACCGCCGTGAACGAGGTCACCATCGCCATCCAGGTCAACGGCAAGCGCCGGGACGAGATCAAGGTGCCGAAGGGGGCGACACGGGAGGTTTTGGAGCCTATGGTGCTGGCACTTGAGTCGGTGACGCGGGCCCTTGACGGAAAGCCCGTGAGCAAGTTCATTGTCGTTCCAGACAGGATCGTGAACATCGTATGCGCCAACTAGTTGCCATGGCCTTGGCCGCCGTTCTGGGCCTCATGCTTGCGGGCTGCGGCTACCGCCCGCTCTACGGCACCAGCAGCGGCAGCAGCACTCCGGGCGTGGTCCAGAAGCTGGCCGACATCTCCATTGAGGAGCAGCGGACCCGTGCGGGCCAGCTTGTGCGCAATGACCTGGTTTCCACCATGGGTGGTGGCGGCAGCCGTTATGTCTTGAAGATGATCATCAATGAAGGTCATTTCGGCGTGGCCTCGATCAACAACACCACGGTGACGCGCCAGCGCTACACCATGAATGTGGGTTATCAGTTGCTCGACACCAGTTCCGGCAAGCAGGTGGCCGGTGGCCGCAGCTTCAGCACCGTCGACTATGACGAGATCAAGGAACCGGTGGCTGACCTTCAGGCGGCCGAGAATGCCCGCGAAAGGGCAGCCCGCGAGGTTTCGCAGGACCTCCGCACCCGCCTTTCGGCCTTTTTCGCGTCGCACAACAGCTGAGCCCCTGTCATGACGGCCATCCGCGAGGCTGAGCTTGCATCCGCCTTGAAGCGGGGCGGTTCCGGCTTGCGCGGTGTGCTGGTCCATGGCGGCGATGAGGTGCGCGTGGCGGGCGTCGTCGATCAGGTGGTGAAGGCCATTGCCGCCGCCGAGGACGTGACCCGGCTTTCCGCTGCAACTCTCCGCAGCGATCCGGTGCTGCTCGATGATGCCTTGCGCTCGCAGTCGTTCCTGGGTGGCCGTCAGCTTGTCCTGGTGAGCGATGTCACCGATGTGCTGGCAATACTCGTTGAGCCGGTCGTGCAGGGTCCGGGCACGTCGAATTTCCTGGTCTTGCAGGCGGCTGGCCTGGGCAAGTCTTCGGCGCTTCGCAGCCTCTGCGAAGGGGCTTCGGATTTCCTCTGTGTTCCCGTCTACGAGGATCGCCCGGCAGACATTCTCGATCTCGTCGGCAAGCGCCTTGCGGCTTCCGGCCTGCGCATGGGCGATGAGGCGGCAGAGCGTTTCATGGCGCTGTGCGGCACGGACCGCGCCCTGGCCCTCAATGAGGCCGACAAGCTTTCGCTGTATGCCAGGGGCCAGAGCGAGATTTCGGAAGCCGATGTGATGGCCTGCTGCGGCGATCAGGCCAGCTATGGTCTCGATGGTGCAATTGATGCGGCCCTTTCCGGTGATTCACTCGCCGCCGACCGGATGCTCCATTCCCTTGATGACAGCGATTGGCGTTCGGTGCTGCCGATCCTTGCGGCGCATGTCTCCCGCCTGTCGACACTGCGGGTGGATGCCGACCGGCTGGGCGGGATCGAGGCGGCGCTGCGGGCGGCGCGGCCTCCGGTCTTCTTTGGCCGCAAGCAGGCTTTCAGCCAGCAGTTGCGCGCCTTTGACGGTGAGGCGGTATTGCGGGTGCAATCCGCCGTCGAGAAGGCCGTGGAGGACTCCCGGCGCACCCCCGATCTGGCCCACGGCATCATCAGCCGCCTGTTCTTCTCGATTGCCGCCGAGGCCCGCCGCGGCTTGCGCGGCTGAGGCCATGCGCCCTCCCGGCGATTGATGATCCGTATACGGATCAATTTCCCGATTGCGTGAGCCGCCGGAAGACATCGTCGAGCTGGTCGAAGTTCCGGTAGCTGATGACGAGCTGGCCGCCCTCTCCCTTGTGGGTGAGTGAAACGGACAGGCCCAGCGCCTCGCTGATCTGCTTTTCCATGGCGCGGGTATCGGCATCCTTCTCGGTGCCGGTCTTCTTGGCCTTGGCGGTGGTGGTGCGGGTGAGGTCTTCCGCCTGGCGCACGGTCATGCCCAGCTTGATGATCTTTTCGGCCAGTTCCTGCGGGCTGTCAGTGGCGACAAGGGTGCGGGCGTGGCCGGCCGAGAGCGTGCCGCTTTCGATGAGGGTGAGCACCGAATCAGGCAAGGTCTGCAAGCGCAGCGTGTTGGCGATATGGCTGCGGCTCTTGCCGATGGAATCGGCCAGTTGCTGTTGCGTGTAGCCATACTGGTCGATGAGCTGCTTGTAGGCGCGGGCCTCTTCGAGGGGATTGAGGTCGGCGCGCTGCACGTTTTCGATGAGGGCGATTTCCAGCGTCTCGCGGTCGTCGAGTTCGCGGATGAGCACCGGCACGTCATGGATGGAGGCGCGCTGTGCCGCCCGCCAGCGCCGTTCACCGGCGACGATCTCATACATGCCGCCCGTGGCGGGGCGCACGACGATCGGTTGCAGCAGGCCCTTCTCGCGCAGCGATTTCGCAAGCGTCTCCAGATCGTCCTCGGCGAAGTGCTTGCGCGGGTTCAGCGGGTTGGCCTTGATCATCTCGATCGGCACATGCTTCAGGCTGCGCACGTCGGCGACCACCGTTTCCTCGGCCACGTCGTCGCCGATCAGAGCTGCAAGTCCCCGGCCCAGCCGTCGCTTTTGAGCCTGTGTCATGGGTATTATTTCCTTTGTTGTCTTTTTATTCTATGTGCCGGGAGGTGTCCCGGATGAGGGTGACGGCGCGATTTCGCCCTGCCCGGTGTAGGGCCGAGGTCATTCGATTTCAGGCCGCCCGCAGTTCGCGTTCACGGCGGATCACCTCCGACGCGAGCTTGATGTAGGCTTGCGAGCCGACGCAGTCGTGATCGTAGAGCAGCACCGGGCGGCCGTAGGACGGCGCCTCCGATACGCGGACATTGCGCGGGATGACCGTGTCGTAAACCTTTTCGCCGAGCACGCTGCGCACGTCCTGCGCCACCTGCTCGGAGAGCGAGTTGCGGCGGTCGAACATGGTGAGCACAACGCCCTGGATGATGAGCTTCGAATTCAAAGTCGCCTTCACGCGCTCCACCGTCTTGAGCAATTGGCTCAGGCCTTCGAGCGCGAAGAACTCGCATTGCAGCGGCACCAGGATGGCATCGGCGGCAGCAAGCGAGTTGATCGTGAGAAGATTGAGTGACGGCGGGCAGTCCACCAGGATGTAGGAATAGGTCTGGCCCGCGTCGGTCATGCGCTTGATGGCGTCCTGCAGGCGGTAGGTCTTGCGCTCGAAATCGGCCAACTCAAGTTCGGCACCTAGAAGGTCGATCGTTGCGGGGGCGCAATGAAGGTTGGGAATGCCGGAGTCCTTGATCACCTCGGCCAGTTCAGCCTCCCCGATCAGCACATGGTAGGACGACTTCTGCTGCGGGGGATGATCGATCCCCAACCCCGTGCTGGCGTTGCCCTGCGGGTCGAGGTCGATGACCAGAACGCGCTCGCCCACGGCCGCGAGTGCGGTTCCGAGATTGATGGCCGTCGTCGTCTTGCCGACGCCGCCCTTCTGGTTTGCAATGGCCAGGATGCGCGGGCGGTTCTCAGCCTGGGCCTGGGTCTTTGACGGGATCTGTTCGGACACGTGCAGCCTCCTCAACCTCAAGAATGACAGCTCGCGAATCGGTCAAACTCTGATGTGTACGGAACCGGATTTTCCAAGATTTTGCGGTCTGGGTCAATTCAGTGTCGATATCTTGTCCCTTGTGGAAAAGCCCTGTTGCACCCTGAGCAAGAAACGGATGGGCCCAGCCGAGCAGCGTCTCCAAGGGGGCAAGGGCGCGAGCCGTCACCACCTGCACATGGGGTAGCACCTGATTCGGGACATCTTCGAGACGGGTCAGGTGGACGGTGCCCTTTGCCCCGGCCTGACGCAGGGCCTCGCGCAGGAAGGCGGCCTTCTTGCCGTTGGATTCGTAGAGGTGGGCTTCCGCCCCGGACGCGATGGCGAGGGGCAGGGCCGGGAAGCCGCTGCCGGACCCCAGGTCGGCGAAGGCGGTCGTTCCGGGGGGGAGATGATGGAGGAGCTGAAGGCTGTCGAGCACATGGCGCTCCCAGATCTCCGGGATGGTGCCAGGCGAGATCAGGTTGATGCGTTTCTGCCAGGTGAGCAGGAGATCCACGAATCCCTCGATTCGCGTCCATGATTCACGTGAAACATTCAGCCGCCCGGCGGCCTCCCTTGCCTGTTCGCGGGTCATTGGCCCTACCAGGATGTCCGGCCCGCATTCCGGGTCGCACTCTGGCCCGCACTCTGGCCCGCACTCTGGCCCGCACTCTGGGGCGCAAGCCGGGCAATTCCGGCCAGCACACAGGTGAGGGCGGCGGGGGTCATGCCGTCCACCCGGAGCGCCTGGCCCACCGTGGCGGGCCTGACCCTGGAAAGCTTCTGCCGCAGTTCCATCGAAAGGCCGGGCAGGCTGTGGTAGTCCAGCTCATCCGGTATCGCCTCCCGGTCATCTTCGCGGAAGCGCTCGATCTCCCGGCGCTGGCGGTCGGCATAACCGGCATAGAGGGCGTCGGCTTCGAGGGCGGTCCGCACATCGCCCGACAGTCCCCGAAGGTCCGGCCAGATCTCGGCGAGGCGGTCGATGGTCACTTCAGGCATGGACAGAAGTTGGAAAGCAGTGCGGGTCTGGCCATCCTGATTGACCTTGAGGCCGGCCTTCAGCGCCGCTGCCGACGTGAGGGCGCGGGATGCCATCAGGGTGCGGGCCTCCGTGATGGCCGCCATGCGAGCGGAGAAGGCCGCTTCCCGCGCCGGGCCGACCAGACCGAGGCCAAGCCCCTTGGGGGTCAGGCGCTCATCGGCGTTGTCGGCACGGAGGCTGAGGCGATACTCCGCCCGGCTGGTGAACATGCGGTAGGGTTCGGTAACGCCGCGCGTCACCAGATCATCGACCATGACGCCGAGATAGCCGTCGGCCCGGTCGAAGACGGCGGCGTCCAGCCCGGCAACGGCGCGGGCCGCGTTGAGGCCGGCGATCAGGCCCTGTGCGGCGGCTTCCTCATACCCGGTGGTGCCGTTGATCTGCCCGGCGAGGAAAAGACCGGGCAGGTGCCTTACCGCAAGGCCATGGGTCAGCTCGCGGGGATCCACATGGTCATACTCGATGGCATAGCCGGGACGGATGATCCGCACCGCGGCGAGGCCGGGCAGGGTGCGGATGAAGGCGTCCTGCACGTCCTCCGGCAGCGAGGTCGAGATGCCGTTGGGGTAAACCGTGTCGTCATCCAGCCCTTCCGGCTCCAGGAACACCTGGTGCGATTCCTTTTCGGCGAAGCGATGGATCTTGTCCTCGATGGAGGGGCAATAGCGCGGGCCCACGCCCGAAATCTGGCCGCTGTAGAGCGGTGAGCGCCCGATGTTGTCAGCAATGATGCGATGGGTTTCGGCAGTGGTGCAGGTGATGTGGCAGGACACCTGCGGCGTGGTGATGGCGCGGGTGAGGAACGAGAAGGGTTCCGGCGGATCGTCCCCCCGCTGCTCCTCCAGCAGATCCCAGCGGATCGTCTTGCCGTCGAGGCGGGCGGGCGTGCCGGTCTTGAGTCGGCCCATGGCCAGCCCGGCGGCAGCGAGCTGTTCCGACAGCCCCCGCGCCGGTGCCTCACCGACCCGGCCGGCGGGGATCTTCTTCTCGCCAATGTGAATCAGCCCGTTGAGGAAGGTGCCGGTGGTCAGCACCACCGCCGCGCAAGACAGGCTGCGGCCATCCTCCAGCGTGACGCCTTCGACCCGACCGTTGTTGATCACAAGCCCATGAGCCGCGCCCTCGACGACGGTGAGGCTGGACTGTGTTGCCACTGCCTCCTGCATGGCCGCGCGGTAGAGCTTGCGGTCAGCCTGGGCGCGCGGTCCGCGCACTGCCGGTCCCTTCGAGCGGTTCAACATGCGGAACTGGATTCCGGCGGCATCGGCAACCCGACCCATCAGCCCGTCAAGCGCATCTATTTCGCGGACGAGATGACCCTTGCCCAAGCCACCGATGGCAGGATTGCACGACATCTCGCCCACGGTGGCAAAGCGATGGGTGAGAAGGGCGGTGTTCGCGCCAAGGCGTGCCGATGCAGCGGCTGCTTCGCAACCTGCATGTCCACCACCAATCACGATGACATCGAATCTGTGCGTCATGGGTCCGGGTCGAGTCTCGTCCGTTTACGGAGCATTAACCAAATGAACAGAACGGGCTTGCGTTTCACGTGAAACACTATTTGCCGATGCAGAAGGCGCTGAAGATTTCACCGAGCAGGTCTTCAACATCCACGCGGCCCGTGACACCCGCAAGTGCCGCCGCAGCCTTTCGCATATCTTCCGCGATGAACTCAAGGCCCCGGCCATCGCCGCCGCCATCCTCTCCGCGCGCATGGTGAAGATGGCCCAGGGCCAGCTCGACCGCGCGACGATGGCGCTCGCGCACCACCACGGCATCCTCGCCAAGGTCGTTGCGCACACGAATCGACTCTTCCAGTGCGGCGCGGAAATCATCCAGGCCCTCACCCGATCTCACCGACACCGGCCATACCTTCTCCGCACCGGTCGGGCGTGACCCAGCGCCAGCAAGATCGGTCTTGTTCAGCACGCGAAAGTCCGGCTTCCGCTCCGGCTCTTCCGTGCTCACGCCATCCACGGCTTCCACCCACACGAGGATGTCTGCCTCGCCCACGGCCCGCAGGGTGCGTCTCATGCCTTCCTGCTCGATCACATCGGTCGTACCCTGATGCAGCCCGGCCGTATCGGAAATCAGGATGGGCGTACCGGCAATGACGAGGGATGACTCCACCACATCGCGGGTCGTGCCGGCGACGGGCGAAACGATGGCCGTGTCGCGCCCGACGAGCCAATTGAGGAGCGACGACTTCCCGGCATTGGGAGGGCCTGCCAGGACCACCCGCAAGCCCCGCCGGACCTGCGCGGCACGGCCGGCCTTCGACAGCGCATCGGTAAACGCCGCGATCAGGCGCCGGACCACCGCCTGGGCTTCCGCGGTCGCCTTCACCGCAACATCATCTTCCTCGGAAAAATCGATGGCCGCTTCCATCAGAGCCAACGCCCGCACCAGATCGGCCCGCCATGTTTCATAGGTGTGGCTGGCATCCCCCAGGAACTGCCGCATGGCGAGGCGACGCTGGTTGTCCGTCTCGGCCTCCAGCACATCGGCAAGGCCCTCGACCTGCAGAAGGTCGAGCTTGCGATTGCGGTATGCGCGATAGGAAAAAGCGCCGCGCTCGGCCAGCGCAAAACCTTCAGCCTGCGAGAGCTGGGCAAGGACGGCGGAAACAATGGCCGGAGAGCCGTGCAAGTGGAGTTCGGCCATGTCTTCGCCCGTCGCCGTGCCGGGACCGGGCAGCCACAGTGCCAGCACTTCGTCCAGCACCGATCCGTCCGGCTGGAAGAGGCGGCGGAGGCTGGCTTTCCGGGGAGCGGGGCAGGTGGACCCGAACAGGGCGAACACCTTCCCGGCCTCAGCACCACTCACCCGGACAACCGCCACTCCGGCCCTACCTGAGCCGGATGAAAGCGCGAAAATGGTGCTGTCCTGATTCATTTCGGATTCGAATCGATACTATCCCGAACCCCGAAACCGCCCTTCCGGGTCGTTCCTCAGGCGTTCATGGAATCGAAGAAGTCGCTGTTGCCCTTGGTCTGGCGGAGCTTGTCCAGAAGGAACTCGATCGCGTCCACGGTGCCCATGGGATTGAGGATGCGGCGAAGCACATAGGTCTTCTTGAGGGTATCCGCCTTGACCAGCAGTTCTTCCTTGCGGGTGCCGGAGCGCAGGATGTCGATCGAGGGGAAGACACGCTTGTCGGCGACCTTCCGGTCGAGGATGATTTCGGAATTGCCCGTGCCCTTGAACTCTTCAAAGATCACTTCGTCCATGCGGCTGCCGGTATCGATGAGGGCGGTCGCGATGATCGTCAGCGAACCTCCCTGTTCGATGTTGCGGGCGGCACCGAAGAAGCGCTTCGGGCGCTGCAGGGCATTGGCGTCCACGCCACCCGTCAGCACCTTGCCGGAAGACGGAACCACCGTGTTGTAGGCACGGCCAAGGCGCGTGATCGAATCGAGCAGGATCACCACATCGCGGCCATGCTCCACAAGGCGCTTGGCCTTCTCGATCACCATCTCCGCCACCTGGACGTGACGCGAGGCCGGTTCATCGAAGGTCGAGGAAATCACCTCACCCTTCACCGAGCGCTGCATGTCTGTCACTTCTTCCGGACGCTCATCGATCAGAAGGACGATGAGATAGCATTCCGGATGATTGGTCGTGATCGAGTGGGCGATGTTCTGGAGCAGGACGGTCTTGCCGGTACGCGGCGGGGCGACGATCAGGCCGCGCTGGCCCTTGCCGAGCGGCGCCACGATGTCGATGACGCGGGGCGAGAAATCCTTCCGCGTCGGATCGGCAATTTCCATCTCCAGCCGCTCATCGGGATAGAGCGGCGTCAGGTTGTCGAAGTGCACCTTGTGGCGCACCTTTTCCGGATCCTCGAAATTGATGGCATTCACCTTCACGAGGGCGAAATAGCGTTCGCCGTCCTTCGGGCTGCGGATCTGGCCTTCGACGGTATCGCCCGTCTTGACGCCGAACTTCCGGATCTGGCTGGGGCTGACGTAAATGTCGTCCGGGCCGGGCAGGTAGTTGGCTTCGGCGGAGCGCAGGAAGCCGAAGCCGTCCTGCAGGACTTCGACAACGCCTTCACCGATGATCTCGACATTGCGGGCGGCGAGGTTCTTGAGAATTGCGAACATCAACTCCTGCTTGCGCAGCGAGCTGGCATTTTCGACCTCCAGCTCTTCGGCCAGGCTCACGAGCTCGGCAGCCGATTTGCGCTTCAATTCGGAGAGCTTGATCTCCTTCAGGTCACTGATACTGGTCATTCCATCAACTTGAAAATGGGCCGGGATCAGCAGACGGGCGTCGCGACAATCCGGCGAAAGGGGAGGGGTGCTGCCGAACGGCAGTAACGCCCATGTAGCAGTTCAGGGCGGAAATGAAAAGCCCCCACCCCTTGTGGGCCTCACGCGAAGGGACGCACCACCACGGCGATCACGATCACGATCAGCAGCAGGGTCGGCACTTCGTTGATGATGCGGAAATAGCGCGACGACTTCACCCTCAGGCCGTCCCGGAATTCCCGCGCGTGCCGTTCCAGCAGCCCGTGAAACCCGACCATGCCCACCACGGCCGCAACCTTGATCGCAAGCCACGCCTCCGACAGCGACAGGGCAAGCACATGCCACAATCCCAGCCCGCTGATCAGCACCACCACCAGGGCGGGGCGCATGATCGCCTTCAGCAGTCGCCGCTCCATCACCAGGAAGGTCTGGTCAGCCTCGCCGCCCGCACCCTTGTCGGCGTGATAGACAAAGAGCCGGGGCAGGTAGAACAATCCGGCCATCCAGGAAATGACCGCAAGGATATGGATGACCTTCAGCCAGAGATACATCGCGCTCAGGCCCTACCGTCGGTCCTGCGGATGACCTCCAGCAAGGCCGTCACGTTTTCAGGGGGCGTATGCTGGAGGATGCCATGGCCCAGATTGAAGATGTGCCGGTCCATCGGCACCTCGCGGCAGATGGCCTCGGCGCCGGACAGCATGGCCGAACCGCCATCCTGCAACAGCTCAGGCGCAAGATTGCCCTGCACCGCCACGCCCGAAGGAAGGTCGTTCAGCACATCGGAAAGCCTGGTGTTCTGCTCGACGCTCACAGCGTTGGCATGGGTCGCCCGTGCCAGCGCCGCATGACCGTTGCCAATCCCCCGGCCAAACACGATCACCGGAACACCGGGCACAGCCTTGCGCACGCCTTCCACCACACGTGCAATCGGCTCATGCACCCAGCGTCCCCGCAAGGCTTCCGGCAGGTCACCCGCCCAGCTGTCGAAAACCTGAAGCACTTCCGCTCCCGCCTTCACCTGTCCCACCAAGTAGGACACCGAGATCTCGACCAGCCGGTCCACCAGCCGCACAAACCACGGCTCGGCCTTTGCCGCCGCCGCAAGTGCCACGGCCCGATCCGAACCGCGACCCTCGATCATGTAGCTCGCCACCGTCCATGGCGCCCCGCAGAATCCGATCAGCGTCACATGCGGCGCAAGCCCTGCCTTCACCTTGCCCAGGGTCTCATAGACCCGCTCGAACTGCCACGCTCCCTTCGCATCCGACAGCGCATTCACTTCGTCCATGTTGCGCACCAGGGAGAGCACCGGACCCTCGTTCTCCACGAACTTCAGGTCAGACCCCATGGCATGCGGAACCACCAGAATATCGGCGAAGACGATCGAGGCATCGAAATCGTAACGCCGCAAGGGCTGCAAGGTCACCTCGGCAGCAAGGTCAGGCTTGTAGCACAGGTCGAGAAATGACCCCGCCTCCTGACGAACCGCCCGGTATTCCGCGAGGTAGCGCCCGGCCTGCCTCATCAGCCAGACCGGTCTTCTGTCAGGAGTCTTCCCCGTCAGGACATCCAGGAGTGCTTTGCCCACGTCTTCTTCCTTAAGAAAGAGTTAATCTATCTGATGAGTCTGTTGGCCTGTGGGAATCCGGGATAACGGGGAGAAATGCAAGCGGCGATGACAAATTAACCCATCGTTAAGGCTTTTCGCCCCGCTCCCGTCCCGTCCCTTTCTCAACATGCCGACACGCCTCGTCCACTGCCCGCCACGAATGCCCCGTCACCGGCTCCGGATTTCCCCAGCTGTGACGCCTTGCAACGCCGCTTATTCACGCAATCAATCCCCAGCCCTGTGGAGAACTCTTGCCCACTATATATAATGAGTGGCCGCTCCCGCCATTGCGCCAGGACAAACCCCTTTCTCTCCGGCACGATGATGCTAGACCAACTCTCCCATGAGCATGATCATCCTCGCCTCCCGGAGCAAGGCCCGACACGACCTGCTTGCCCGTGCCGGGGTGAGCTTCACCGCAACCTCGCCCGATTTCGACGAGGACGCAGCCCGACAGGCCCTTCCTCATGCCGACGCACCGACCCTTGCGGCGAGGCTGGCCGAAGGAAAGGCCCTCTCGGTTTCGGCCCGGCATCCCGAGGCACTGGTGATCGGCGCCGACCAGACCCTCTCCTGCGACGGCCACCTCCATCATCAGCCCGGCAACCGCGCCGCCGCCCGCACGCAACTCCTCGCCCTGCGCGGCAAGACCCATGTCCTCTCGTCTGCCGTTTGTTGCATTCGCGGCGGACATCTCCTCTGGTCCACCGTCGAGGAGGCGCGCATCACCTTCCGCATGTTTTCCGACAACGCCCTTGAAAGCTATCTTGACGAAGCAGGCGCGGACATATTCTTTTCCGTCGGGGCCTACCATTATGAAGGGATCGGCCTCCGACTCATGGAAAGGGCCGAGGGCAGCGATCATGTCATCCTCGGACTGCCCGTGCTGCCGCTTCTTGCCTTCCTTCGCGCCAGGGGTTTCATTGCGTCATGATCAGGGCCTGTGTCATCGGATTCCCCATCAAGCATTCACGCTCGCCCATGATTCACGGGCACTGGCTGAAGCAGTTCGGCATCGCCGGAGAATATGCCCGTGTCGAAGTACGGCCGGAGGAGTTGCGCGAATTCCTCGGCACCTTGCCGGAACGTGGCCTCGCCGGATGCAACATCACGCTTCCGCACAAGGAACCCGCCTGCAATTACGTGCAGCACCTCGATGACAGGGGCCGCCGCACCGGATCGATCAACACGGTTTACGTCCGTGACGGCCAGACCTTCGCCACCTCCACCGATGGCGAAGGCTTCGTCGAAAACATCCTCTGGCGGCTGCCGTCCTTTTCCTTCAGCGGCAAGACCGCCCTGATCCTGGGCGCGGGCGGCACCTCGCGTGCCCTCATCGACGAGATGCTGCGGCGTGGCGCCGACCATGTGCTGCTGGCCAACCGCACTCCGGAAAAAGCCGAAAAGATCGCGAAGGTCTTTCCGGGCCAGGTGACGGCCCTGTCCCTGGCGCACCTCGATGACGCCTTGTCCTGCGCCGACCTTCTCGTCAACGCAACCTCGGCGGGGATTGCCGACGCCGCCAAGATCGTCGTTCCCTTCGCCAGGCTGAAACAGGATGCGGTTGTCACCGACGTGAATTACGTGCCGCTGGTCACACCCTTCCTCCAGGAAGCTGCGGCGCATGGTCATGTGGTTGTGCCCGGCCTCGGCATGTTGCTGCATCAGGCGGTGCCGGGCTTCGAACTCTGGTTCGGCAAGCGCCCGGTGGTGAATGACGCGCTTTACACGCTGATCGCCCGCGACATCGATCCGGGATATGCGGGATGATCGTCATCGGCCTCACCGGCGGAATTGCCATGGGCAAGTCGGAAGTGGCCAAGGTGTTCGCCGCCGAGGGCATTCCGGTTTTCGATTCCGACCGCGAGGTGCACAGGCTCTATGACAGCGACGAAGGCGCGGCCCTCCTCGCTCCTCTCGCGCCTGCCGCCATTGCCGACGGCAAGGTGGATCGCAAGCGCCTGTCCGCTCTTGTGCTTGCCGATCCCGCCCTCCTCAACCGGCTTGAAGGGCTGGTGCATGCCGAGATCCGCCGCCGCCGCGAGCTCTTCCTCGCCGCCGCGCGGGCGCAAGGCGCGGAGATGGCGGTGCTTGATGTGCCGCTGCTCTTCGAAACCGGTAGCGAACGCGACTGTGACGTGACGGTGGTCGTGTCGGCAGGTGAGGACATCCAGCGCCGCCGCGCCCTCTCGCGGCCCGGCATGACGGAAGAGAAGCTCGCGATGGTGCTGAAGCGGCAGTTGCCGGACAGCGAAAAGCGCGCCCGCGCCGATCACCTCATTGAAACCACGGGAACACTGGAGCAATTGCGCAGCCGGGTGCTTGCAGTCATCGCGCAAATCCGCAATGAGAAGCGGTCATGAGCCGCGAAATCATCCTCGATACCGAAACCACCGGCATCTCTCCCGCCGAGGGACATCGCATCGTCGAGATCGGCGCCATTGAATTGCTGAACCATGTGCCCACGGGGCGCACCTTCCATGTCTACATCAACCCTGAGCGTGACATGCCGAAGGAAGCGGAGGCGGTGCATGGCCTCTCCTCCGCCTTCCTCAAGGACAAGCCCGTCTTCAAGGCCATCGCGCAGGACTTCCTCGACTTTCTGGGCGATGCGGTGCTGGTCATCCACAATGCCGGATTCGACATGGCCTTCATCAACGCGGAATTGTCGTATCTGGATCTTCCGGCCATCGACATGGGGCAGGTGGTGGATACGCTTGCGATGGCGCGGCGCAAGCATCCCATGGCCTCCAACAGCCTCGATGCGCTGTGCAAACGCTACGGCATCGACAACAGCAAGCGCACCAGGCACGGCGCCCTGCTCGATGCCGAACTCCTCGCCGATGTTTACATCGAGCTGCTGGGTGGCCGCCAGACGGCGCTCAACCTTGTGGGAACGGGCGGGGTCGCAGACCGCATATCGATTTCAGTCACGAAGATCACAAGCGTGGTGCAGCCGCGGCCGGAACCGCTTGCCCCGCGCCTCAGCGAAGAAGAACGCAAGGCCCATCAGGCGCTGGTGGAAAGCCTGGGGCCGACTGCGCTCTGGTCCCAGGCCTCAACCGTACTGAACTGATCCCGGTCGCCTGGCCCCGACGACTGCGGGCAGGCTCCGGCCTCAGGCCGAAGCGGCAGCCTGCTTCATGCGCTGCTGGTACATCTGCGCGAAGTCGATCGGGTCGAGCATCAGGGGCGGGAAGCCACCGTTGCGCGTCGCATCCGCCATGATCTGGCGGGCAAAGGGGAAAAGCATGCGCGGGCATTCGATCAGGACGGCGGCCTGCACCACCTTGGTGGGGAAGTTTTCCAGCCTGAAGATGCCGGCATAGAGAAGCTCGGCGGCAAAGACCACATGGCCGCCGCCGGTGGCCTTCGCATTGAGGTGAAGCTCGACCTCGTATTCCGTGGGCGAAAGGTTGCGGGCGTTGACGTTGACCGCGATGTTGATGTCGGGCTGGTTCTGCTGCGGAGCGAGCGACGCCGGGGCATTGGGGTTCTCAAAGCTGAAATCCTTGAGGTACTGCCCGAGGATCTTGAAGGTGGGCTGTGCCCCCGGCATCGGTTCTGCGCTGGGCGGCGCGGACGGCGCCGGAGCGGGTTCTGCCGCCGCCGCCTTGGCGGGGGTGCTGTTGCCATTGGATTTTGCGGCAGGTTTCGCTGCCGGCTTTGCCGTCTTTGTGGTTTTTGCCATGGCCTCGTCTCCTCGCCGCAGTTTCCGGCCTTGCCGGGAATCAAATGCCAGCTAACATGAAGGTGTGCGGCCTGCAATGATCTGACGCAAGCGATGGATGCAACCTCCCGTGCAGGAGGCTGGTTCAAACGGCCCGTTTCCCGTCAGGTCGGGATTGTCCGCTTTGGACTTTGATTGCGGCGTCCAAGTTTCTATATGTGGTCTTTGGCACAAGCTGGCATTTGAACCTTGATGAACTCGCTCTTTGATCCGCTGAACCTGATCCTGCTGGCCATCGCACTGATGGTGTTCTGGAAGCTGCGCTCCGTCCTCGGCACGCGCACCGGCCTGGAACGTCCGCCTGCCGAACCGGTGGTGCTGAAGCCGCGCACCGGCCCGGCCCCTGCGCCGGAACAGGCGCCGCCGCTGGGGGTGGAGGACCGTGAGCCGCCGAAGCCGGTCTGGCACGGGGTGGCGGAAGAAGGCTCGGATGTGGCGAAGGCCCTGGAAGCCATTGCCCGCAAGTCGCCCGACTTCAAGGTCATGCCCTTCCTCGACGGCGCGAAGATGGCCTACGAGATGGTGCTCCAGGCCTATGCCGCCGGAGACAAGCAGGAGCTGCGACCGCTTCTCGGTGCCGATGTGATGCAATCCTTCGCGGCTGCCATCGACCGTCGCAAGGCCGAAGGCTCGCGCTTCGTCTTCCAGTTCGTCGGCGTCAACAAGGCCGAGATCAGCCGCGCCGTCCTCGATGGCCGCAATGCCCTGCTGACCGTGCGCTTCCGCAGCCAGATGATCCAGGCCGTTGTCTCGCGCGACGGCGACACGCTGGAAGGCGATGAGAAGTCGATCCGCGAGGTCGAGGATATCTGGACCTTCGAGCGTGACGTGACAAGCCGCGATCCCAACTGGAAACTGGTCGCCACCGATGACGACATCGGCTGACGACGGTGGCAGCAATCTGAATCAGGTTCGGCTCGAACCGGTTGCCTTTTCCTCGCTTCACGGCCTGTCCGGAGATGATCTTTCCGCCGGGCTTGCCGCCTTCAGGCGGCAGGCGCACGAGATCATCACGACCGGGGCAGCGTTCTCGCGCCTCGTGCTGCTGGGTGGCCGGCGTGACGACTGGTTGCCCGTGTGCAGGGCCGCGCTTGGTGCAGGCGATCCGTTGCAGTTCTTCACCACGCATTTCCGGCCCTACCGCGTTCATGCCAGCGACAGGCCGGAAGGCCTGTTCACCGGCTACTATGAACCTGAAGCGGCAGGGTCGCGGGTGGCAGGCGGTGATTATGGCGTGCCCGTCTATGGAAAGCCGGATGACCTCGTGCCCTTCACGGAAGCGGAAGAACGGCAGACGGGCCTCACTTATGGCCGCCGCATCCATGGCAAGGCCCAACCTTATTTCACGCGCCAGGAGATCGAGTCCGGCGCCCTTGCCGGGCGGGGTCTCGAACTCTGCTACCTGAAGGATCGGGTGGATGCCTTCTTCATCCAGATCCAGGGTTCTGGCCGCGTGCGCCTGCCCGATGGCTCGTCGCTCCGACTTTCATATGCGGCAAAGAGCGGACTGCCCTACACCGGCATTGGTGGCGTGCTGGTGGAGCGCGGCGTCATCAGCCGTGAAAACATGTCGATGCAGACGCTGCGCGCCTGGATGGCGGCGCATCCGCAGGAGGCCCGCGAGCTGATGTGGCTCAACCGCTCCTTCGTCTTCTTCCGTGAGATCGCGGTTGAAGATGAATCCCTCGGTGCCGTCGGTGCTGCCCGCGTCAATCTCACGCCGCACCGGTCCATGGCGGTGGACCGCGCCAAGTGGATGTTCGGCACGCCCTTCTGGGTGGAGACGCAGTTTCCGCCGGAAGCAAGGCGCGACGATCCGCGCCTGTCGCGCCTGATGATCGGCCAGGATACGGGTTCCGCCATCAAGGGCTTCGTGCGTGGTGATTTCTATTGGGGCTGGGGCGAGGATGCGGCCCTGATCGCGGGCCACATGAAAAGCCCCGGCCGCATGACCGCACTCCTGCCCCATGACGTTGCCGCCTCGCTGGGGTTGCCGCGATGAAACGTCCGCATACGGACATTCCGGACCATGCCCTGTGGGATGAGGTGAAGCGCACCATCACGCCGCTGAAGCTGCCGCGCCCGTTGCCCTCCGCGCCCGGCGTGGCGGTGAAGCCCGTGCATGCCGGTCATCAGGCGGCGGGCCTCTCGCATTCACCCCGCATGGAGCGGCGGCAGGCCGGGCATCCGCCACCCCTTGCCGCCTTCGACCGCCGCACCGCGCAGAAGCTGTCGCGCGGGCAGGTGGAACCCGATGCGCGGATCGACCTGCACGGCCATGGCCTCGAAGTGGCACGCATGCAGCTCTATCACTTTCTCGAACGGGAGCGCCGTCACGGCAGCAGGCTGGTGCTGGTGATCACCGGCAAGGGCGCATCGCCCTTCGCCCGCCACACGCTCCACGGCACCGGCTTTTTCCATGCCCCGGAACGCGAGGGCAGGCTCCGCCGCGAGGTGCCGCTCTGGCTCAACGAGCATGTTTTCCGCGAGCATGTCTCCGGCCTGCAACCCGCCCACCCGCGCCATGGTGGTGGCGGGGCCTATTATCTCCGGCTCCGCCGCCTGCCGGAGCACGACTAGATGACGCCCTTCGGAGCCAGGATCAGGGAACTGCGCGAAGCCCGTGGCGTCTCGCTGGCCGACATGGCGGCGGAACTCGGCATCTCCAGCGCCTATCTCTCGGCCCTGGAGCACGGCAAGCGCGGGCGCCCGTCCTGGTATCTCATCCAGCGCATCATCGCCTACTTCAACATCATCTGGGATGATGCCGAACAGCTTCTCGGCCTTGCCCGCATCTCGCACCCGCGCGTCACCATCGACACCTCCGGTCTCGACCCGCGGGCCACGGAACTCGCAAACCGGCTGGCGCTGTCGATCCAGGATCTGGACGCCGAGGCGCTGGACGAGCTGATCCGCGTCCTGCAATCGCGGCAAGCCAGGCGCTAGCAACCGCTTTCTTTTGCTCTCCAAATTTAATCTTGCGCGAAGCCCCATCTTGGCACAGCATGAGCCCCAAGCCGCGTGCAGGGCACAAGAAAAGCGGCCGGGAGGATTGGCCGAGGGGTCCATGGCAGAAAAAGCCGACAGTGAACTTGTGCGGCGGCAAAACCGCTTGCTGGTGCTGGGCGCGCTCCGCCAGCACGGGGCCTCGGCGCGGGTGGAACTGGGCCGTCTCACGGGCTTGTCGCCCGCATCCATCACCACGATCTGCGCCCAGCTCATCAGCGAAGGCATCATCAGCGAGGAAAGCCTTCCGGTCATCACGCCGCCGTCGGGAAAGCGCGGCCGCCCCACGGTGCGGCTCCTGCTCAATCCCGGCGCCGCCCTCGTGCTCGCCGTCAAGATCTCGATTGATGACGTGATGATCGTCCTCACCGATTTCCGGGGCGAGACCATCGCCCGCACCGAGGTCCGCCTTCCCACCTATGACGCGGGCCGCGACCTTTTCGGCATGGCGCTGGCCGACGAGATCGCCCGCTTCCTCGCGGCGCAGCGGGTCGTGCCGCGAAAGATCTCGCGGATCGGCGTCGCCATCCAGGGACTGGCCGACAGCCGCAGCGGCTCCATCGTCTGGTCGCCCGCCTTCAAGGAAGGTGACATTCCCGTCGCCCACGCGCTTGAGGAGCGTTTCGGCGTTCCCTGCTTTGTCGCCAACGACGCCAACATGATCGCCGAAGGACTGGTGTCGGCAGACCGGGTTCGTTACGGGGGAGTCACGGCTGCGATCTTCACGGGCTATGGCGTCGGCATGGGCGTCATCATCAACGGCGAGGTTTTCCATGGGGCCACCGGTGCCGCCGCCGAGTTCGGCCACATGAACCACATTCCCGACGGGGCGCTGTGCCGGTGCGGCAAGCGCGGCTGTGTCGAGGCCTACGTGGCCGACTATGGCATTCTCCGCCACTACACCGGCGAGACAGGGCGGGAAGCCCCGCGCTCGGCGGTGCCGGAATCGACCATGACCGGCCTGAACCAGAAGGCGAAAGCCGGAGATGTGAAGGCTCGCGCCGCCTTCGAGCTGGCGGGGTCCGCCCTGGGCTACGGCATCGGGCGGGTCATCTCGATCCTCAACCCCGACCGCATCGTGCTGGCCGGCCCCGGCCTGCAAACCTCCGAGCTGATGGATCAGGCCATGCGCGAGGCGCTTGAGAAAAGCGTCGTCGAGGTGCTGCGCCGCGATGTGGCAATCGAACAGGTTCGTTTCAGTGACGACATGATCATTCGCGGAACGGTGGATGCGCTGCTCCGCATCATCGACCGGGACGTTTTTGCCATCGCGACCCCGCAGGCCGCGCAGGCCCTTGCCGCGCACGGCTAGCGCCCATGCAGCGCAGCGACGATTTCCTTGCCTCCGGTTGCCGCTACTTTCTCCTGGTGGCGGAGGCGGGTTCGGTGCGGGCTGCCGCGCGCCAGGTCAATACCGCAGCCTCTGCCATCAGCCGCCAGGTGGCGCTGCTTGAAGCCAGTCTCGGCATTGCCCTTTTCGAGCGGGCGGGCCGGACCTTGCGGCTTTCTCCGGCAGGTGAGGAACTGCGCCGCGCCCTCACCTCGTCGGCGCTGTTGCATGAACAGGCACTCGACCGGCTCAATGCCCTGCGCGGGCTGAAGAGCGGCAAGGTCAGGATCGCCACGGTGGAAAGCGTTTCGGCGGCGCTGCTGCCCCGCATCCTCGAAGATTTCGCCACGCGCTATCCGGGCCTCGAACTGGCGGTCACGGTGGCCGGTTCCGACGCCGTCACCGAGCTGGTGCGCGACAACACGGCTGATGTCGGCTTCACCTTCAATCCCACCAGCTTCGATGGCCTCGGCATTGCCCACACGCAGGACTTGCCGCTGGGCGCGATCGTGCATCCGCAGCATGCCCTGGCGCGGCTGGCGCGCGTCTCGCTGAAGGACTGCCTTGCCCATCCGGTGGCATGGCCCGCGCGTGGCCTCAGCCTCCGCAGCCTGCTTGATCCGGTGGCGCGGCGGCAGAAGCTTGCGGTGAAACCGGCGGTGGAGTGCAATTCGTTGCGGGTCATGGCAAGCCTTGCGGTGCGCGGGCTGTGCGTGGCCTTCCAGACGCCGATTGGCATCGAGCAGGAGTTGTCGGACCGGCGCCTGCGCTTCATCCCGCTCTCCGATCGCAGCATGCCGCCCGACCGGATGATGCTCGTGCACAGGCCGGGGCTGGAGGGCCATGCCGCCGCGACCGCCTTCCTCGAACACGCCAGGGGCCGATTGGAGAAACTCTTCGCTGTGCCAAAAAATCGAACAGGCCGTGGCAAATAATTGGGCTGTCTGGAACAGCACCGGCATGATAACATGTGCCCCAAAAGAGCGGCAGAGAGACCGCAAAAAAGGGTAGTTGGGGAAGGAGGTCAATGATGGCGAAAGGCCGTCTCACCACGCATGTTCTGGACACGCATCTGGGCCGCCCGGCAGCGGGCTTGATCATCGAGCTGTGGAGCGTTTCGGGTGAGCCGCAGAAGCTCGTCACCACCGTCACCAATTCCGATGGCCGTGTCGATCAGCCCCTGCTGCAGAACGATGGCATGAAGACCGGCATGTTCGAGCTGCGCTTCCGCGCCGGGGAATACCTGCACAGCACCGGCGCAACACTGGCCAGCCCGCCCTTCTTCGACGTCATTCCCATCCGCTTCGGCATTTCCAACATGGACCAGCACTATCACGTTCCGCTGCTGCTCTCGGCCCATGGCTATGCCACCTACCGGGGCAGTTGACCGGCATGGCATCTGGCGCAATCAGGTTCCTGCGGCGAGGAGTTGTGGTCGAGCACCGCATCGGCAACCCCATGCAGACCGTGCTCGACTACCTTCGCCTCGACCTCCGCCACAGGGGCACCAAGGAGGGCTGCAACGAAGGTGACTGCGGCGCCTGCACGGTGGCGATTGGCCGCCTTCGCGGCGGCAAGGTTTGCTACGAACCGGCCAATGCCTGCATCATGCTGATGGCCCACCTGCACGGGTGCGAACTCGTGACCGTGGATGACCTGTCGCCGGACGGCAGGCTGCATCCGGTCCAGCAGGCGATGGTCGACCATCACGGCTCGCAATGCGGCTTCTGCACGCCGGGCTTCGTGATGTCGCTGTTCACCCTTTATCATGCCGGGGGCAAGCCCGGACGGCAGGACATTGCCAACCAGATCGCCGGCAATCTCTGCCGTTGCACCGGCTACCGCCCGATCATCGCCGCGGCTGCCGACGCCTGCCGGGGCGAGCCAAACGACCTGTGGGCCGGCGCGGCGGACGAGATCGCTGCCGAACTCGGCAAGCTGAATGACAGTGTGGATGTCTTCTGCGGCACCGGCGAGAGTTTCGCTGCCGTTCCCGCCAGGGCGGAAACGCTGCTCGACCTTGCCGCCAGGCATCCCGACGCCACCCTCGTTGCCGGAGCCACCGATGTGGGGCTGTGGATCACCAAGCAGATGCGCAGCCTGCCCAAGCTCATCTTCACCGGGCGGGTGGAAGCGCTCCATGCCATCACCGACCGTGTGGCCACGCTCTCGCTCGGCAGTGCCGTCACCTATGCCGAGGCGCAAGGCCATCTCGCCGCCCTCGCACCCGACATGGGCGAGGTGCTGCGCCGCCTGGGTTCGGTGCAGGTCAGGAGTTCGGGCACGATTGGCGGCAACATTGCCAATGGCTCGCCCATCGGCGACATGCCGCCCATGCTGATTGCACTGGGTGCCCGCATCATGCTGCGCAAGGGCGACGAGCAACGCGACCTCCAGCTTGAGGACTATTTCATCGACTACGGCAAGCAGGACCGCAAGCCCGGCGAGCTGCTGTGGCGCATCGATATCCCGAAGCTCAAGAGCAACGAGCGATTCTTCGCCCACAAGCTTTCGAAGCGTTTCGACCAGGACATCTCTGCCGTGATGGCCGCCTTCCGCTTCACCATCTCAGGCCGCAGCATCGCGTCGGCGGTGATTGCCTTCGGCGGCATGGCAGCCACCCCGCGCCGCGCCCGGCACACGGAGGAGGCGCTGAAGGGCCTGAAGCTCGATGCGCCGGAAACCTGGGAGGCAGCGGCGGCGACACTGGCGAAGGACTACAAGCCGCTCACCGACATGCGGGCTTCCGCGTCCTACCGCCTTGATACGGCGCAGGCGCTTCTCCTGAAGGCCCTGCATGAACTGGTGGGTGAACGGCCTGCCGCACTGCGTGTTCTCGCGCCCGCCGGGAAGGAGGCCTGGACATGACCTCTCCCGCTTCCGCCAAGACGGCGAAGAAGACGAAAACCGCCGAAGCCGCCAGCACCGAAGCCGTTGTCGGCAAGGCCCTGGCGCATGACAGCGCCGGGCTTCATGTCACGGGCCGCGCCCTCTACATCGACGACATGCCGGAAGCGGAGGGCATGCTGCATGTCCAGCCGGGCTACCACAAGGATGCCGCCTGCGGCCGCATCACCTCGGTTGATCTCTCCGCCGTCGAGGCCTTCCCCGGCGTGGTGCGCGTCCTCACGGCCAGGGACATTCCGGGCCGCAACGATTGCAGCCCGTCGCTGGGTGGTGATCCCATCCTTGCCGATGGCGAGATCATCTTCCACGGCCAGGTCATCTTCGCCGTGGTGGCCGAAACCCGCGAGGCCGCCCGCCGCGCCGCGCGCCTGGCGAAGATCGAGGTCGCCGCCACAAGACCGGTCGTCACCGCGGACGACGCGATCCGCATGGGCACCGAGGACGTGCTGCCCGAATACACCTTCACGCGAAAGGATGCGGCGGCGGCGATTGCCGCTTCGTCCCACAGCATTCTCGATTCCTTCCTCATCGGCGGGCAGGAGCACTTCTACCTGGAAGGACAGGTATCGCTGGCCCTGCCGGACGAGAAGGGCGGCATGCACGTCCATTGCTCCACCCAGCACCCGACCGAGGTTCAGCATTGCGTCGCCCACATGCTGCATGTGGACGATGCCCTGGTCACCTGCGAATGCCGTCGCATGGGTGGCGGCTTCGGCGGCAAGGAAAGCCAGGCGGCGCAGTGGGCCTGCCTTGCGGCCCTCGCCGCCCATGTCACGGGCCGTCCCGCCAAGTGCCGCCTCGACCGCGACGACGACATGATCATGACCGGCAAGCGCCATGACTTCCGCGTCAGTTCCGAAGCGGGCTTCGACGATGACGGCAGGCTCACCGCCGTGAACGTGGAGTTCGATTCCCGTTGCGGCTGTTCAGCCGACCTCAGCATGGGGGTGAACGACCGCACCATGTTCCATGCCGACAACGCCTATTTCTATCCGGCACTGCGCATCCACTCGCGGCGGCTGCGCACCAATACGGTGTCGAACACGGCATTCCGGGGCTTCGGCGGCCCGCAGGGCATGGTCTTCGCCGAACGCCTGATGGAAACGATCGCGCTGCGCACCGGGCGCGATGCGCTCGACGTGCGCAAGCGCAACTTCTACACCCGCCACCGCGACGTGACGCCCTACGGCCAGCAGGTGACGGACAACATCCTGCCCGACATCGTGGGCGAGCTGGAGCGCACCTCCGATTACCGTGCCCGCCGCCAGCGGATAACCGAATACAATGCCGCCAGCCGCGTGCTGAAGAAGGGGCTTTCGCTCACGCCCGTCAAGTTCGGCATCTCCTTCACGCTGACCCATCTCAACCAGGCGGGTGCGCTGGTGCTCGCCTATACCGACGGCTCGGTGCAGCTCAATCACGGCGGCACGGAAATGGGGCAGGGGCTCTATACCAAGGTGGCGCAGGTGGTGGCCGAAGTCTTCGGCATCGGCCTCGACAAGGTGCGGATCTGCGCCACCAGCACCGGCAAGGTGCCCAATACCTCGCCCACCGCCGCCTCCTCCGGCTCCGATCTCAACGGCATGGCAGCGAAACGCGCGGCGGAGGAAATCCGTGACAACATCGCCAATCTCCTGGCGCGGGACTGGCGCATCCCCAAGGCCAGGATCGCCTTCCGCGACGGCATGGTGTCGGGCGGCAGCAAGAGCATCACCTTCGCCGAAGCCTGTTCGCGCACCCATCAGGCCCGCCTGCCGCTCTCGGCCACGGGTTACTATGCCACTCCTGAAATCCACTGGGACCGGGCCAAGGCCCATGGCCGCCCCTTCCTGTACTTCGCCTATGGCGCATCGTGCAGCGAGGTGACGATCGATTCCATGACCGGCGAGATGCGGGTGGACCGGGTGGACATCCTCCACGATGTCGGCAGGTCGCTGAACCCGGCCATCGATCTTGGGCAGGTGGAAGGGGCCTTCGTGCAGGGCATGGGCTGGCTCACCACGGAAGAACTTGTGTTCGACGACAAGGGCCGGCTCCGCACCCACGCGCCGTCCACCTACAAGATCCCGTGCGCCTCTGACGTGCCGGAGGAATTCAACGTCGCCCTGTATGAATCGAAGGGCAACAAGGAAGACACGATTTACCGTTCGAAGGCGGTGGGCGAGCCGCCGCTGATGCTCGGCATCTCGGTCTGGACGGCGATCTTCAACGCGGTGGCCGGCATGGGCGGCAATGTCATTCCCGCATTGGACACGCCCGCCACGCCGGAAGCCATCCTCCACGCCGTCAAGAGTGTCCGCGCATGAAGCTCAGTGCCCGCGCCCGCGCCCTTCTCGCAAACGGCACGCCCGTCGCGCTGGTGCGTGTGGCGCAGGTGCAAGGCTCGGCCCCGCGTGAGGAGGGTGCGGCCATGCTGGTCACGGCCGACGGCATTGCCGGGTCGATCGGCGGCGGCACCCTGGAGTGGAAAGCCATGGCCGAGGCCCAGCGCCTGCTCCGCGCCGGTGGCGAGCGCAGCGTCATGCGCTATGCGCTGGGGCCGGACCTTGGGCAATGCTGCGGCGGCACGGTCGAGATCATCACCGAAAAGGCAAGCGAGCGCGTGCTCGCCGAACTGGAGGGCGATGAGGCGCCGGGCCGCACCCTCTACCTGTTCGGGGCCGGCCATGTGGGCCGGGCGCTGGTCCTGGTGCTGGCGCAAACCGGTTTCCGCATCGTCTGGTGCGATCCCCGTCCCGGCGCCTTCCCGGCGGCCGTGCCCGGCAACGTCACCCTCAGGGATGATGCGGACGCCCCGGCGATCCTGCGGGAGGCACCGGCGGGCTCGCTTCTCCTGATCATGAGCCATTCCCATGCACTTGATCTTGCCGTCACCGATGCCGGCCTCCGCAACCCCGCCGTTGCCGCAACCGGCCTGATCGGCAGCGCCAGCAAGCGCATCCGTTTTGAAAGGCGCCTGCGCGCTGCCGGCGTGGCGGACGACAGGATCGCCGCTCTCATCTGCCCCATCGGCATCGGCGGCATCCGCTCCAAGCGTCCGGAAGCGATTGCCATATCCACAGCGGCACAACTGGTGGCACTGGACGAAAGCCTCAAACTCAGGGAAGCATCTCCGGCCATGAGCCAGCAGACGGGTCGCGCCGCATCATGACCGAAGCCTCCGCCACACCGCTTCTTGAGGCCCGCAACATCGTCAAGGTCTTCGGCGCGCTGCGCGCCAACGACGACGTGAACCTCACCATCATGCCGGGCGAGATCCACGCCTTCCTCGGCGAGAACGGGGCCGGCAAGTCCACCCTCGTCAAGATGATCTACGGTGCGCTGCAGCCCACATCCGGCCAGTTCTTCTGGAAGGGCCGCCACGTCATACCGGCCAGCCCGTCGGTGGCCCGTCATCTCGGCATCGGCATGGTCTTCCAGCATTTCTCGCTGTTCGATTCACTCACCGTTGCCGAGAACATCGCGCTGGCCATGCCTGGCCCGCACGACATCGCGGCATTGTCGGACCGCATCAGCAAGGTTTCGGCCTCCTATGGCCTGCCCATATCGCCCACCGCGATTGTCGGCGATCTCTCGGTGGGCGAACGCCAGCGCATCGAAATCATCCGCTGCCTGCTGCAGGAGCCGCAGCTTCTCATCATGGACGAGCCGACCTCGGTGCTCACCCCGCAGGAAGCCGACCAGTTGTTCGTGGTGCTGAAGCGCCTCGCCTCGGAAGGCTGCTCGGTGCTCTACATCAGCCACCGCCTCGAGGAGGTGAAGGCGCTGTGCGACACCGCCACCATCCTGCGTCACGGCAAGGTGGTGGCCCATGTGGATCCGCGCAAGGAAACGGCGGCCAGCCTTGCCCGCCTCATGGTCGGTGGCGATATCCATGCCATCAAGCCGCGGGTGAGTGCCGCGCGGGGCGGCGAAGCCACGCCCCGGCTCGAACTGCGTCATCTCTCGCTGCCCGCCGACGGCGCCTTCGGCGTGGCCCTGAAGGATGTCTCGCTGTCGGTTGCGGCGGGCGAGGTGGTGGCCATCGCAGGTGTTGCGGGCAACGGCCAGGGTGAATTCTTCGATGCCGTGTCGGGCGAGCGCCCCGTCGCGGCTGACATGATGCTGCTCGACGGCGTGGCACTGGGGCAGGCCTCGATCACGGCGCGACGCAAGGCGGGCGCGGCCTTCGTGCCGGAGGAGCGTCTGGGCCACGGCGCGGTGCCGACCATGACGCTTTCCCTCAACATGATCCTCTCGCGCCATGCGGTCGATCCGGCCCTGGTCTCGGCGGGCGTGCTGAAGCCGGAAGGGGCGCGGGTCGCCGCCGAACGCATCATCAAGACGTTCGATGTGCGCAAGGGAAAGCCCGACCCGGAAGCGCGGGCGCTGTCGGGCGGCAACCTGCAGAAATACGTGGTGGGCCGCGAACTGGAACTGAAGCCGAAGCTTCTGGTCATCAACCAGCCCACCTGGGGCGTCGATGCCGGTGCCGCCGCGGCGATCCGCCAGGCCCTCATCGACCTTGCCGTCTCCGGCTCCGCCGTGCTGGTGATCTCGCAAGACCTCGACGAGATCTTCGAGATCGCCGACCGCATCGCCGTGATCTCGCGCGGCCAGTTGTCGGAAGCCCGCCCGGCCCAGGAGATGACGCGCGAGGAGATCGGCCTCCTCATGGCGGGCGCACATGAAGACAGGAAAGGGGCGGCACATCATGCGGCTTGAGAAACGGCCCGAACGTTCCGCCGCCATGGCGCTGGCCTCGCCCTTCATCGCGCTGGCGCTGACCATCGTCACGGCGGCGATCATCTTTGCCCTGCGCGGCAACAATCCGCTTGCGGCGCTCTACGTCTATTTCATCGAACCGCTCACCGCCCTGTGGTCGGTGGAGCAGCTTCTGGTCAAGGCCTCGCCGCTCATCCTCATCGGGGCGGGGCTTTCCGTCTGCTATCGCGCCAATGTCTGGAACATCGGCGCCGAAGGGCAGCTGACGGCGGGTGCCATCCTCGCAGGTGCCGTGCCGGTGTTCTTTCCGGCCTGGCAATCGCCGCTGGTGCTTCTCGTCATGGTGGCGCTGGGCGTTCTCGGTGGAATGATGTGGGCCGCCATTCCGGCCTTCCTCAGGAACCGCTTCAGCGCCAACGAGATCCTCACTTCGCTGATGCTGGTCTATGTCGTGCAGTTGCTGCTGGACTATCTGGTGCGCGGTCCATGGCGCGATCCGCAGGGATTCAACTTCCCGAAATCGGTGACCTTCGAGGGCTGGCAACTGCTGCCCTATCTCACCAGCGGCATCCACCTCGGCGTGCTCATCGCCTTCATCGTGGCCCTGGTGCTGGGTTATGTCGTCTCGCGCACGCTGAAAGGCTACGAGATCACGGTGACGGGCCTTTCCACCCGCGCGGCCCGTTTCTCCGGCTTCTCGGAAAAGCGCACGGTGATGTTCTGCATGCTGCTTTCCGGCGGCCTTGCCGGGCTTGCGGGGGCCTTCGAAATTTCCTCCGTGGTCGGACAATTGCAGCCGCAGATCTCACCGGGCTACGGCTTCGCCGCCATCATCGTCGCCTTTCTGGGCCGCCTCAATCCGGTCGGCGTGATCTTCGCGGGGCTGTTGCTGGCGCTCTCCTATATCGGCGGCGAGGCGGTGCAGACGGCGCTGCAGATCCCGGACAAGATCACCCGTGTCATCCAGGGCATCCTGCTGTTCTACATCCTCGCCTGTGACACGCTCATCACCTACCGCATCGTCTCGCCGGCCTCCCGCGCCGCGGCAGCAGCGGGGGCCTGAGCGATGGAGCTTCTCCTCACACTCCTCACCATCATCATGACGGCGGCGACGCCGCTTCTCCTGGCTGCGCTCGGTGAAATGGTGACGGAACGTTCCGGCGTTCTCAATCTCGGCGTCGAAGGCATGATGGTCATGGGCGCGGTGGCCGGTTTCGGGGCCGCCTTCATGACCGGAAATCCGTGGCTGGGCGTCCTTGCCTCGATCGTGGCGGGCATGGCGATGTCGCTGCTTTTCGGTTTCCTCACCCTCACCCTTCTCGCCAACCAGGTGGCGACGGGCCTTGCCCTCACCCTTCTGGGCCTTGGCCTCTCCGCCCTCATGGGCGAAAGCTTCGTGGGCCAGCCGGGGGTCAAGCTTCCCTCGCTTGCCGGGGTGGATCCGCTGGTGCCGTTTTCCCTCGCCATGGTGGCGGCAACGGGCTGGTTCCTGTTCCGCACCAAGATGGGCCTCATCATCCGCGCGGTGGGCAACAGCCACGCCTCGGCCCATGCCCTGGGCTACAATGTCATCGCCGTGCGGTACCTGTGCGTGCTCTTCGGCGGGGCCATGAGCGGGCTGGCGGGCGGCTATCTCTCGCTTTTCTATACCCCGCAATGGGTGGAGAACATGACGGCAGGCCGCGGCTGGATCGCCCTGGCCCTGGTGGTCTTCGCCTCGTGGCTGCCGCTGCGGATTCTGGCAGGAGCCTATCTTTTCGGCACGATTTCCATCCTGTCGTTCGTTTTGCAGGCACAGGGGCTGGGAATCCCCTCGCAATTCCTCTCCAGTCTGCCCTATCTTGGAACCATCCTGGCACTGGTGGTGATCTCTGGGAACAAGGCCCTGACACGGCGCAACACGCCGGCCTCCCTCGGACAACCCTTCGTGCCGGACCGCTGAAACCATCACCATCCAAACCAAACATCTCCAGGGAGCAACACACATGAAGAAACTACTGATGGCCGCGGCAACCGCCGCCCTGATGCTGGGCGCGGCCTCCGCCTCCGCATCGGCTGAAGCCCTCAAGGTCTGCTGGGTCTATGTCGGACCGATCGGCGACTTCGGCTGGTCGTATCAGCATCACCAGGGCCTTCTCGCCGTGCAGAAGGAATTCGGCGACAAGGTGGAAACCGCCTATGCCGAGAATGTCGCGGAAGCCGATTCCGAAAAGACCTTCGAACGCTTTGCCCGTGAAGGCTGCAAGATGATCTATGGCACCTCCTTCGGCTTCATGGAGCCGATGCTGAAGGTGGCGAAGAAGTTCCCCGACGTGAAGTTCGAGCACGCCACGGGCTACAAGACCGCCGACAACCTCGGCACCTACAACGCCAAGTTCCATGAAGGCCGCTATGTCATCGGCCAGATCGCCGCCAAGGTTTCCAAGACCGGCACGGCAGGCTACATCGTGTCCTTCCCGATTCCGGAAGTCGTGGCCGGCATCAATGCCTTCATGCTGGGTGCGCAGAGCGTGAATCCCGACTTCAAGGTGAAGATCGTCTGGGCCAACACCTGGTTCGATCCTGCCAAGGAAGCCGACGCTGCCAAGGTGCTGCTGAGCCAGGGCGCCGACATTCTCGTCCAGCACACCGACTCCACCGCACCTCTCCAGGTGGCGCAGGAACAGGGCAAGTTCGGCTTCGGCCAGGCTTCCGACCAGAGCAAGTTTGCGCCCAAGGCACAGCTCACGGCCATCGTGGACAACTGGGCACCGCATTACGTGCGCTCGGTCCAGGCCGTGCTTGACGGGTCGTGGAAGCCCGCTCAGGTGTGGGACGGCATGGCCGAAGGCACCGTTTCGATGGCGCCCTACACCAACCTCCCCGAAGATGTGGTGGCGATGGCCACCAAGACTGCTGCCGACATTGCCTCCGGCAAGCTCAATCCCTTCGGCGGCAAGATCACCAAGCAGGACGGAAGCGTGGTCGAGAATGTCGATGACGGCATGATCCTCGGCATGAACTGGTACGTGAAGGGCGTGGACGACAAGCTCCCGCAGTGATTGCACGCGAACGACACATGCCGGGTGGCGACATGCCGCCCGGCATTTTCATGAGACATGTGAGGCGAGCGCCTTGATCGATCCATTCCTTGCTGACTGGCTGAACCTGCTGCTGCGTTGGGGCCACATGATCGCCGGCATCGCCTGGATCGGCACCTCATTCTATTTCATCGCACTCGATTTCTCGCTGCAGAAGCGCGAGGGGCTTCCGGCCGGCGTGGGCGGTGAAGCCTGGGAAGTGCACGGCGGCGGCTTCTATCATGTGCAGAAGTATCTCTCCGCCCCGCCGTCGCTGCCTGATCACCTGACCTGGTTCAAGTGGGAAGCCTATCTCACCTGGGTGACCGGTTTCCTTCTCCTCGTCGTGCAATACTATCTCAATGCCGAGAGCTTCCTCATCGATCCTGCCGTGCTGCCGCTCACCGCAACGGAAGCCATCGCCATTTCGCTGCTGTCCATCGCCGGCGGCTGGATCGTCTACGACCAGCTCTGCCGCCTCCTCGCCCTCAGGCATCCGACACTGCTCATCCTCTGTGTCATCCTGCTCATCGCCATCGCGGCCTATGGCTTCACCCATGTCTATTCCGGCCGGGGCGCATTCATTCATGTGGGTGTCTTCATCGGCACCACCATGGCGGCCAATGTCTTCATGGTCATCATCCCCAACCAGCGGAAGATCGTCGCGGCACTGATGAAGGGTGAAAGGCCCGACCCGCGCCACGGCGCCATGGGCAAGCAGCGCAGCCTGCACAACACCTACCTGACGCTGCCGGTGCTGCTGATGATGGTGTCGAACCACTACGCCTTCCTCACCGGTCATCCGCAAAGCTGGATCCTGATCCTCCTCATCGTCGTCGGCGGGGCATCGCTGCGCCATTACCTCGTGCGCACCGAGGTGGGCGACGAGCAGCGCGAGATTGCCTGGCTGCTGCCGGTCATCGGCGCAGTGCTGGCGCTGGCCGTCGTCATCACCACGCCGGCAGGCAAGCCCGCCTTCACCGGCGAGGTCAGCGATGCCGATGTCCTCGCCATTGCCCAGGGCCGCTGTGTGTCCTGCCATGCGGCGAAACCCGCCGATACCACCTTCAGCGAGGCACCCAAGGGCGTGATGCTGGAGAGCCTCGACGATCTCCGCCGCCACAAGCCCATGATCATGGTGCAGGCGGTGAACAATGCCGCCATGCCGCTCGGCAACAAGACAGGCATGACCCCGGAAGAACGCGCCCGCCTCGGCGCCTGGCTGGCGCGCCAGCCATGATGAGGCTCGACGCCATCAACGCCATGACGGCGGAAGCGTTCATCGCCGCCTTCGGCGATGTGGCCGAACACTCGCCCTGGGTTGCGGCGGCGGCGGCGGCGCTGCGCCCCTTCGCCTCGCGTGACGCCATGGTGGCGGCATTCGAGACGGCGCTGCGCAGCGCAGGCCCGGAGGCGAAGCTTGCCCTCATCCGCGCCCATCCCGATCTGGCCACCCGGGCAAGGCTGACCGATGATTCCACCCGCGAGCAGAAGGGCGCCGGACTCGATACACTGAGCGAGGCGGAACTCGCCCGCTTCACCGCACTCAACACGCGCTACCGCTCCCGCTTCGGCTTTCCCTTCATCTTCGCGGTGAGGGGCGCCGACAAGCATCAGATCCTGGACAGCTTCGAGGCACGCATCGGCAACAGCAGCGAGGCGGAGCTTGCCATGGCGCTGACACAGGTGATGCGCATCTTCCGCTTCCGCATCGAAGACAGGGTGGCACCATGAAGAAGGTCATTCGCGGACAGGTCTTGTCGTTCGGGGAAGACCTGGGCGTGGCGCTGCACCTGGAGAGCGGTGCCGTGGCGGTGGACGGGCAAGGCCGCATCGGCTGGGTGGGCGCGTTTGCCAAGCTTCCGGAGGAGTGGCGCTCTGCCCCCGTCGATGATCATGGCGACAGGCTGGTGCTGCCCGGCTTCATCGATGCCCATATCCACTTCCCGCAGTACCGCATGCTGGCGGCGCCGGGCAAGGACCTGCTGGACTGGCTGCACCGCTTCACCTTCCCCGAAGAGGCCCGCTATGGCGAGGTGGATCATGCCGCGGCTGCCGCCCGGCTCTTTCTCTCCCGGCTCTTTTCCCACGGCACCACCTCGGCGCTCGCCTTCTGCTCGGTCCACAAGACCTGCGCCGAGGCGCTCTTCGCGGCGGCAAGCTCCGTGAACATGGGCCTGGTGACGGGCAAGACGATGATGGACCGCAACGCCATTCCTGCCGTGCAGGACACGCCGGAAACCGGTGCGCGCGACAGCGAAGCCCTCTATCACGCCTGGCACGGCAAGGGCCGCAACCGCTATGCGGTGACGCCGCGCTTCGCCATCACCTCCAGCGAGGCGCAACTGAAGCTGAGCGGCGAACTGCTCGCCAGCCTCTCCGGGGCACTGATGCAGACCCACATTTCCGAAAGCCCGGGCGAGATTGCCTTCGTGCGGGAGCTGTTCCCGTCGGCCAAGGACTACACCGACGTCTACGACCGTCACGGCCTGCTCGGCCCGCGCAGCATCTTCGCCCATGGCATCCACCTGAGCGAACGCGAGGCGGCGCGCTTCTCGGAAACGGGATCGAGCGTCATCCACTGTCCCACCTCGAACACCTTCCTCGGGTCGGGCCTCATGTCCTTTTCCTTCCTGCGCGCGAGATCGCGTCCCGTGCCTCTCGGCATCGCCACCGATGTGGGCGGCGGCACAAGCTATTCCATGCTGCAGACCATGGCCGAAGCCTACAAGGTGCAGATGCTGAACGGCTACAAGCCCCAGGCGTCGGAACTCTTTGCCATGTCCACCATCGGCAATGCCCTGCGCCTGCACATGGCAGGTGAAACGGGTTCGCTGGTACCGGGCAAGCATGCCGACATCGTGGTGCTCGATCCGCAGGCGACGCCGCTGCTGAAGGCTCGCCATGATCTTTCGCAGTCGCTGGAGGACGTGCTCTTCGCCCTGATGATCCTGGGTGACGACCGGGCCGTCGCTGCAACCTATGTGGCCGGTGCCTGCCGCCACGGCGGGGTCTAGGCCATGCCGCGCTTCTCCGCCAACCTCTCCACGATGTTCCAGGAGCATTCCTTTCTCGACCGCTTTGAGGCGGCAAGTCGGGAAGGCTTCGACGCGGTCGAGTTCCAGTTTCCCTATGCCTTCGCGCCCGAAGAGATAGCGGCGCGGGTGAAGGCGCTGGCGCTTGAGGTGGTCCTTTTCAATTTGCCGCCCGGCGATTTTTCCAAGGGCGAGCGGGGCATCGCCTGCCATCCCGGTCGCGCTTCGGAGTTCCGGGAGGGGCTTGCCCTGGCCCGACGCTATGCCGCAGCGCTCGGCTGCAGGACAGTGAATTGCCTGGCGGGAATCCTGCCGCAGCAGGTGTCGCGCGAGGCGGGGCGCGAGGCGCTTCTCGCCAACCTGTCGGTGGCGGCGGCAGAGATGGCGGAAAGCGGCATCCAGCTGGTCATCGAACCGATCAACAGTCACGACATGCCCGGATTTTTCCTGAACCGCAGCAGCGAAGCCCTTGCCCTGATGGATGAACTGAAGCCGCTTGAGGTCAAGCTGCAATATGATGTCTATCACATGCAGCGCATGGAAGGGGAACTGTTCCAGTCGCTGACCCGCCTGTTGCCCCGCATCGGTCACATCCAGATTGCCGACAATCCCGGACGCCACGAGCCGGGCACGGGCGAGATCAACTTCCCCAACCTGTTCCGCCTTCTCGACAGGATCGGCTATGCGGGCCGGGTCGGCTGCGAATACACGCCCAGGGCGGGAACGCACGAGGGTCTCGCCTGGCGTGACAGCATGGGTCTTGCATGATGGAACCGCGCATCTTTCTCCGTTCCCTGTTCGATGCCGCGGTTGCCGCCGCGCTGCCGGAAAGATCCGTGCCGCGCTTCCTGCCGCAAAGGCCCGCTGGCCGCACCATCGTGATCGGCACGGGCAAGGCCTCCGCCGCCATGGCCCGGGTGTTTGAGGAACACTGGGACGGCCCGCTCGAAGGCCTGATTGTCACGCGCTACGGCCATGCCGTTCCGACCCGGCACATCCGCATTGTCGAGGCCGCCCATCCCGTGCCCGATGCTGCGGGCGAACAGGGTGCTGCGGAGATGTTGCGCCTGGTGCAGGGGCTCTCGCCGGATGATCTGGTGGTGGCACTGATGTCGGGCGGCGGCTCGGCGTTGCTCAGCCTTGCGGCTGACGGTGTCAGCGCCGACGACAAGCGTGCCGTCAATCGCGCCCTGCTGAAATCGGGAGCGCCCATTCACGAGATGAATTGCGTTCGCAAGCATCTCTCGCGCATCAAGGGCGGGCGGCTTGCGGCGGCCGCGTTCCCCGCCAGGGTGGAAACGCTGGTGATCTCGGACGTGCCGGGCGACGATGTTTCGGCGGTGGCCTCCGGCCCTACGGTGCCGGACCCCACGACCTATGCCGAGGCCCGGTCCATCCTCGCGAAGTATCATGTCGAGGTGCCCGACTCGGTGCGCCGTCATCTTGACGAAGCGGCGGACGAAACGCCGAAACCCGGCGATCCCCGTCTTGCCCACGCCCGCACGCAGCTGATCGCCTCGCCGCAAACCTCGCTGGAAGCCGCCGCCGCCGTGGCGCGCTCGGCTGGTGTCACGCCGCTTATCCTGGGCGACGCCCTGGAAGGCGAAGCCCGCGACGTGGGCTTCGTCATGGCAGGGATTGCGCGCCAGGTGCAGCGCTTCGGCCAGCCGGTCAAGCGGCCCTGCGTGCTCATTTCAGGTGGCGAAACCACCGTCACCGTGCGGGGCACGGGTGTGGGCGGCCGCAATGTCGAGTTCCTGCTGGCGCTGGCGCTGAAGCTGGCGGGCGCCGACGGCATCCACGCCCTCGCCGCCGACACCGATGGCGTGGACGGGGCCATCGACGTGGCGGGAGCACTGCTCTCGCCCGACACCCTTGCACGGGCGAGGGCGCTCGGCATCGATCCCTGGCAGGCGCTGTCCGACAATGACGCGCACCGCTTCTTCAAGGCGCTGGGCGATCAGGTGATCACCGGGCCGACCCTCACCAACGTCAACGACTTCCGCGCGGTGCTGGTGCTGTAGCCTTCCGGCCCCTTGTCCCGCAGCGGGCGGGATGATGCCGGGCGCCGCATCAGGCCCTACCGGCTCTTGATGTCGCCTGCCTCGATTGCCTTGATGGTGCTGGCGTAAGCCGATTCCAGATGATCGGCCATGGCGCGGCGGGCGCGTTCGGCGTCCTTGCTGTTCAGTGCACGGATGATGTTGCGGTGTTGCTCCAGCGTCGCCTCGCCCTGGCCCTGTCGCGGCAGCATCACATGGCGGCAACGGTCGAGCTGCGCCTTCGAGATGTCGATGGCCCGCCACAGGCGGTCGAGGTTGCTGATGTCGGCGATATAGCGGTGGAACCTGTCATCGGTGGCGATGGCTTCGGCAAAGCGCCGCCGCTCGATGGCGCGGGCGTGTTGCAGGAGGAGGTCGTTCAGCACCTCGGCATGGGCCTCGGTCATGTGGGTTGCCGCCTGGGCGGCGCTTTCCATTTCCAGCGCCCGGCGAATGAGAAAGGCCTGCTCCACCTCGGCACGGTCGATGTGTGTGGCCCGCGTGCCGGATTGCGCCACCACATCCACGAGATGCTCGTCGCTGAGCTTCTTCACCGCCTCACGCACCGGGGTGCGCGAGACATTGAGGCTTGCCGCAATGGATTTCTCGTCGAGGATGTCGCCGGGCGCGATTTTCCCGGTCAGGATCATGTGGCGCACGAGATCATAGATCTGCTCCCGCAGGGGTCGGGAACGGTCAAGGCGGCTGGCATCAAGCTCGTGGGCCATGCTGGCATACTAATATAACAGTTCTGGACAGCAATGGAAAAAACTGCAAAGTTTGCGTCCAACACAAGAAAACGATCAGTCTTCCAGGGAGGGGAACATGGCAGCCAACAATTTTCCCAAGCTGCACAACGCGATGTGGCCTGGCCTCGTCGGCAAGGGCCCAGATTCGGAGCCGGGCATCGAACTCGATACCCTGCTCGATCTCACTGCCAAGGCCGAGGTGAACGGCGTCAGGTTCGATGGCGTCGATATCTTCCATGTCGGGCCGCACACCAACATCGATTGCGATGACGACGAGATCAAGCGCCTCGCCGACAAGGTGGCGAAGCGCAACCTGGCGATCGGCTCCATCGTCGCGCCCGTCTGGCCACCGGTGGGCGGCGGCTCGGCCATGGGTTCGACTGCCGACCGCAAGAAGTTCGTCGAGAACGTGCGCAAGTCCTGCAATCTCGGAAAGCGCCTGCGCGAACTGGGCGTGCGCCATTACGGCGTGATCCGCATCGACTCCTCCTGCAGCCCCGGCGACTGGGCCAAGGATCCGGCGGGCAACACCAGGAAGATTGCCAAGACCTTCCGCGAAGCCTGCTCGGTTGCCTCCGATTATGGCGAGCGCCTGGCTGCCGAAGGCGAGATCTGCTGGGGCGGCATGCACTCCTGGAAGGACATGATCAACACGCTGGAGGAAACCAACCGCCCCCAGACCATCGGCTTCCAGGCCGACATGGCCCACACGCTCCTTTACACGATGGGATACAACGCCCCGAAATCGCGCCTGCTGCCGGCCAAGTTCGACTGGAAGAGCAAGAGCACCCTTGACGAGGCGCTGAAGAAGATGACCGATGCGCTCCGTCCCTGGACCATCGACTTCCATGTGGCGCAGAACGACGGCACGGTGAAGGGCCTCGGCTATCACGACAAGACCGGGCGCCACTGCATGGTCACCGACCGCAACGGCAAGCTCGATATCGTCAAGCACGCGGGCTACTGGCTGCGTGACCGCGACGGCGAGCTGATGAAGGCCTTCCGCCATATCTGCTGGGACGGCTGCATGTTCCCCAACGAGGTGATGCTGAAGCAGCAGACCTGGAACGACATTCTCGCCACCATGATCAAGGTGCGCGACAAGCATGGATGGGTGGCGTGATGGCGAAGAAGAAGCTCAATGTCGGCATGGTGGGTTACGGCTTCATGGGCCGTGCCCACTCGAATGCGTTTTCGCAGGTCAGCCATTTCTTTGATCTGCCCTACCAGCCCGTGCTCAAGGCGGCCTGCGCCCGCAACGCCGACAACCTGCGGAAATTCGCCGACCAGTGGGGTTATGAATCAACCGAGCAGGACTGGCGGAAACTGGTCGAGCGCAAGGACATCGACCTCATCGACATCGCCGCCTCGAACGACATGCATCTCGAAATCGCCAACGCCGCGGCCGCCGCCGGCAAGATGGTGATGTGCGAGAAGCCCCTGGGCCGCAATGCCGCCGAAAGCCGCAAGATGGTGGAGGCGGTCGAGAAGGCCAAGGTGCCGAACATGGTCTGGTACAATTACCGCCGCGTTCCCGCCGTCACCCTCGCAAAGCAGATCATCGATGAGGGCCGCCTCGGCAAGATCTTCCATTACCGCGCCAAGTTCCTCCAGGACTGGACCATTTCCGCCGATCTCCCCCAGGGCGGCCAGGGCCTGTGGCGGCTCGACGTGAACGTGGCGGGGTCCGGTGTCACGGGTGATCTTCTCGCCCATTGCATCGATACCGCCATGTGGCTGAACGGCGGCATCGACAAGGTGATCGGCATGACCGAAACCTTCATCAAGGAACGCCAGCACAACCTCACCGGCAAGAAGGAACCCGTGGGCATCGACGACGCCAGCCTCTTTCTCGCCCGCTTCGACAACGGCTCGCTCGCCAACTTCGAGGCGACACGCTATGCGCGAGGTCACAAGGCGCTTTACACCCTGGAGATTAATGGCGAGAAGGCCTCCATCTTCTGGGACCTCCACGACCTGCACCGCCTGCAGTACTTCGATCACCGCGACGAGGGCCGCACCCGCGGCTGGCGCTCGATCCACATCACCGACGGCGATCATCCCTACATGTCAAAGTGGTGGGTGCCGGGCCTGCAGATCGGTTACGAGCACTCATTCACCCATCAGGTCGCCGATTTCCTGGAGGCCCTCGACAAGGGCCAGTCGGCGGCGCCGACATTCCGCGATGCACTCGCCACTGACCTCGTCACCGATGCCGTGCTTAAATCTGCGGCAACCGGGCGCTGGGAGAGTGCGAAGGGTTGAAGCCATGAATAAACACGCACTTGCAAGATGGCGCGTCTGCGGTAGTCTCCCCGCGCCGATGAGGACAGACAATGCCGCCTAGCACGAACACAGCACTTTCTCTCTCAGGTGTGAGCAAGCACTACGGCAAGGTGCGCGCGCTCGAAGACCTGTCGTTCAGTGTGCAGGAAGGCAGGTTCTTCGTTCTCTTCGGGCCAAGTTCGGTGGGCAAGACGACAACCCTGCGAACCATCGCGGGCCTCGTGCGTCCGGACAAGGGCAGCGTGCATATTTTCGGCCGCGACAAGACTGATGCGGAAATCGCGGGCCGCGGCGTGTCGATGGTGTTCCAGTCCTTCGCGCTCTATCCGCATCTCACCGTCTACCAGAACTTCGCCTATCCGCTCGTCGAGGAGAAGGTGGCGAAGGACGAGATCGACAGGCGCGTGCGTGAGACCGCCGCGATGCTGAAGCTCGACAAGAAGATCGACCGCAAGCCCAACACGCTCTCCGGCGGCGAGCAGCAGCGCGTGGCGCTGGGCCGCTCGCTCATCCGCCGTCCGAAGATCCTGCTGCTCGACGAGCCGCTCACCAATCTCGACGCCAAGCTCCGCCACGACATGCGCGCCGAGCTGAAGCGCCTGCACCGCCAGTTCGGCCTCACCATCGTCTATGCCACGCCGGATGAACTCGAAGCCCTCTCCATGGGCGAGGAAATCGCGGTGATGCGCGATGGCACGGTGGTGCAGATCGGCACGCCCGACGAACTCTACGAAGCCCCGCAGGACATGTATGTGGCCGGCAAGATCGGCTCGCCCCACATGAACATGATCAGGGGCCGCACCGCGAAGGACAGGTCGGCGGTCGAAGCGAGCTTCGGCCCGTTGTCGCTGTCCCGGAAGATCGCCGCTGAGGCGGGCGAGGAAGCCGTGCTCGGCATCCGCCCGAACGACATTCGCTTTGCCGCGAAGGGCGAGAAGGGTCTCGACGTGAGCATTTCCATGCTGGAACCGCTGGGCGACGTGACCGTCGTCTCGGTTGCCGCCGGGCAGGAGACGCTGCGCATGGTGCTGCCCGAATCGGCGGCCACCGGCCTTGCGCCGGGGCAGGGTGCATCGATCTATCTCGATCCGAAGAAATTCCATGTCTTCCGCGCCTCGAGCGGCCAGGCGATTGCCTGACGCACGAAGCCTGAAGGAAATAAACGGTAACAAGGGAGGAAACCTACAGATGACCGTGATGACGAAGATGAAAGCCTTCGCGACGGCGGCCGGATTTGCCGCCACGCTGATGGTCGGGGGGGCCTCCATGGCCTCTGCCGAAGAAGTGACACTGACAATGGCGGTGCCGGACTGGCCTCCGACCCGCATCATGAAGAAGTTCTTCGACGAGCAGTACAAGCCGAAGTCCGGCAACACCGTGAAGCTCGACGTGGACTTCATCCCGTGGCCCGACTTCTACACCCGCGTCAACGCCTCCCTGACCTCTGGCGAGCAGAAGTACAACTTCATCGTCTCTGACTCGCAGTGGCTGGGCGCCTTCGTGGAAGGTGGCTACTTCCGCAAGATCAACGATCTTCTGGAAGCCGACCCGGATTTCATGGCGACCTTCAAGTCGATCCATCCGAATCCGCTGAACGCCTACTCCACCTATCCGCACAAGTCGGAAAACTACTACGGCTTCCCGCAGTTCCCCGACGTTCTCGTGAACTTCGCCCGTGCAGACATCCTCTGCCACGAGGAAGAGCAGAAGAACTTCCAGGCCAAGTACGGCAAGAAGCTGCCGTGCACGGGCGAGGAACTCGACGCGATGACGTGGGATGACTTCCGCAACGTCGGCGAATTCTTCATGCGCAAGAAGGGTGACATGCTGGCCGGCAAGCCTGCCGAAGACGATTTCTACGGAATCGCCTATCAGGCCGGCAAGGGCTACGACTTCTCGTCCATGCAGATCAACGGCTTCATCTGGCAGATGGGCGGCAACACCTGGGATGAAACCCAGGCTCCCAAGGGCCAGGCCGAAGGCGTCGTTAACTCTCCGGAAGCCGTCAAGGCCCTGGAGAAGTACCTCGACATGATCCAGTTCATGCCGCCGGTGGCCAAGACGGGCACCATGGACATCTTCAAGTCGGACGAACTGTTCCGCGAAGGCAAGGTGGCCATGAACATCGACTGGATCGGCCTTGGCGAAGCTTCGCTCGATCCCAAGACCTCCAAGGTTTCCGACAAGCTGGTGTTCGGCCAGATGCCGGGAACCATGGGTCCGGATGGCAAGATGATCCGCTGGTCCAACATCGGTGGACAGCCCTTCGTGCTGACGACCTGGACGACCGACGCGCAGATCAAGGAAGCCGTCGAGTTCGTGAAGTGGTGGCTCTCTCCCGAGATCCAGCACCAGTTCGCGGCAGGTGGCGGCCAGTCGGCCATCAAGTCGGTGTATGAAGATCCGAAGTACGTGACCTACCGTCCGTGGAATCGCGCCTGGGCTCCCCAGCTCGATTGGCAGAAGGACGTTTGGCACGTGCCGCAGTTCTTCGAACTCCTGACCCAGCAGCAGGACCAGTTCGACCTCGCAATCACCGGCAAGCAGGATGCAAAGACGACCTTGGACAACATCGCCAAGTTCCAGCAGAACCTGCTCAAGGAAGCCGGCCTGATCGAGTGATCCGAACCTGACCAACGGATGCGCGGGGCGGCAAACCCCGCGCATCCTTCGTCCCTTCTCCCAATTGCACGGCAGCTTGCGCACCCATGACGGTACGAACTTCTCCAACGCCCATATCTTTCTTCGCGCCTTCGGCCGACAACTGGAAGCTCGCCATTTTCGTGGGCGTGATCGCAACCCTTCTTGCCACCCTTGCCCTTCCGGCCGCAGCCGCCTTCTGGGTTGTGGGCGTGGCCGCTGCCCTCATTGCCGCTGCCTTCGTGGTGAATGCCTACCGCCGCCGCTATTATGGCGGCCTGCTGGTGGCGCCCGCGATTGCCGTCCTTTTCGTGATGAACATCTTTCCGCTGCTGTGGTCATTGGGGCTTTCGTTCTTTGCCTACCAGTCGAACCAGCAGTCGATCCGCTTCGTCGGCCTGCAGAACTATGTGAAGGTGCTGACCAACGACCTTGCCGCCGAGGCGAACTGGTATGCCCTCATCAACACCGCCATGTTCGTGGTCTTCACCGTGTCGGCGCAGATGATCGTGGGCTTCCTGCTGGCGATGCTCTTCGCCAAGCAGTTCCCGCTGCGGCGCTACCTTCTCATTCTCGTGCTCACGCCGATGATGCTCTCGGTCGTGGCCTCCGGCGTGTTCTTCACCTACTATTACGATCCGACCTTCGGCATTCTCTCCTACGTGATGAACAACCTCACCGGCCAGCAGTTCATCCTCATGGACAACAAGGTGGGTGCCGTCGCCGGCATCGTCTTCGCCGATGCCTGGATGTGGTCGCCCTTCGTCATGTTGCTGGTGCTGGCGGGTCTCGTGTCGGTCCCGAAATATCTCTATGAAGCGGCGGCGATCGACCGGGTTTCGGCCTGGCGGCAGTTCTGGACCATTACCTTCCCCTACATCCGCGGCCTGCTGATGCTGGCGCTGCTGTTCCGCACCATCGAGGCCTTCAAGCTCGCCGACCTGGTGATCCTGCTCACCAAGGGCGGCAATGACACGATGACGATTTCCTATCACCTCATCCGCATCGCCAACGAGCAGAACAAGACCAGTGAAGGCGCCGCCATTTCCTATGTCATGCTCTTCATGGTGATCGTGCTCACCAACCTTTACCTCTATCTGGCCAACCGCCGCAGCCAGGGAACCTGATTGATGTCCAACCTGTCCGACCTTCTCGAAAAGCTCGGCCTTGCCCGCAAGGGCGGGGTTGACAATGCCGGCTGGGGCCGCACCCTCGTGGTGGCGATTGTCTCCTTCATCTACTTCCTTCCGGTGCTGATGATCATCTTCACCGCCTTCAAGCCGCAGGATGCGGCGCTGTCGGTGCCGCCCACGCTCTCGCCCACGTCACTGTTCGGCCTGATCCCCGACCAGTACGTCTTCACCCCCACGCTGGAGAACTTCGGCTCGGTGTTCTCGCGCGTCATGACGGCGGGCGGACAGCCGGAGCCGACGGGCTTCGACCGCTTCTTCTTCAACTCCATCGTCATCTCGTCCGTCTCGGTGCTGCTGGCGCTGGTCATCGGCACGCTCGCCTCCTACGGCTTCTCGCGCTATCCGCTGAAAGGCAACGACACCTACCTCTTCATCATCCTCACCACCCGCATGCTGCCGGCCATCGTCGTCATCATCCCGGTCATCCTGATGTTCCGCGTCGTCGGCCTCTCCGGTTCCTACCTCGGCATCATCATGCTCTACACGGCCTTCAACCTGGCCTTCACCATCTGGATGATGAAGAGCTTCTTCGACGAGCTTTCCACCGATGTGGAGGATGCCGCCCGCATCGACGGGTCGTCGGAAACGAAGGTCTTCTTCAAGATCTGCCTGCCGCAGGTGGTTGCGGGTCTGGCCGCCACCTTCGTCTTCGGCCTCATCCTGACCTGGAACGAGTTCCTGTTCGCGCTGCTGCTCACCGGGGTCGACACGCGCACCGTGCCGGTCGCCATGAACCAGGCCGTTTCATCGGGAGGCCGCGGTACCGACTGGACGCTGCTGGCCTCCATTGAAACCCTCTTCCTCATCCCCGTCTTCCTCGTGACATTCTTCCTGCAGGGCCACCTGCTGCGTGGTGTCACCTTCGGCACAGTGAAGCGCTAAGACATGTCCACGATTGAAATCCGCAAAGTCACCAAGAAGTTCGGCGAGTTCCAGGCCGTCAAGGATGCCGACCTGTCGGTGAAGGCGGGCGAAGTCGTCTGCCTTCTGGGTCCGTCGGGCTGCGGCAAGACCACGACGCTGCGCATGATCGCGGGGCTGGAAAGCGCCACGTCGGGCGACGTCCTCATCGCCGGGCAGCGCATGAACGAGCTGTCGCCGGAAAAGCGCGACATCGCCATGGTGTTCCAGTTCTATGCGCTCTACCCCGCCCTCACGGTGGGCGAGAACATCGCCATGCCGTTGCATTACGAGGGCGTCTCGCCCGCCGAGAAGAAGGCCAGGGTCGGCATGGTGGCCGACATCCTGCATCTCACCGGCGTGCTCGACCGCCTGCCCGGCCATATCTCCGAAGGCGAAAAGCAGCGTGTCGCCGTGGCCCGCGCCATCGTGCGCGATCCCAACTGCTTCCTCTTCGACGAGCCGCTCTCGCGCCTCGACGTGGAGCTTCGCCATTCCATGCGCGGCCAGATCAAGGGCGTCCTCTCCAATCTCTCGAAGGCGACGGTGATCGTCACCCACGACCAGCTGGAGGCCCTCACCATGGCCGATCGCATCGCCATCATGCGCGACGGCGTGATCGAGCAGGTGGGCACGCCTCACGAGGTCTTTGCCAAGCCTGCCAATGTCTTCGTGGCGAGCTTCATCGGCACGCCGCAGATGAATCTGGTGGAAGCCGATCTCCGCTCGGTCAAGGACGGCAAGGCCGAACTCACCTTCGACGGTGCCCCGCTTGCCATCACCGTGAATCCGGCAGTCTCCGCGCTCAAGCCCTCGAAGGTCACGATCGGCATCCGGCCCCGCGCCTTCGCGCCCGTCAGCAAGGCGGGCAAGTCCACCATCACCGCCATGGCCGAGCTGATCGAACCCATGGGTGCCGAAACCCTGATCCACGCCCGCACCAAGAGCGGCAACGACATCCGCGTGGTGGTGCCGCGCGAAAAGAGGGTGAAGATGGGAGAAGTCATGCATCTCGAACCGGATGCGGCGCAAACCCACGTCTTTGCGGACGGCGGAAAGGCGGTGCGCGCATGAGCATGAACAGCGACAACAGCGGCATGAGCCCGCAATCGGCCTTGCGCCTGGAATACGTCATCATCGGACTCGGCATCCTCGCGCTGCTGATGATCTTCCAGCCCTTCTCGATCACGCTCTTCACCATCGGCTGCATCGTCGTGGTGCTGGCGGGCCTGATCAACAACCTGCTGCCCCTGGCCCAGCCCGGCGTACCGGTGCGCTCGGTCGTCACGGTGGCGATGGTCGTCGCCATGATCTTCTGCATCGTGCTGCTGGTCGCCATCTTCTCGGCCTCGCTCTACGGCATCTTCTTCCTCAAGCCGCCGGACCCGAACACCACGGCAGGCAAGGTGCAGCTTGCGGCCACGCCCTGGTACATGCACGGCTTCACCTGGAGCATTGCCGTCGTTGCGGCAGTCCTGGCCGGCCTCATCACGGTGCGGTCCGGCAAGAAGGACTGAGCAGGGCAATGGCCTCCGCCACGCACCATGACGTCGCGGTCATCGGGCTTTACATCCTCGACATCCTTGGCCGCCCGGTGTCGCGCATCCCGGAGCGCGGCGGGGTCGATTTCATCGACGAGATCCGCCTGACCGTTGCCGGCACGGCGGGCGGCACCGTCATCGACACCGCCAAGCTCGGCCTCAAGAGCCTTGCCGTGGGTGCCGTAGGCGACGACGAGAAGGCCGACTGGGTGCTGATGACCCTGCAGAAGCACGGCATCGACACCTCGCTGATGCAGCGCATCAAGGGCGTGCCCACCTCTGCCACCATCCTGAACATCAGGCCCAACGGCGAGAGGCCGGCGCTCCATGTGCGCGGCGCTTCCGATCATTTCGAGGTGCCGCCCGCCCTTTACGATCGCGTCTTCGATGCGCCGATCATCCATCTGGGGGGCACCGGCCTGCTGAAGAGGCTCGATGGCCCGGCCAGCCTCGCCCTCCTCAGGGAAGCCAAGGCCCGTGGCCGCACCGTCACCTTCGATCTCATCGCCGCCAATGCCGAAACGGCGCGGATCGTGCTCCCGCTCCTGCCCTTCATCGACTACTTCATGCCGTCGATCGAGGAAGCACGGGAGATGTCGGGGCAAGCCACGCCGGAGGACTGCGCCCGCTACTATCTCGATCACGGTGCCGCGGCCTGTGTCTTCACGCTCGGCGGCGACGGTGCCTTCTACGCCCACAGGGATGGCACCCGCCTGCACCAGAAGGCTTTCGACATATCGGTCGTCGATACCACCGGCTGCGGCGATGCCTTCGACGCCGGCATGATCGCCGCCATCCATCACGGCATGGATGTGGAAGCCTCCCTCCGCTTCGCGCAAGCCACCGCCGGACTGGTGGCAACCGGCCTCGGCTCCGACGCCGGGATCACGTCCTTCGAGGATACGCTTCGCGCCATGAAAAGCTGGAAGGTGAAATCATGAGGTTTGCAGGACGCCGCGCCATCGTCACGGGTGGCATGTCTGGAATTGGTGAGGCCGTCGCCCGGCGCATCGCCGCCGAAGGCGGCAAGGTCGCGATCTGGGACATCAACGGCGGCATCAAGGTCGATATCTCAGACCATGCTTCGGTGCAGGCCGCATTGGCCGAGACGCTGAAGCAGATCGGCGGGGTCGATATCCTCGTGAACAGCGCGGGGATCACCGGCCCCACCGTTCCGGTGGATGGCTTTCCCATCGATGGCTGGCTCACCACCATGGCGGTCAACCTCAACGGCACCTTCTTCACAAACCGTGCCGTGCTGCCCCTGATGATCGCGCAGAATTATGGCCGCATCGTCAACATCGCCTCCATCGCGGGCAAGGAAGGCAATCCGAATGCCTCCGCCTATTCGGCCTCCAAGGCGGGCGTCATCGGCTTCACCAAGTCGCTTGCCAAGGAAACGGCGAAATACAACATCACCGCCAATTCCGTGACCCCCGCCGCCGTGCGCACGCCCATCTTCGAGCAGATGCCGCAGACGCACATCGATTTCATGCTGTCGAAAATCCCCAAGGGCCGCTTCGGCACGGTAGACGAGAACGCGAGCCTGATCTGCTGGCTCGCCTCGGAGGAGTGTTCCTTTTCCACGGGTGCTGTTTTCGACATTTCAGGCGGCCGCGCCACCTATTGAGGAACCCCACGGGTCACGGAGCATTCCCCTCATGACAAGGAGAATGCCATGCCGAAACGCGACCATGGAAACGAGCGGCTGATCCGCCAGCACAGGCAGAAGGGCGAGATGGGCGATCGCGTGCTGGCGCAGAAGCCGGGCCAGACACCCGAGCGCATGCCGCCGGGAGAGCCGGACCCCGAGGACCGCACGCCGCCGCGCAAGGGTGATCCCGAGCAGGTGGAGAACGTGCCGGACCGCGAGGAGCGGCGAAGCAGGAAGCCCGACCCGGATGAGCAATACCGGACCGGGAGGCAGGGCCGGGTCTAGCTCAGACGGCGGTGTAGCCGCCGTCGATGAGGATGTCCTGGCCGTTGACGAGATCGCTCGCCGATGATGCGAGGAAGAGAACCATGTCGGCCACCTCGACCGGCTTTCCGAAGCGCGCGGCCGGAATCTTCGCCTTCATGGGATCACCCTTGGCGGGGTCGCCCCACACCTGCTCGCCCATGGGCGTGAGGATCACGGTGGGGCACACCGAGTTGATCTGGATGTTGTGCTTCGCCCACTCCACCGTCATCACCTTGGTCAGCATGTTGAGGCCGCCCTTCGAGGCGGCATAGGCGCCATGGGCCTCCAGGCCGACAACACCCGCCTGCGACGAGATGTTGATGATCTTGCCGCGCTTCTGCCGGATCATCGCCGGCACCACCGTGCGGGCAACCAGGAACGGCGCCCGCAGGTTCACCGCCATGGTCTTGTCCCAGTCATCGACCGTGGCATCGACCAGCATGTCGATCAGGGCGACACCGGCATTGTTGACGAGAATGTCGATGGTTCCGAATTCCTTCAGGGCGCGCTCGGCTGCCATCACCGGATCGCTGGTGCTTGCCATGTCGGCGCTGATCGTCAGGCACTTGCGGCCGGCTGCCGCGACGGCTGCCTCGACCTCTTTCAGGCCGGCGGCATCGCGGCCCACGGCGGCAATGTCTGCTCCGGCGTCGGCCAGCACCTTGCAGGTTTCAAGGCCGATCCCTTTCGTGGCCCCCGTCACCAGCGCCACCCGTCCTGCCAGGCTGAAGCGCTTCTCCCAATTGCTCATCGACGTCTCCATTGTGTTGTGGGCGCGGAGTTTCAGTCAGGGCGCAGTTGCGGTCAACTCCTTCCGGTGCATGCGTTTATTGTGCGGGGAGAAGGGGACTGATAGACGGTTTCCATGCCCCATCTTCCCGAACACGACCCGGAGACCGGCGAGATCCGCGAAGGCGCGGGAAATGTCGTGGAGTATTCCGTCTCCGACATTGCCCATGCCCTGAAGCGAAGCATCGAGGAACGGTTCGGCCATGTGCGGGTGCGCGGCGAGATTTCCGGTTTCAGGGGCGCACATTCCTCCGGCCATTGCTATTTCTCGATCAAGGACGAGGGCGCGAAGCTCGACGCCGTGATCTGGCGGGGCAGCTTCGCCAGGCTGCGCAGCAAGTTGCAGGAAGGGCTGGAGGTGATCGTCACCGGAAAGCTCACCTCCTATCCCGGAAAGTCGTCCTATCAGATCATCGTCGAGGCGGTCGAGCCTGCGGGTGTCGGCGCATTGATGGCGCTTCTGGAAGAGCGCCGCAGGAAACTCGCCGCCGAGGGCCTGTTCGATGCCGCCCGCAAGCGCCCGCTGCCCTACCTGCCGCGCCTGATCGGCATCGTCACCTCACCCACGGGCGCGGTGATCCGCGACATTCTCCATCGCCTCGGCGACCGCTTCCCCCGTCCTGTCATCGTCTGGCCGGTGCGGGTGCAGGGCGAAACCGCAGCAGCCGAGGTGGTGGCGGCCATCAACGGCTTCAACGCCATGAGCGAGAGGCCCGATGTCGTGATCGTGGCGCGCGGCGGCGGATCGCTGGAAGATCTCTGGCCCTTCAACGACGAGGCCATCGTGCGGGCCGTCGCCGCAAGTGCGATCCCGGTCATCTCCGCGATCGGCCACGAGACCGATACCACGCTCATCGATCACGTTGCGGACTGGCGGGCACCGACTCCGACCGCGGCGGCTGAGAAGGCCGTTCCGGTGCGGGCCGACCTGATTGCGGAAGTCACCTCGCTCGAAGCCCGGCAGCGCCGCGCCATCGCCCGCGTCATGGCCGAGCGCAAGCTCCGCGTGGCGGCGGCAGCCCGTGCCCTGCCCTCGCCCGACGACGTGATGGCGATCGTGCGACAGCGTCTGGATGCCGTGGGGCAGAGGCTGCCCGGAAGCCTCAGGGCCAATCTGCAGCGTCACGCGGTGGCCCTCGCCAACCAGCGCGGGCGCTTGTCGCTCCGCCGCGTGCAGGACAGGCTTGCCGAATTGCAGCGCCGCATCGCCGACATGGGCGAGCGCCGGACGCGGGCCATGCTGCAACTCCTGACGCGGAACAGGGACCGTTTCGCAAGCGAATCGAAGCTCCTGCAGTCGCTCAGCTACCGCTCGGTCCTGGCCCGCGGTTTCGCCGTGGTGCGTGGGGACGATGGCTTGCCCCTGCCTCTTGCCGCCCGTGTCGCGCCCGGCGCCCGGCTTTCGATCGAGTTCAGCGATGGCAAGGTGGCAGCCACCGCCGACACGCCGCCTGGAGGCGCCACCCCAGGCACGACCCCGGGCACGACCCCAGGCACGACCCCAGGCAGGGCCGCAGAGAAGGCTCCCGGAAAGCGGGCAGGACAGCCGGGCGGAAAGCTGGCCGGAAAACCGGGGCAAGGTTCCCTCTTTTAGGTCGTTTCATGCCGCGCTAAGGAAAGGCCCATGAACCGCCTCGATCCCCTTCTGCCGCCCCGCCGCGAGGCCAGGCTGCGCTATCTCGATCATGAATTCGAGATCGTGCAGGAAGGCGAATTCGTCCGCTGCGCCGTGACGGGCGATCCCATCCGGCTGGATAACCTGCGCTATTGGTCGATCGAGAAGCAGGCGCCCTACAAGTCGGCGCGCGAGGCCTTTGCCGATTACCTCGGCAAGTTCACGTCATGAGCTTGCGGGCGGCGGCGCTGACAACGCCGTAGACCTGATCGTGGAACACCACGGCAAGATTGGCCGCCAGCAGGATGAGCTGAACGATTTCAACGGTTTGCCTGCGCATCCTGTGCTTTGCGGCGGCATTCCGGACGATGAAGAACACCAGGAAGAGGGTGTTCACGGCGAGCAATTGAAGGGCAAGCGGCGGGTTTCCGGATGCGAGGATCCGGTAGAGGCCATCCCAATCGGCCGCCCAAAACTGATTAATGAAATTCACGTTCGTGACCCGGATCCAGAACCTTCGCTGCCGGTGAAGAGCCTAGACCGGAACAATTAAAGAGTTATTGCGTGCAAAGCCCGCTTCGGCGCAATGTCGCTCCTCTTTGGGCCACTGGCGTTCGCTTTTGCACTGCGATATAAGCCCGGCCTCGTTTGGAGTAACTGAAATGAAGACCGCATGGACCCCCGACAGCTGGCGCAAGTTCCCCGTCGTCCAGATGCCGGATTATCCCGACCAGGAAAAACTGAAGACGGTGGAAGCCCGCCTTGCCGGATTCCCGCCGCTGGTTTTTGCCGGTGAGGCCCGCAAGCTGAAGAAATCCCTGGCGCGCGTCGCCGAGGGCCGGGGCTTCCTGTTGCAGGGTGGCGACTGTGCCGAGAGCTTTGCCGAACACTCCGCCGATAATATCCGCGACTTCTTCCGCGTCTTCCTGCAGATGGCCGTTGTCCTCACCTTCGCGGGCAAGCAGCCGGTGGTGAAGGTGGGCCGCATCGCGGGCCAGTTCGCCAAGCCGCGTTCCTCGCCCACCGAGGTGATCGACGGTGTCGAGTACCCGATCTACCGCGGCGACATCGTCAATGCGCCGGAAGCAACCATGGAAGGCCGCGTGCCCGACCCGGAACGCCAGATCATGGCCTACCGCCAGTCTGCCGCCACCATGAACCTGCTTCGCGCCTTCGCGCAGGGCGGTTATGCCAATCTCGAAAACGTCCACAAGTGGACACTGGGCTTCCTCAAGGACTCGCCCGCCTTCGAGCAGTATCAGGATCTCGCGGACCGCATTTCCGAAACGCTGGGCTTCATGCGCGCTTGCGGCATCACGGCTGAAACCGCGCCGCAGCTTCGCGCCACGGATTTCTACACCAGCCACGAAGCCTTGCTGCTCGGTTACGAGCAGGCGCTCACCCGCGTCGATTCCACCAGCGGCGACTGGTACGCAACATCGGGACACATGCTGTGGATCGGTGACCGCACCCGCCAGCCTGACCACGCCCACATCGAATTCTGCCGTGGCGTGAAGAACCCCATCGGCCTCAAGTGCGGGCCGACGCTCAAGGCCGACGAACTGATCCGCCTCATCGACCTGCTGAACCCGCAGAACGAGCCGGGCCGCCTCACCCTCATCGCCCGCTTCGGGGCCGACAAGGTGGAGAAGCACCTGCCGGATCTCGTCCGCGCCGTGAAGCGCGAAGGCCGCGTGGTTGTCTGGTCGTGCGATCCCATGCACGGCAACACCATCAAGAGCACCAGCGGCTACAAGACCCGCCCGTTCGACTCCATCCTCAAGGAAGTGCGGAGCTTCATGGCCGTGCACCGCGCCGAAGGCACCCATGCCGGCGGCATCCATGTGGAGATGACCGGCAAGGACGTGACCGAATGCACGGGCGGCCTGCGGGCGCTGCGCGATGAGGACCTGAACGACCGCTACCACACCTTCTGCGATCCCCGCCTCAACGCGGCGCAGGCGCTTGAACTCTCGTTCCTCGTGGCCGAGGAGATCAAGAAGGAACTGGCGCTGCGTCCGCGCCTCGACGACGATGCGGTTGAAGCCGCCGAGTGACGGCGACGACAACACGCAGGATTGAAAGGGCGGCCTCACCAGCCGCCCTTCCTTTTTCAGCGGAGGCCAAAGTGGGCCGCGACCAGCGCGAGGATCTGGTCATGGACAGCGGCTCGATTGCTGCCCGGCGGATCGCTGCAGACCGGATCATCATGGGTATCGGCGAGAAATGTTTCGGCACCTGGCTTGCACACCGGCATCGCTGTGAAATGGAAGGCCGGAGCCAGAACCCTCACCTTTGCCCCAGGCACAAGTGCCTCGAAGCCGGAGCCTTTCGCGGAGGTGTCGGTGGCATAGAGACGTGCCGTGCCCGTGCCCAGTCCGATGAGCAGAAGCCTCGTGCCATCAAGGTTCTTCACGTCATCCCCTGTCATGCCCCAGGTCAGGCCCGGATCAATGGCGGCAACCGCCTTGATCCGCCCATCCTTGTAACTTGCGGCCCAAAGCTGTGGGTTCGCCCGTGCCGGATCAAGGCCATAGGTCGATAGATCGGTGCAGGTATGGGAGCGGTCACCTGCCGCCTTGCAATAGGCCGCGTTGCTGCCGAGATGTGTGGTCGCGCCGCCCATCGACAGGGCCGTCCAGCCGCCGAAGGAAAACCCGGCCACATAAATCCGGGACGGATCAATGCTGGCGGAAAACCGCTTGTCTGCAAGCACGCTGGCCAACGCCACCTGAAGATCCTGAACCCGGGTCCAGTGGTTGAACATCCTGGACAGGTCACGGTCCTTGAAACTGCCATTGGGATGGTTGACGGAAATCACGATGGCGCCACGTTCGGCCAGTCCGCTCGCCAGCCAGTTGAGGCTGAGATAGGTGCCCCCCATGCCGTGCGAGAGCAGCACAACCGGATGCTGGCCCGGTGCTGGTGCGGCATTCTTAAGAACATCACTGCCCGCGAAGACAGTGTTGTCGGCAAACAGCATCTTCCTGCCACCTGTGCCAGGATACCAGATGGCAACCTCCATGCTGCGACCATGATGTGGTGCGTCCACCTGTTCGACGATGAGGCCCGGTGGATCGGCGGCGAGAGAAGGCACGGCCTGTTGGACAGGCAGAAAGAGTACGAGCAGGACAATTGAAAGGAAGCGCGACATGGGTTTCTCCTGATGCGGAAAGCGGGTGGAAGGCCCATCCCCACAACAGCCTTTTGCCAAGGGCGGCGTCCTCGAACCGGATTCAGGTCGCCGCAAACCGGATACAGGAGGTGTAAGACAGCCCCATGCCAGACCTTCTCATGATGCTCGCCCCTGATGCCGCCCAACGGATTTCCGCGCCGGTGCTGCCCATCCCGGTTCTTCCGGTGCCCATGGTCTTTGCGCTCGCGCTGCTGGCGTTCCTGCTGCACCGCGTGCTGACGGGAAACACGCAGCGGTCGTTGCTGGCGTTGATTGCTGTCTGCACCCTGCAAAGCGCCCTTCTGGCACTGGTGCACTATTATGAGTTCCTGGCGCTTCGCCCGCTCCAGCCCATCCTCGCCACCATCATTCCGCCTGTGGCATGGCTCGCCTTCCGGCAGGCGGCAGGCGACGGCAAGCCGAAGCCGTGGTGGCTGCACCTGTGGAGTCCCGCTGCCGCACTGATCAGTCTCTCCCTCTACCGCAATGCGCTTGAGGCGATCATCCCGCTCTCCTTTTCCCTATATGGCGTGATGATGTTGCTGCATCTGGGACGGGGCGAGGAAAGCCTGCCGCACAGCCTGCTGGAAAGCGGTGGCAAGGCGTTGTGGGGCTGGCGCATCGTGGCGCTGTCGCTGCTTGCCTCCGCTGCCATGGACATCTGGATTGCCTGGCAATTGGCGTCAGGCCAACCGGTGACGATGTGGGTGCCGTCGCTGGTCTCGTCACTGAGCCTGCTCAGTCTTGGCGCACTGGCGCTCACCCGTGCGGTTGAAAGCAGGCGCGACGATGATGAAGAACTGCGCAGCCTCACGCCCGCAGACGCCGAACGGGATCAGGCCATCATTGCGCAGCTCGACGCCCATCTCGTCCGGCACAGGCCCTACCTCGATCCGGACCTTACCCTCTCGCGTCTCTCCCGCCGCCTTGTCATTCCGGCGAAACAGCTGTCTGCCGCCATAAACCGGGTGAAGGGCGAGAACGTCTCGCGCTACATCAACCGTTACCGCATCGCCGAGGCCTGCCGGTTGTTGCAGGCGGGAGACAGCGTCACCGCTGCCATGCTGGAGTCGGGCTTCAACACGAAGTCGAACTTCAACCGTGAATTCCTCCGCATCAAGCAGATGCCGCCCTCCGACTGGCAGGCAAGAAACACCCGCACCCTGGCTCTGGATCAACACCACCCGTCCGCCCCATAATGCACCGGGAACGATTCAGCAGGGTCACCGGGGGAGAGACATGTCGGTTCGGGAAAACCTGCGCGAGGAACCGGAAGCAGTTTCTTTATTCCTTCCGCCGCTCCAAGGCTTGAAGGGCGGCAGCGTGATGCATAAATGAAGGTGCCAAAGTTACAATTCAGGAGCGGACATGATTGACCTTCACTACTGGCCGACGCCAAACGGCCACAAGATCACGATTTTTCTGGAAGAGACGGGCCTTCCCTACACCATTCACCGCGTCGATATCGGCAAGGGCGACCAGTTCAAGCCCGCGTTCCTGAAGATCGCCCCCAACAATCGCATGCCGGCGATCGTCGATCAGGCCCCGGCGGACGGCGGCGCACCCATCAGCATTTTTGAATCGGGCGCCATCCTGCAGTACCTCGCCGACAAGACCGGGATGTTCCTGCCCGCCGATGTCCGTGGCCGCACCGAAGTGATGCAGTGGCTGTTCTGGCAGATGGGGGGCCTCGGACCCATGGCGGGGCAAAACGGGCACTTCAACATCTACGCCCCCGAAAAGGTGCCCTACGCGATGGAGCGCTACACCAAGGAGACCTCGCGCCTCTATGGGGTGCTGAACAAGCGCCTTGCCGACCGTCCCTTCGTGGCCGGTGATTATTCCATCGCCGACATGGCGGCCTATCCGTGGATCGTGCCCCATGAGCAGCACAAGCAGGACATCAACCAGTTCCCCCACCTGAAGCGTTGGTTCGAGGCGATCCGGGCGCGCCCGGCGGTGGAACGGGCCTACGCATTGGCGGGGCCGCGCGCGCCCATGACCGATGAGGAACGCAAGGTGCTTTTCGGCCAGGACGCCTCGACCGTCAGGGCGTAGGCGCGAACTCCGCCGTGGTTGCCTTTCCGCCGCGTCGGAATTCACCGAGGATGTGCGAGAACAGGGCGACAAGAACGACCCCGCCGCCGATCAGTGTCATGGTGGCGGGTGTTTCATTCATGAAGAGCCAGACCCAGAAGGGCGTGAACGGCACTTCGAGGGCGGCAAGCAGGGTGGCCTCCGCAGCCGGAATGCGCCTGGTGCCGAAGGTATAGAACACCAGCCCCGCCGCGTTCTGGAAGGTGCCGAAGGCGGCGCAGAGCAGAAGGTCGTGCTGCGAGACCTGCAAGGGCGCGGCAAAGCCGAAACAGAACAGCGAGCACAGCCAGGCCGACAGCGCCATGGCGGGCAGCATGGGCAATTCCCGGTTGCCGCGCATGATCACCGAGAACAGCGCCATGCACAGTGTCATCAGCACCGCCAGCCCCTTCCCCAGCGCCGATCCGCCCCAGGAGCCGTCGAGGGCCGATCCCAGCAGCATGATCACCACCCCGGCCAGCGCCACGAGGCTGGCAACGATGGTGGAGCGCGAGGTCGCCTCCCCGATCAGCAGATAGGCCATCCCCGCCGTCATGAAGGGCACGGTGGCATAGATCACCATGGCATCGGCCACGCTGCCGTAGCGGATGGAGCCGATCCCCGTCACCATGCCACCGGCGGAGAGAACGGCCACGATCAGGCCCGGCCGGCCCATGCGGGTGAACTGGCGGAGGGCGTCACCCCGCTCGATCAGCAGGAAGACGAGGAATATGGCCGTGCCGGAGAAAATTCCCCGCCAGAACAACATGGTCATCAGGTCGGCGGAAATCAGCCGGGTGAAGACGCCTGCCGACGACCAGCTCAAGGCCGCCAGGCCGGTGAGGATCAGGCCCAAACGGTGGGACGAGGCAGTGTGAAGGGAGGTCGCGGTCACGGGGCGGCAAGCTAACAGGAGCCGGACGCCCCGCCATCCCGGAAACGGCATGGCAACCCTGCAAAAGCGCCGCACTTGACGGGCGGGGGGCCTTTCGCGCATGTAAGCCGCAACATGACCACTGCCCGCCAGCCTGCCGTTAACATTTGCGGCATTATCATTTGCACCTAGCGTTCATCCCGCTGGCTCGGCGCCGCTTGTCTCACTCTTAAGCAAAGCGATCCCGGAGCCGGCCTCCGAAAGATCGATCATGACCCTCCGCATCCACAATACGCTGACCAGAACCAGGGAAGACTTCGTTCCCCTGGATGCTGCGAACGTGCGCATGTATGTCTGCGGCCCCACGGTCTACGACTTCGCCCACATCGGCAATGCCCGGCCCGCCATCGTCTTCGACGTGCTGTTCCGCCTGCTCCGTCACATCTATGGCGAGGCCCATGTCACCTATGTCCGCAACATCACCGACGTTGATGACAAGATCAACGCCCGCGCCCTGCGCGACCATCCCGGCGTGCCGCTGAACGATGCCATCCGCCGGGTCACCGAAACCACCTACCGGCAATACCAGAAGGATGTCACGGCGCTCGGTTGCCTGCCGCCCACGGCACAGCCCCGCGCCACCGAACACATCGCCGGCATGACCGAAATGATCAGTACACTGATTAAACGCGGCCACGCCTACGAGGCCGGCGGCGAGGTGCTGTTCGATGTGGGGTCGATGCCCGACTATGGCCGCCTCTCGCAGCGCCGGCTGGAGGAGCAGCAGGCCGGTGCCCGCATCGCCGTTGACGCCCACAAGAGGAACCCCGGGGATTTCGTGCTGTGGAAACAGTCCACCGCGGAAGAGCCGGGCTGGGACAGCCCGTGGGGCCGTGGCCGCCCCGGCTGGCACATCGAGTGCTCGGTCATGAGCAAGGCGCATCTGGGCGAGGTCTTCGACATCCATGGCGGCGGTCTTGATCTCATCTTTCCGCATCATGAAAACGAAATCGCCCAGTCGCGGTGCGCCCATGGCACCAAGGTGATGGCCAACTACTGGATGCACAACGGCTTCCTGCAGGTGGAAGGCCAGAAGATGTCCAAGAGCCTCGGCAACTTCACCACCATTGCCGATGTGCTGGCCGAATGGCCGGGTGAAGTGGCGCGCTTCAACATGCTGCGCACCCATTACCGCCAGCCCATCGACTGGACGGCGGCAAGCCTTGAAGACAGCCGCAAGACCCTGCGCACCTGGAAGCAGGCCGTTGCCGGCATTGCCGCTGCCCCGCCGGATGCGGAATTCGTTGCTGCATTGTCGGATGATCTCAACACCCATGCTGCCTTCACGCGGCTCCATGCGCTGGCGAAGGCAGGCGACGCGGCGGCCCTGAAAGGCTCGCTGCTGCTCGCGGGCCTTGACCTCGACGTGGCCGACCTCGGCGATGCGGAAGCCGTTGCGGTCGATGAGGCCGTGGTGACGAACATGATCGCCGCCCGCCTGGAGGCCCGCAGGGCCAGGAACTTTGCCGAGAGCGACCGCATCCGCGACGGGCTTCTCGCCATGGGCATACAGATCAAGGACGTGAAAGACCCGGCGACGGGAGAACTGAAGACCGAATGGGAGGTGCGGCGATGACCGAACCCAAGAAGACATCCTGGCGGGACAGCCTGCCCTTTCCGGCTCACTGGCTGGGCTACATCGCCATCAAGGTGATCGTGCTCGCCCTCGTTGTCTATGTCGCGCTCAAGTACAAGGGATTGGTCTGATGGCCCGCGAACGGCTCTATCTTTTCGACACCACGCTGCGCGACGGCCAGCAGACGCCGGGCGTTGATTTCTCGGTCGAGGACAAGCTCCTCGTCATGGACATGCTCGACCGGCTGGGCGTGGACTATATCGAGGGCGGCTATGCCGGCGGCAATCCCACCGACAACGCCCTCTTTGCACAGGAGCGCAAGACCCGCGCCATCTTCACCGCCTTCGGCATGACCAAGCGGGCAGGGCGATCCGCCTCCAACGATCCGGGCTTCCAGGCCATTCTCGCCGCCAAGGCGAAGGCCGCCTGCCTTGTGGCGAAATCGTGGGACTATCATGTCCGCGTCGCGCTCGGATGCAGCAACGAGGAAAACCTGGAGACCATCCGCGAAAGTGTCGTGGCGGCGCGTGCAGCGGGCAAGGAAGTGCTTGTCGATTGCGAGCACTTCTTCGATGGCTACAAGGCCAATGCCGCCTATGCCACCCTCTGCGCCAGGACGGCCCACGAGGCCGGCGCACGCTGGGTCGTGCTGTGCGACACCAATGGCGGCACCCTGCCGGCAGAAGTTGCGGAAATCGTCCGTACAATGACGAAAACCGTCCCGGGCAGCCATCTCGGCATCCACGCCCACAACGACACCGAGCAGGCGGTGGCAAATTCGCTGGCCGCCGTCGATGCGGGCGTGCGCCAGGTCCAGGGCACGCTCAACGGCATCGGCGAGCGTTGCGGCAATGCCAATCTCGTCTCGCTCATCGGCACGCTCGCCACCAAGCCGCACTACAGGAGCCGCTTCGAGATCAATGTCGATGATGCAAGGCTGATGGAATTGACGGCGGTGGCGCGGGGCTTCGACGAGCTTCTCAACCGCTCGCCCAATTCGCAGGCTCCCTATGTCGGCAAGAGCGCCTTCGCCACGAAAGCGGGTATCCACGCCTCGGCACTGGCGAAGGAGCCGGAAACCTACGAGCATGTTCCGCCGGAAACCGTGGGCAACCGCCGCCGCATCCTCGTGTCCGATCAGGCAGGAAAGTCGAACCTGCTCGCCGAACTGGGCCGCATCGGCATTGAGGTCGGCAAGGATGACTCCCGCCTCGACGCCCTGCTCCGCGAGGTGAAGGAACGCGAGGCGCAGGGCTATGCCTATGACGGGGCCGACGCTTCCTTCGAACTGCTGGCACGGCGTGCGCTCGGAACCGTGCCGCATTACTTCGACGTGCTCTCCTTCCGCACCTCGGTGGAGCGCTTCAACGGCGAGATGCACACCGAGGCGGTGGTGAAGGTGCGGGTCGGCACCGAGATCTACCTCAACGCGGGCGAGGGCAACGGCCCGGTGAACGCCCTCGACGTGGCGCTGCGCAAGGATCTCGGCAAGTTCCAGAAGCACATTGCCGACATGGAACTGGTGGACTTCAAGGTCCGTATCCTCAATGGCGGCACGGGGGCCACAACCCGCGTGCTGATCGAGAGCCGCGACGGCAAGGGGAACCGCTGGTTCACCCTCGGTGTCTCGCCCAACATCGTGGAGGCTTCGTTCCAGGCCCTGCTCGATGCGCTCATCTACAAGCTCCAGCGTGATGGCGTGACGCCCTGAAGCCATGAAGCCAGAAGCCATGAAGCCAGAAGCCATGCAGCCTGAAGCCGTGCAGATCTGTCCTTTCCGTGGTCCCTTGCAAAAATGCCGGAGAGCCATGCGCGCTGCCCGAATTGAAAGGCTGCGGCCCCGCCGCTAGAGCGCCCCCATGCACGGCATGAGCGAAGCCCAGAAGGGCATACTGTTCTGCGTCATAGCCCACCTCTTCTGGGGTGGCATGGCGCCTTACTTCGGATTCCTCCGCCATGTCCATGTGATGGAAATCGCGGTGAACCGTGGCCTCTGGTCCATCCCCATCGCCGCCGTCATCGTCTGGTGGTTCGGCCAGTGGGGCGACATCGCCCGCATCTTCCGCAACCCGAAGCATCTCGGCATCCTTGCCCTCACCAGCGCCATCATCGTCTTCAACTGGGGGTTCTATGTCTGGTCCATCGAGGTGGGCCGGGCGCTGGAATCAAGCCTCGGCTATTTCATCAATCCGCTGCTGAACGTGATCGCGGGCTATCTCTTCCTGCACGAGCGCTTCACCAGGGCGCAGGTGGTGGCGATTGCGCTGGCCGCCCTCGGCGTCATCATCCAGACCGTCGCAACCGGGGTCTTCCCCTGGCTCGGCCTGATGCTGGGCGCGAGCTTCTGCGTCTATGGCCTGTTGCGCAAGGTCGTTCCGGTGGGCGCCACCCAGGGCTTCCTGGTGGAGGTGCTGCTCATCGCGCCGCCGCTGCTGGCGGTGGAATACTGGCTCTTCAAGACGGGGCAAGCCTCGTTCGGCTCCACTCCCGGCACCACGCTCATGCTCATCGGCTGCGGCGGCCTCACCGCCGGGGCGCTTCTCTTCTTCGCGGAATCCCTCAAGCGGATCCGCTATTCCACCGCGGGCATCCTGCAATACATCTCGCCGTCGCTGGTCTTCCTCACCGCAGTCTTCATGTTCGGGGAACACATGGACCGCTGGAAGCTCCTGTCCTTCGCCTTCATCTGGGTGGCGCTGGCGATCTATTCCTTTTCGGCCCTCCGCGCGGAAGCGAAGAAATCGACCGCCCTTCCGGCCACGGTCTGAGCTTCGGCCTTACAGCTTGTCCTTGAGGATCGCGACGGGCGGCTTGTCCTTGGTCATGGCAAGGCGCATCTCGTAGGCGGGGATCACCTCGCCCGCCGTTTTCACCACGTCGAGTTTCACCTCGAAACCGGGACGGATGAAGCCGTGACCCTTCATCTGCGCGAACAGGGTGGTGAGGGGCGACCAGAAATCGAGGAGATCGACCAGGATCACGGGGCGCGCATGTTGCTGGAGCTGCGCCCAGGTCAGGATTTCGGCCAGTTCCTCCAGCGTGCCGATGCCGCCGGGCAGGGCCACGAATCCGGTGGAGCGCTCGAACATGCCCATCTTGCGCTCGTGCATGGTGCGGGTGACGATCAGCTCGCTGACGCCTTCCAGCATGCGTTCCTTCGAAACGAGGAAATCCGGAATGATGCCCGTGACATGGCCGCCGGAGTCGCGCACGGCGCGGGCCACCTCACCCATCAGGCCAAGCCCGCCGCCGCCATAGACCAGCCCGATTCCCTGCTGCGCCATGGCTTGCCCCAGGAGACGCGCCCCTTCGGCATATTCCGGCCTGTTTCCCGTGGAAGAGCCACAATAGACGCACAGGCGGTGCTTGGGCGGAGTCATCTCGGTCCTCTGATTCTTTGCAATCTGAAATGTGAGGGCTTAATAGGACCAAGTGTGGTGACTATCTAGCGGGAAACAAGGGGCTGAGGAGCGGAGAATCGCTCCTTGTGAACCCTGCCCCGCAGGATGGCGCGGGCTGAAGATTTGGCAGGAAGTGCAGCAATGACCAAAAAGACACCTCTCGTGGTATTCACAGGACTCGCAGTCGCAGCAGCAGGCGTCCTGATTGCTGTCCTCACCGGAAACTATCCCGGCGCCGAGGCTCCCAAACCCGCCGCTGAAGCCCCTGCCCAGACTGCCCCTGCCACCCCTCCGGCCCAGCCTGCCACACAGCCTGAGGCCCAGGCTGAAACACAAGCCGCAGCAGAGGCCCAGACTCAGACTCAGGGCCAGACTCAGGCCCAGTCTCAGGCCCAAGACCAATCCGGTGGGGAAACGGCTGCAGCCCCTGATGCTGCTGCCCAATCCGCGCAGCAGCCCGCCGAAACCCCGGCGGAAAGCGCTGCCACCGCTCCGGCCCAGCAGCCGGAACCGCAGCAGCAGGCGTCCGCCAATCCCGACGCCGGCGCAACCGCTCCGGCGTCACCTGAGGCGGAAGCCGCGGCCAACCCGGATGTTCCCGCATTCGATACCGTCAACGTCATGCCCACGGGCGAAGCCGTTGTGGCGGGCCGGGGCAAGCCCGGCAGCGAGGTCGCCCTCAAGTTCGACGGCGTGGAAGTGGGCCGCGCCACCGCAAGCGCCGATGGCAGCTTTGCCATCGTTCCGGACAAGCCCCTGCCCATCGGCACGGGCCAGCTGACGCTGGAAAGCACGGTGGACGGCAAGACCCTCGCCTCCAAGGACCAGATTGCCATTGTCGTGAAGCGCGACCAGTCGCCGGCTCTTGTGGCCAGGGTCGATAGCGCTGCGGCAACGCCCACCCAGATCGTCCAGGCCCCCGTGGCCGCCGCCGACGCCGGGGCCGTCGCCAAGGAAGTGCAGCTTTCGGCAGTCGATTACGACGCTGAAGGCAACATCGTCTTCCAGGGCCGCGTCACGCCCGGCGGCACGGTGCGTTTCTACGTGGACAACCAGCTTGCGGGCGACGTGAAGTCCGACGGGCAGGGCAACTGGATGTTCAAGGGCACCACGCCGATTGCGCCGGGCAAGCACATGCTCCGCGCCGACGAGATCGACGCCACGGGCAAGGTTCTCAGCCGCGCCGAACTGCCCTTCCTGCGTGAAGAGGCCGACAAGGTGATTGCCGCCAGCGAAGCCGCCGCACCGGCCGATGCCGGACAGCCCGCTGCGGCTGAGGCCGCTGCCGATCAGCCCGCCGCCGCGACGGCTTCCGAAGCGACCACTGCCGAAGCGGCGTCACAGCCTGAAGCCGCCGCCCAGCCGGACCAGCAACAGGCAGCAGCCGGGAACGGCAGCAGCATTTCGGTTTCCACCTCGCCGACCTTGCCGTCGCGCATCGTGATCCAGCCCGGCAACAACCTCTGGCGCATCTCGCGCGAGGTCTATGGCAAGGGCCGACTCTTCACCGTGATCTGGGAAGCCAACCGCGACCAGATCAAGAACCCCAACCGCATCTATCCGGGCCAGATCCTCGCGGCCCCCAAGAGCTGACGCTGCCCCCGCAGCGACTGGAACATGAGACGCATGACGGCGACTCCCGCTGACGGGAAAGCCGCTGACGCAAGTCAGTGGCAAACCATGAAACATCTCCTGCCCTACCTCTGGCCGCAGGGCAGGACAGACCTGAAGCTCCGCGTCTTCGTTGCCCTTGTGCTGCTCGTGGCCTCGAAGCTGGTGACGGTGGTCACCCCCTATGCCTTCAAGGCGGCAACCGATGCACTGACCGCCAGGTCGGGCGCGGAGGTGGCGCTCCTCTCGGTTCCGGTCTTCATGGTCCTCGCCTATGGCGTGGGCCGCATCTTCATGGTGGTCTTTGCGCAGATGCGCGATGCCATCTTCTCCAAGGTGGGCCAGCGGGCCGTGCGCCAGCTCTCCAACGAGACCTTCCGCCACCTGCACCGGCTGTCGCTGTCATTCCATCTCGGCCGCCGCACGGGTGCGCTCTCGCGCATCATCTCGCGCGGCATCAACGGGGTGGATTCGGTCCTGCGCTTTGCCCTGTTCAACACCTTCCCCACCGCCCTTGAGATCGCGCTGGTCTGCGCCGTCATCGCCTGGTCCTTCGGCCACCTGTATGTCTGGGTGGTTGTTGCAACGGTGATCGCCTACGTGGGCTTCACCTATTGGGCCACCGAGCGGCGCATCAACATCCGCCGCACCATGAACGAGGCCGACAATGATGCCGGCACCAAGGCCATCGACAGCCTGCTCAATTTCGAAACCGTGAAGTATTTCGGCAACGAGCGCCACGAGGCCGACCGCTATGACGTGGCGATGGCGCGCTATGAAGGGGCCGCGATCAAGACATGGGTGTCGCTTGCGGTGCTGAACGCGGGGCAGGCGATCATCTATTCCGCGGGCCTCACCCTGGTGATGGTGATGGCGGCGCGGGAGATCCTCGGCGGAACGCTGACGATCGGCGATTTCGTCATGGTGAACGCACTGATGATCCAGCTCTACATGCCGCTCAACTTCATCGGCTCATCCTATCGCGAGATCAAGCAGGGCCTCATCGATGTGGAAGGCATGTTCTCGATCCTGCGCGAGAACGCCGCGATTGCCGACCGTCCCGGAGCGAAACCCTTCGTTCCGGCGCGGGGCGAGATCGTCTTTGACGACGTGCGTTTTTCCTATGATGAGGAACGTCCCATCCTGCGCGGCATTTCCTTCACCGTTCCGGCGGGCAAGACGGTGGCCATCGTCGGTCCTTCCGGCGCGGGCAAGTCAACCATCTCGCGCCTCATCTTCCGCTTCTATGACGTGACCTCCGGCCGGATCAGCATCGACGGCCAGGACATCCAGGGCGTGACCCAGGAAAGCCTGCGCCGTGCACTGGGCATGGTGCCTCAGGACACGGTGCTGTTCAACGACAGCATCCGCTACAACATCGCCTATGGCCGCCCCGGCGCCAGCAATGCCGAGATCGAGGAAGCGGCCCGCCTTGCCCAGATCCATGATTTCGTGATGTCGCTGCCGCAGGGCTATGACACGGTGGTGGGCGAGCGCGGCCTGAAGCTGTCGGGCGGCGAGAAGCAGCGGGTCTCGATTGCCCGCACCATCCTCAAGGGACCGCCCATTCTCGTGCTCGACGAGGCGACATCCGCGCTCGACACCTTCACCGAGCAGGAAATCCAGGTGGCCCTGAAGCAGGTGTCGCGCGACCGCACCACCGTGGTGATCGCGCATCGCCTTTCCACCGTCATCGATGCCGACGAGATCATCGTGCTCGACAAGGGGGTGATTGCCGAGCGCGGCACGCACTCCGCCCTGATGCGCAGGAAGGGCCTCTATGCCGCCATGTGGAACCGCCAGCGCGAAGCCGACGAGGCCCGCCGCAAGCTTGCCGAACATCTCGACGTGCGCGGGCCGACGGCGGAACAGCTCGCCCTGCGCCCCGCCGAGCGCTGACCACCGGCCACGCATTGCCGCAGCCGTGAGCGGCATGGACGGCGGGACTTCGTGCCTCCGCACCGGAGCGATGCTCCTCCCGGAGGCAAGGATTCCGAAACCAAGCACGGGAGTCCGTTGTTAACGCTGCCTTGCGGAAACGGCTCCAAACTGCTGAAAATTCGATTCAATTCACTTTTGTTTACGTCTTCGGGCGCATGGTGATCCCCATCAGCACGGCAAAACGTGCGCAGCAAGGACCGGCTCCAAGCCCTCGCCAAAGAGGGCAGGCGCCAACAGAGAATTTGGGGAAGTCAAATGAGAGTATCAACTCTGGAGAACATTGCCGGGCGTCAGGTGGACGAAACGCTCGGCGTGGTCCGCGGCACCATCGTGTGGTCGCGCGGCCTCAAGAAGTTCAGCCGCGGCGGCATTCGCGCGGTGGAATACATGACGACGGCCGATGTGGCCGAGGGCCTGAACAAGGCCCGCGAGGATGCCGAGAAGGCGTTGATGCTCCAGGCCGAAGCCATGGGCGCCGATGCCATCGTGGGAATGCGCTTCGAGATCGTGGAAATGGGCGCCGGCCTGTTCTCGGCCAGTGCCATGGGCACCGCTGTCCGGACTTCGGCGATTGCACCCGCCGCCGCGCCGCTGCCCGCAGCCCCGATCTCCCTGCCGGTCATGGCACCTGCCAATGATTCCGGTGCGGTGATCCTGCCTTTCCGCCGCATGGCGGGCTGAGCGCAAACGGATTTCCCCTTTCGAGGGGGCAACGTGAAGCTGCCGCATGGCCGGGGGGCCGTGCGGCAGTTTCTTTTGTTTTGGCCGCACATGCTGTAAGGGGCCGGGCCATGAACATTGTCACCAGCATCACCTCGTCCCTCGCGCCGGTCCACCGCGAAGGTTATCCCTTCGTGCTCGGCGCGGCAGCCGTCACCCTCGTCCTTTTCCTGGTGGGCTGGAACCCGCTTGCCTGGGTCTGTGTCGTGCTCACCCTCTGGTGCGCCTATTTCTTCCGTGACCCGGAACGCGTGACACCGATGCGGAAGGGCCTCGTCATCTCGCCCGCCGATGGCAGGATCAGCTCCATTGCAACCGTGATTCCGCCCCCGGAACTCGATCTGCCGCGCGAGCCCCATGTGCGCATTTCCGTGTTCATGAATGTCTTCGACGTTCATGTGAACCGCAGCCCGCTGGAAGCCCGCCTCACCCGCATTGCCTATGTGCCGGGCGCGTTCCTCAATGCCGAGCTGGACAAGGCAAGCGAGGACAACGAGCGCCAGGCCCTCACGCTGGAGCTGGACGATTCCACCCGCATCGGCGTGGTGCAGATTGCCGGCCTCGTGGCGCGGCGCATCGTGAAGTTCGTGGACGAAGGCGAACGCCTGAACGCGGGCCAGCGTTTTGGCCTCATCCGTTTCGGCAGCCGTGTGGATGTCTTCCTGCCCACCTCGGTGAAGCCGCTGGCCTGTGTGGGCCAGCGTGCCATTGCCGGCGAGACCGTGCTTGCCGACCTCACGGCCAGCGAAGCGCAACGCCAGGGACGGAAAAGCTGATGCAGACGGAGCAGGAGCATCGCCAGCCGCAGCCCGCACGCGCCTTCCGGCCCGTGCCGGTCCGCTTTCTCTTGCCCAATCTCATTACCCTGCTGGCGCTGTGCAGCGGCGTCACCGCCATCCGCCTCGCAGTCGAAGGCCGCTATCAGGTGGCGGTGGCGGCGGTCATCCTGGCCTGTGTGCTGGATGCGATCGACGGCCGCCTCGCCAGGCTCCTGAAAGGCACCTCGCGTTTCGGCGCCGAACTCGATTCGCTTGCCGACTTCGTGAACTTCGGGGTCGCTCCGGCCATCCTGATCTATGTCTGGTCACTGAACGCCATGCGCCCGGCCGGATGGATCGTGGCGCTGATGCTCTCCATGGCCTGTGCGCTCCGCCTTGCCCGCTTCAACGTGGCACTCGAAGATCCCAACAAGCCGGCCTTTGCCCATGGCTACTTCACGGGAATTCCTGCTCCTGCCGGGGCGGGGCTTGCCATGGCGCCCATGTATCTGGGCTTCCTCGACGTGGTGCCCGATGGCCACACCATCGCGAAACCGGTTGCGGTGTACATCGTCGCGATTGCAGTGCTGATGGTGAGCCGCGTGCCCACCTTCTCCGGCAAGTCGGTGACGCAGGTGCCGCGCGAAATGGTCCTGCCCGTCCTTGCCGCGGGGGCGCTGGTCATCGTCTGCCTCATCACCTTCCCGTGGGAGACGCTGGTGATTGCGGCCCTCATCTATGTGGCACTGCTGCCTGTGGGTGCCGCAAGCTACTACCGCCAGAAGCGCAAGCTGCAAGCCGCAAGCGAAGCGGCGGGAGAGGGCAACACGGAGGCCTGAGTCAGACCTTCTCCCACTTGCCCGTCTTGCCCGCCTTGAAGAAGGCATCGATGATCTTCATGTTCTGGATGGCATCTTCAATGCCCCAGGCATGCCTTTCCTCCTTGCGGATGACACGGCCGAAGGCCTCCGCCTCCAGCATGTATTGGTCGGTCACCGGCATCGACAGCCATTCCCCCACATTCATCTCCATGCCCTGCACGAAGATGCGGTTGGGCTGGTCGGGTGGCGCGTTGAAGGGAATCTCCACCTCGATCCGGCCTTTCGTGCCCATGATCTGCACCCGCTGGAAGGGCGCAAGCTGCGTCGAGACGGTGAAACCGAGGTGACGCCCCTTGCCGAAATCGGCGAGGCCGCCCATCAGGCGGTCCGTCTTGAACCTGGGGTCATAGTCGATGGTGGCGGCGACGCGGGCCGGTTCGGCGCCGAAGATGTAGCGTGCCACGGTGATCGGATAGCAGCCGATGTCGAGCAGGCCGCCACCGCCGATGCCGGCCATGTTGCGGACATTGGCGGGATCGCGGTTGAAATAACTGAACATCACCTGGATGGCGCGCACCTCGCCGATCTCCCCCGCCTTCACCCGGCGGCGGGCTTCGATCCACTGCAGGGCATGGCGCACCATGAAGGCTTCCGCCACAATGATCCTTTTCGGGATCTTGCGGAGTTTCGTGGCTTCCCTGGCCGTGATGGCGATGGGCTTTTCGCACAGCACATGCTTCCCGGCCCTGGCGGCGGCCAGTGTCAGCGGCACATGCAGGTGGTTGGGCAGCGGGTTGTAAACGGCGTCGATGTCCGGGTCTGCCAGCATCTCCTCGTACGAGCCGTAAGCCTTTGGAATGCCGAGCTTGTCGGCCCACGACCTGGCGACCGAAAGCTTGCGCGACGAGATCGCCGCCACCTCAAGCTGATCGCTTTTCAGCATCCCCGGAATGACCTTGGCGACGCCGATATTGGCTGTGGAAATGATCCCCCACCTGATTTTCTTCATCTCTTTCCTCCGCGACTGGGTGCTCTTATGGCCCATTGCGGCGCCCGCGTTAAGCGTCGTTCTCCGCGCCTGAGGAGGCGCTTCGCACCTTGACGCTCGGCCCCCGCCCGCGCTTACATTGCAGGATCAGGGCGGCGGACCCCCCGGTGCCCCAAGAACGAAAAAGTTACAGGGAGTTACACATCATGACATTCACAAGATCGCTGCTTGCCGCTGTCGGCTTCATGGCTCTTGCCGCCTCTTCCGCCCAGGCCGCAGACGCCGAAAGCTGCAAGGCCGTGCGTTTCGCCGACGTCGGCTGGACCGATATCCAGGTCATCACCGGCATTGCCTCCTCGCTGTTCGACGCGCTGGGCTACCAGTCGGAAGTGAAGACGCTGTCGGTGCCCGTCACCTACGCTTCGCTCAAGAACAAGGACATCGATGTCTTCCTCGGCAACTGGATGCCCTCCATGACCGCCGACGTGCAGCCCTATTTCGATGACAAGTCGGTCGAGCAGTTGCAGCCGGCGAACCTCGAAGGCGCGGGCTACGGCATCGTGGTTCCGCAATACGTCGCTGACGCCGGCGTGAAGTCGATTGCCGATCTTGCCGCCAACAAGGACAAGTTCGGCGGCAAGTTCTACGGCATCGAATCGGGCAACGACGGCAATCGCATCATCTCCACCATCATCGGCGACGCGAAGAACAACCTCGCCGGCTGGGAACTGGTGGAAAGCTCGGAAGCGGGCATGCTCACCGAAGCCGAGAAGGCGATCAAGAACAACGAGTGGATCCTCTTCCTCGGCTGGACGCCCCATCCCGTCATGGGCGAAATGAAGATCGCCTATCTCGATGGCGTGGCGGACTATGGCTTCGGCCCGGCCAAGGTCTACACCAACGTGCGCGCCGGTTACCTCGCTGAATGCCCCAATGCCGGAAAGCTCGTCTCCAACCTCCGCTTCGACCTGAAGATGGAAGGCGAGATGATGGCTCCCGTGCTGAAGGACGGCAAGGATCCCAAGGAAGTGGCGCTGGAATGGATCAAGGCCAATCCCGACTCCATCAATGCCTGGCTTGAGGGCGTCACCACCCTTGACGGTGGCGATGCCAAGGCCGCTGCCCAGGCGCTCTTGAAGTAATCCCGAAAAGGCGACGGCGCGGGCAAGAACCGCGCCGTTCCTGTCTGGTGGGCTTGCGCGGGGCAAGCGGGGAACTCTTCACGGGCGCGAGGGGCTATGAACGATCCCATTTCACTCTGGATCGCCGACAAGGCGAACAAGATTCCGGTAGGCCCTTGGGGCAAGGCCCTCATCGATTTCGTCATCACCTGGTTCGAATGGCTGTTTGACGCGCTCAAGAACGGCCTGAACGGCCTGGTGGAGGCCACCACGTGGATCCTCCTGCAATGCCCGCCCATCCTGCTGGCCCTGCTGCTGACCGCCGCCGCCTGGTTCCTGCAGAAGTCGAAGGTGCTGACGGTCGGCGTCCTCATCGGCTTCCTTTTCATCCTCAATCAGGGACTGTGGAAGGAAACGGTGCAGACGCTGGTGCTGGTGCTCTATTCGACCGCGCTGTCCATGGCGATCGGCGTGCCGCTGGGCATCTGGGCCGCGCACAAGCCGCGCGTCTGGCGGTCGATGCAGCCGGTCCTCGACCTGATGCAGACCATGCCGACCTTCGTCTATCTCATTCCCATCCTCATACTCTTCGGCCTCGGTGCCGCTCCGGCGCTGATCGTGACGATCATCTTCGCCATGCCCGCACCCGTGCGCATGACCTATCTCGGCATCACCTCGATTCCCCGTCCGATGATCGAGGCCGGCGAGAGCTTCGGCGCGACACGCCGGCAATTGTTGTGGAAAGTGGAACTGCCCGCCGCCATGCCGACGATCATGGCGGGTCTGACCCAGTGCATCATGCTGTCCCTTTCGATGGTGGTGATCGCAACCCTGATCGGTGCGCCTTCCCTCGGCAATCCGGTGAACCGCGCCCTCAATAACCGCAACATCCCGCTCGGCATCGAGGCGGGGCTTGCCATCGTGGTCCTTGCCATCATCCTCGACCGTGTCCTTGCAGTGAAGCACGGAGGCCGCAAATGAACACGGCCGTCGAGTTCAGGAACGTCGACATCATCTTCGGCGACAAGACCGAGACGGCGCTCGCCATGCTCGACGCCGGCAAGAGCCGCGCCGACATCCTTGCCGCAACCGGTTCCGTTCTCGGAGCGGCAGGAGCAAGCCTGGCAGTGCGCGAAGGCGAGATCAGCGTGCTCATGGGGCTTTCCGGGTCAGGCAAGTCCACGCTGCTGCGCGCCGTCAACGGCCTCAACAAGGTCACGCGCGGCGAGGTCCTGGTACGCCACAAGGGCAGGATGGTCGATGTGGTGTCCTGTTCCGCAGAAGAGTTGCGTGATGTGCGCCAGCATGCCGTTGCCATGGTTTTCCAGCAGTTCGCGCTGCTGCCCTGGCGCACCGTGGCCGAGAATGCGGGCTTCGGCCTGGAACTGGCCGGCGTCCCGGACGAGGAGCGCAAGGCCCGCGTTGACAGGCAGTTGAAGCTCGTCGGCCTCGACAACTGGGCGGGAAAGTTCGTGCACGAATTGTCGGGCGGCATGCAGCAGCGCGTCGGCCTCGCCCGTGCCTTTGCCACCGAAGCGCCGATCCTGCTCATGGACGAGCCCTTCTCGGCGCTCGACCCGCTGATCCGCACCAAGTTGCAGGACGAGCTGCTGCAATTGCAGAAGGAACTCAGGAAGACGATCGTCTTCGTCAGCCACGACCTGGAAGAGGCGCTCAAGCTGGGCAACACCATCACCATCATGGAAGGGGGCCGCATCGTGCAGTCGGGGCGGCCGGAAGACATCGTGCTGCGCCCGGCCAACGACTACGTGCGGGATTTCATCGCCAACGTGAATCCGCTCTCCGTCCTCACCGCCTGGAACGTGATGCGCGCCACCCATGAACTCGCCACCGACAGGGGTGGCTGGATCTGGCTCGACCGCCGCAAGACCACCCGCTTCAAGCTGGGCAAGGACCGGCGCGTCACCGTGGTCGAGCGCGATGGCGGCCCGGCCACCTGGGTGTCGTGTGCCGAGGCCGACAAGGCGTTCGACCCGAAGACACGCCCGGTGTTCTGGGCCACTCCCGGCACCTCGCTGAAAACGGTGATGCTTGCCATGCACCGCTCCGGAACCGCTCCGGTTGCCCTCTTCAACGAGGACAACACCTTCGCAGGTGCCATCGGCGTCAGCGACGTGTTGCAGGCGGTGCTGAAGCGGCAGGATTAGGGCCACACCCGGCCCGGACGCAGGTTCGCTTGATTCCGGGGGCTTACCCTGTCAAAGAGCGGCCAAAGGCTGGTTGCCGGTTCGCCGGGGCCACGCACCCCGGCAGATTCCAGAGACATGACCATCGATCCTTCCCTTATCCGCAATTTCTCCATTGTCGCCCATATCGATCACGGCAAATCCACGCTGGCAGACCGCCTGATCCAGCTCACGGGTGCCGTCTCCGACCGCGAGATGCAGGACCAGATCCTCGATTCCATGGAACTGGAGCGTGAACGCGGCATCACCATCAAGGCCAACACCGTCCGCCTCGACTACAAGGCCAAGGACGGAAAAACCTATGTGCTGAACCTGATCGACACCCCCGGTCACGTCGACTTTGCCTATGAAGTGTCCCGCTCGCTTGCCGCCTGTGAAGGCGCACTCCTGGTGGTGGACGCCTCGCAGGGGGTAGAGGCCCAGACGCTGGCCAACGTCTATCAGGCGATCAATGCCAACCTCGAAATCGTGCCGGTGCTGAACAAGGTCGATCTGCCCGCCGCCGAACCGGACCGCATCAAGCAGCAGATCGAGGACGTGATCGGAATCGACGCCTCGGAGTCGGTGCTCATATCGGCCAAGACGGGCCTCGGTGTTCCCGATGTGCTGGAGGCGATCGTCACCCGCCTGCCACCGCCCAAGGGCGATGCCGATGCGCCCCTGAAGGCCCTGCTGGTCGATAGCTGGTACGACCCCTATCTCGGTGTCGTCGTGCTCGTTCGCATCAAGGACGGCGTGCTCAGGAAGGGCATGAAGGTCAAGATGATGGGGACGGGCGGCCTCTACACCATCGAGCGCGTGGGCGTGTCGCGTCCCAAGAAGGAAACCGTGGCCGAGCTTGGCCCCGGCGAGATCGGCTTCTTCACCGCCGCCATCAAGGAAGTGGCCGACACCCGCGTCGGCGACACCATCACCGAAGAGAAGAACCCGACGGCCGCACCGCTGCCCGACTTCAAGGAAGCGCAATCGGTCGTCTTCGCGGGCTTCTTCCCCGTCGATGCCTCGGAATTCGAGGACCTGCGCGATGCCATGGGCAAGCTGCGCCTCAATGATGCGAGCTTCACCTACGAGATGGAAACTTCCGCCGCCCTGGGCTTCGGCTTCCGCTGCGGCTTCCTCGGCCTGCTCCATCTCGAAATCATCCGTGAACGGATCGAACGCGAGTTCAACGTCGAGATCATCACCACGGCGCCATCGGTCATCTACAAGATCAACCTGCGCGACGGCACGCAGATCCACATGCACAACCCCGCCGACATGCCGGATGTGTCACTGATCGAATCGATGGAGGAACCGTGGATCGAGGCGACGATCTTCGTTCCCGACGAGTTCCTCGGTTCGGTGCTCAAGCTCTGCACCGATCGCCGCGGCCGCCAGAAGCAGCTCACCTATGCCGGTGCGCGCGCCATGGTGGTTTACGAATTGCCGCTCAATGAAGTGGTGTTCGATTTCTATGATCGCCTGAAATCCGTTTCGCGCGGGTACGCAAGCTTCGATTACAAGATGACCGACTACGAAGAGGCTGACCTGGTGAAGCTCAGCATCCTCGTCAACACCGAGCCGGTCGATGCGTTGTCGATGGTGGTGCACCGGTCCCGTGCCGAGCAGCGTGGCCGCGTCATGTGCGAGAAGCTGAAGGAGCTGATTCCGCGCCACATGTTCCAGATCCCGGTGCAGGCCGCGATCGGCGGCAAGATCGTGGCTCGCGAGACCATTTCCGCCATGCGCAAGGACGTGACCGCCAAGTGCTACGGCGGCGACATTTCGCGCAAGCGCAAGCTTCTGGACAAGCAGAAGGAAGGCAAGAAGAAGATGCGGCAATTCGGCAAGGTCGATATTCCGCAGGAAGCCTTCATCTCGGCCCTCAAGATGGACGAGAACTGAGACCTTCGCCCGCCGTGCCGGCAGGTGCGAGCCTGCCCGCAAGCCACCAGCAGAACAGCGCAACCAGCGCGCCCGCATAGCCGTCAACGGCATAGTGCCAGCCCAGCACGACGGAGCCGGCGAGGATGACGAGCGCAAACGGCACCGTGAACCAGACGGCCCAGCGCTTGCCCCAGGCTCGCGCCTGCAGGATGAAGAGCACGCTTGTCGCCACATGCAGCGACGGCATGGCGGAAACGCCTTCCACGTCGCCGTGGCCCGCAAGATGGCTCTGCCACAGCGTCTCCTGCGTCGGCACCGCCCAGATCGGGTAGATCGCGTTGGCGGATTTCAGCGTGTCGAGAAGGCTTGCATAGGGATTCGCACCTTCGACCACGAAGCCGTAGAAGCACGGCCCCGCCGATGAGAACACCGTGCCCAGGACGCAGGTGCCCACCAGCCACAGGCTCAGGTAGGCGATGAGGTAGCGCTGGCGCAGCCGCGAGTCCGTTCTGGCATAGCCGAACCAGAAGAAGCAGAAGAGCAGCACGATGAACCACAGGTTATAGCTGACGTTCACCAGGAACAGCGCTTCCGGCGAACCCAGGAGCGGCAGCAGCAGGTCATGCGGCAGCACGCCGCCATGCAGCGCCTTGTCCCATGTCATGAAGGTCTGGTCCCAGGAAAAGGGCACGGCAAGCGGAATGGATTTCTTGATGGCAATGAAGCCGATGAAGAAAATGCCGTTGGCGAGAAAGGCATGGAAGGCATTGGCGATGCGGCTGGGCGCGAGAATGTCGGTCTGCAACCGGTGCAGCAGCGCCAGCGAAGGGCTTCCGGCATGACCCGCGCGCCAGAGCCGGAACAGGTCGGCGGCGAGCCACGCCCCGATCAGCACGCCGAGGAAAAGCACGGACGAGCCTGAAACCAGCGAGACCAGCCCGTAGTTCACCGGCAGGCCGACGAGGCTGCATTCGACGAGACCCCAGGCATAGGCCGTGATGGCGATGGCATAGATCACCCGGTGCGTGCCGAAGCCCTGTCGCACGGCAGAGAGGATGCCGCGGCCATAGTCGTCGAGGCGGATGAGCGGAAAGCCCGCGGGCTGAAGCGTGGTGACGGTCATGTGGGCTCTCTCCGAAGCCCGCAGAGGCTAGGCCCGCCGCCGTAAAATTGGGGTTAAGCGCCTTTTTCCAATGCGAAACTTGCGCACAGGAGCAGCCGTTCCGCCGCCGCCACCGGAGCCTTGTCCACGGCACAGGAACTGCCGTCGCGGCCCTCCCGCAAATGGGCACAGCCCTCGCAGGTGCCGAAGCGGGCGGCCTTCTGCCGGGTGATTTCCTGCCCCAGCAGTTCCGAGAGACCCCTGGCGAGACGGCGCCTGGTCTTGCCGCCGAGGTTGTCGAGGTCGCCGGCAAGGGCCTGCAACGGATCGGAGGTGAGCTTGGCCCTCCCGGATTCGGTGAGGTCGAGCAGGACCTGGCGCTCGTCCGCGGCGCTGGTGCGGCGGGTGACGAGGCCCTTCCTTTGCAAGGTCAGCAGGCTTTGCGAAACCGTGCCCTTGGTGGTGCCGAGGTAACGCGCCACCGCGCCGGGCGAGCGTGACAGGCGGTTGGCGCGGGCGAGATAGCGCAGCACTTCCCATTGTGCCGGCACCAGCCCTCCCGCATGGCCCGCCTGCCGCAACAGGCGGCCCAGCCGCTCCAGCCGCGTGGCAATCTCCAGGGCGGAAGGGCTGTCGTCGTCGTTGTCGCGGGCGTCTTTCGCCATCGTCTGGTCAGTCCGGAATGGGCGAGGCGGCAATGCCCGTGCCGATGGGGCACATGACACCCGTGCCGCCCAAGCCGCAATAGCCTCCGGGGTTTTTGGCCAGGTATTGCTGGTGGTGGCTCTCGGCAAAGTAGAACGGCCCCGCAGGTGCGAGTTCGGTGGTGATGGCACCGAGGCCCTTCTCCGTGAGGGCCTTCTGGAACCTGGCCTTTGACGCCCGGATCACCGCCTCATCGGCAGGATCGGTCCAGTAGATGGCCGAGCGGTATTGCGTGCCCATGTCGTTGCCCTGGCGCATGCCCTGGGTCGGGTCATGGGCCTCCCAGAAGGTTTTCAGGAGGGTTTCAAGGCTGACCTCGGCAGGGTCATAGACCACCAGCACCGACTCGGCATGCCCGGTCGCACCGGAACACACCTCCTCATAGGTGGGGTTGGGGGTGAAGCCCCCGGCATTGCCCACGGCTGTCACCCAGACGCCCGGCACCCGCCAGAAGGCCCGTTCCGCCCCCCAATAGCAGCCCAGGGCGAAAATGATGCTGCGGAGGCCCGCCGGGTAGGGCCCTTTCAGGGCGCGGCCGGACACATGGTGCCTTTCGGCGGTGGCAATGGCATGGGGGCGGCCCGGCAGGGCGGCGGCCTTGTCGATCATCTCTGCCTTGCGCTTGAAGAACATCGGCGGGGTCTCCTTCCTTTGACGGGATAGCATATGGGAACGGGCCCCCCAAAGGGCCATGGGGGAGGCCGCACAAGGACTTGGGCGAAAAAGCACTTTCCCTTGAAGGATGCGTGATCAACCCTTGAACCTTTCGATTCCCCGGCTATAAGCCTCGCCGAACGGAAGGGTGGCCGAGTGGTTTAAGGCGCACGCCTGGAACGCGTGTTTACGTGAAAGCGTAACGAGGGTTCGAATCCCTCCTCTTCCGCCATTTTACCAGTGCAAACTCCCACACAGCCCCGATGAGCGCTGAAATTCCTTTTGGTTTCAAAAGGGTTTGGCGGAACAATGCGGACTTCAGAGACTGACGCCTATCCCAAATTCAGTCTCTGCCGCCCCAACGTCTCTTTCGCACCGGACCTGCTGCAAATAGGTCCGCTTACGGAAAGTCTTATCTATTCAGTGTGTTGAGTATTGGAAGGCCCTAATGCGTTGGGGCAGATCCGTGCGC
>JAEUMJ010000162.1 GCA_016792865.1 Hyphomicrobiales bacterium | reverse complement strand
GGCCGGTGTGCTCGTCAGCCTGGGACATTCCGACGCCACGCTGGCGGAGGTTCGCCTTGCCCTTGCGGCAGGGGCCACATCCTTCACCCATCTCTTCAATGCCATGAGCCAGATGACAGGCCGCGAACCGGGCATGGTGGGCGCCGCTCTCGGCGATCACGACAGTTTCATCGGAGTCATTGCCGATGGACTTCATGTGCATGATGTCTCCATGCGGCTTGCCTTCTCTGCCACGTCGCCAGACCGTTTCATGCTGGTGACGGACGCCATGCCACCCGCCGCCGGTGGACCGGATGTATTCTTCCTGCAAGGCCGCGAGGTGCATCGCGTCGCCGGCAGGTTGCAGTTGGGCGACGGCACGCTGGCAGGCTCGAACCTGACAATGGATGAGGCGCTGCGGCACGCTGTCCAGACGCTGCATGTGCCACTCGCAACGGCCTTGCAGATGGCTTCGCGCAATCCGGCCCGGTTCCTCGGCCTGCATAACGAACTGGGCGTGATCAGGCCGGGGGCACGGGCGAGTCTTGTACATCTCAGCCAGGACTTGCGGGTGATGCAGACATGGGTGGAGGGAAAATGAAAAGGGTAAGGGTGCTTGTGGTCGGCGTAGGCAACATGGGGCTTTCCCATGCGCGGGCCTATGCGGCCAATCCAGGGTTTGAGATCGTCGGGCTGTGCAGTCGCGGCATCGACCAGCGGGCCGACCTGAAAGCGGAGTTTCCCGGCGTGGCACTCTACAGTGATTACGCCGATGCGCTGGCCGCCACCCGCCCCGATGCGGTGTCGATCAACACCTGGCCCGACACGCACGGCGAATATGCCGTCATGGCGCTGAACGCCGGTTGCCACCTCTTCATCGAGAAGCCGCTTGCCTCAACCGTCGAGGAGGCGCGCAGGATTGCAGCGCTGGCGCATTCGAAGGGCCTGAAGGTGGTGATTGGCTATATTCTCCGCGTGCATCCTTCATGGGTGAAATTCGTCGAGATCGGCCGCACGCTCGGCAAGCCGTTGGTCATGCGCATGAACCTCAACCAGCAGTCTTCAGGGGCGCAATGGCAAGTGCACAAGCAACTGATGAATTCCATCTCGCCCATCGTGGACTGTGGCGTCCACTATGTTGACGTGATGTGTCAGGTGACGGGAGCCAAGCCCACGAGCGTCCATGCCATCGGCGTGCGCCTGACCGATGAGGTCGGTCCGGACATGTATAACTACGGCCAGCTTCAGGTGAGCTTTGATGACGGTTCGGTCGGATGGTATGAGGCGGGCTGGGGTCCGATGATGAGTGAGACAGCCTTTTTCGTGAAGGACATGATCGGCCCCAAGGGTTCTGTCTCGATTGCCATGGATGAGAGCAAGACGGAATCCGCCGATGTTGACAGTCACACCCGCACATCGGCACTCCGGGTTCACCACGGCAAGCTCGGCAGCGACGGACGTTTTGAACGACAGGATGACATCATCCGCATGGACGACGAGCCGGGTCATCAGGAGCTTTGCAATCGTGAGCAGGCAGTGTTCCTGGATGCGATCGTGAACGACAGGGACGTGTCGCGTCATGTCGAGGAGGCCATCAACTCCCTGCGGATCGTTCTTGCCGCCGATGAGAGCGTGCGCACCGGAAAGGTTGTGCGGCTTTGAGACTGGCGGGGATCGTCAGCCAAGGAAGCGGCGCATGCAATGAAGACGCCGCCGGGCACATCAGCCGCAATGGCGAGGTGATTGCGGCGTGGGTCTTCGACGGCGTCACCGGGATCAATGACCGCAACTACCTGCCGGCCCCGACCGATGCGGCCTGGCTGGTGGACCGGGCGGGAGCACACCTTCAGGAGTTGGCGGGGCAGGACATGGCCTTGCCCGCGCTTCTGGAAAGGCTGGTGGCGAGACTTGAGGAGGATTGGAAGGAGGCCGCGGCCACACTGGACCTTCCTGATGGTTATGACATTCCGGCCGCGTGTCTCGTTCTGGTGAAGAAGTTTGATGATGGCTGGCATGCGCTCCGCCTGGGCGACTCCATGCTGCTGGTGGAGGAGGAGCGGGTTCGCCTCATTCCCCCGCCTGACAGCGACCTCAATGCGCTGGAGACATTCCTGCGTGATGAAGCACGCCGCCGCCGCGCCCACGGGCTTTCCGATTTCAAGGCGCTGCTGAGGGAGTTCCATCCTCGCCTGATGGCAAGCCGCCGCGCCCGCAACACGGCTTCCAATCATTCGATACTTGTTGCTGATCGCAGCACGTTGAATTGTCCTGAGTACATCCCGTTGGGTCAGCCCGCGTCGGTTCTGCTCTGCACCGACGGCTTCTATCGCGCCGTTGATAATTATTCACTGATGGACGACGCCGGGCTGATGTCGGCCTGCCGGGAGGCGGGCGGCGTGACGCGCGTGCTGCAACGGCTGCGCACAACAGAAGCATCCGACCCGGACTGTGAAAGGTATCTGCGGTTCAAGCCTGCGGACGATGCCTCCGCCGTGATGCTGGTGCGTTGAACGGCAAGCCTGATCCATATGGACCCTTGACTTTCCCGCTGGCGTTGCAAGTCTATGGGCAACGACAGGAATGATCTGCAAGGGTGGGAAATGTATCTCGGTATTGACCTCGGAACCTCCGGGGTGAAGTCGGTCCTGATCGACGACGGTCAGAATTTCATCGCACAGCACTCCTCCAGGCCGCTTGATGTTTCGCGTCCGCACTTCGGCTGGTCAGAGCAGGATCCGTTCATCTGGTGGGACGGCGTGTGCCAGACACTCGATGGACTGGCGGCAGAACACCCCAGGGAACTGGCGGCAGTGGAGGCCATCGGCCTCTCCGGGCAGATGTATGGCGCCACCGTCCTTGATGCCGCCGACAAGCCGCTGCGCCCTGCGATCCTCTGGAACGACACACGCACCGAACAGCAATGCCTCGAACTTGAACAACGAGAACCGAAGCTGCGGTCGATCGCCGGTCGCAAGCCGACACCCGGTGTCACCGCGGTCAAGCTGATGTGGTTGAAGCAGCATGAACCCGGTGTGTTCGCCAAGGTGAAGCATGTGCTCCTGCCCAAGGATTTCATCCGCCTCATGCTGACGGGAGACAAGGCCTCCGACATGGCGGATTCAAGCGGCACCATGTGGATGGACATCAGCAAGCGCGAATGGTCTTCCGCCTTGCTGGCAGCCTCCGGCATGGAGCAGTCGCAAATGCCGAAGCTCTATGAGGGAACCGAGGTCACCGGAAGGCTGCGCGCCGAACTCGCATCGCGCTGGGGCATGTCGCCCTCGGTTCAGATTGCCGGCGGCGGCGGCGACAATGCCTGTGGCGCCTGTGGCACAGGCGTGATCGGCGAGGGCGAAGGCACCGTGTCGCTCGGTACATCGGGCGTGTTGTTCGTGTCGATGAAGACGCCGCGCCCCAGCCATGAATATGCCATCGAGACGCTCTGCCATTCCGTGCCCGGCACATGGCACCAGATGTCGGTCATCCTCTCGGCCACGTCATGTCTCAACTGGGTTGCGAAGCTGCTGAAGCGCAATGCGGCCGAACTGGTAACCGAGCTGGGCAGGGAACTGGGTGGGCCGACGCCGCTCCTCTTCGTGCCGTTCCTCGATGGCTCGTGGTCGCCCCACAGCGACACGGAAATCCGTGGCGCGCTTCTGGGCCTCCAGCATTCCACCGATGATGCCGAGATGGCGCGTGCCGTCTTGCAGGGCGTCGCCTTTGCTCTCCGGGAATGTGCGGATGCCTTCCGTGCCACCGGAACATCCATCGACAAGCTTCTGGCCATCGGTGGCGGGTCGCGGTCAGACTTGTGGCTGTCGATGATCGCCACGTTGTTCGGTGTGGAGCTGCGGGTGCCGGAATCGAGTGAACTGGGTGCAGCCTTTGGGGCGGCGCGGCTTGCCATGGTTGCAGGCAGTGGAGCAAATCCTGCCGATGTCCTGACGCGGCCGAAGATCAATCGCTCGATCGCGCCGGTTATACAATTCAGCGCCGCTTACGACGACAGCTACCGTCAATGGCGCCGCGCCATCGCGCAGATCCGCGAGCGGAGTGCCGCATCCACGATGTGAGCGGACTGCAATCCCTGGGTGAAAGCCCCTTCATCTCTCGCGCGAACCGGTAACGCCACGACTTTGCTTTCATTCGGGTAAAGTGTCGTTCGCATTCGCACGGGAGAGTGGTGGACATGCTGG
>JAEUMJ010000147.1 GCA_016792865.1 Hyphomicrobiales bacterium | reverse complement strand
CGGAATAGGCAGAGGCGGCGGCGGCCTTGAGCGGGTCCATGAGCGTTATCCCTTTGCCGCCGCTATCGTCATGCGGTGAAAGATCTTGTAAAGCGCGGTGTCGCCGGAGATTGCGCGGGCCGCTTCCCCGATCGTCCTCATCTCGTTCTCGACGATGACGTTGTTGCCTGAGTGGGTTTCGTCGATGGTCGATTGCTCCGTCACATCGTAGCTTTGCGAACCGGTGTGCCCGTCCACGGACATATGGGCGGAACTGGTGCGCATCAGGCGCATCGCCGTGGCGTTCATTTCCATTTCGAAATCAGAGATTTCCTTGGCGCGGTAGCCGGGCGAGTCCACATTGGCAACATTGGCGGCAGCCACCGAATAGCGCTGGCCCGCCCAATCCACATGCTTCGAAAGTACACTGAAAACGTTCATTGCCGGACCTCATGTCACGCCTGAGACCGGATTTTAACCATACGGCCTTGTCTCAAGCTTGAGGCCGCGTCCGTGTTGCGGCCTGCCGGTTGCGCTCGTCAACGAAGTGGATGATTTCGGCAACTGCGCGATAGAAGTCCGGCGGGATCATGGCGCCCACCTCCACTGCGGCGTAGAGCGAACGCGCAAGCGGCTTGTTTTCCACAACGGGAATGGTCAGTTCCTCGCACTTTTCCCTGATGCGGAGCGCGAGGTGGTCAATGCCCTTGGCAATGACCAGAGGTGCTCCGCCTTCCACAGGCGAGTAACGCAGCGCCACCGCATAGTGGGTCGGATTGGCGATCACCACCGTGGCACGCGGCAAGTCTGCCATCATGCGCGAGCGCAGGCGCTGGCGGGCAATCTGGCGGGCACGCTCCTTCACCTGCGGATCGCCTTCCGACTGCTTGTGCTCGTCCTTCAGTTCCTGGCGGGTCATCTTCAGGTCGCTGAACCAGCGGAGGCGCGTAAAGACCACATCAACGATGGCGATCAACAGTGCCACGACGCAGATGGGGGCAATGAGCGCGTTGAAGATCGAGAGGATCATCCCCGGTATGGCCATCACTTCCGTTGCGGACGACTCCACGATGCGCGGCATTTCCCGCATCAGGGCCCAGTAGGCGATCGTCATCACGGCCACCACCTTGAGGACCATCTTCCCGAAGTCGAACCAGGCCTGCTTGCCGAAAAAGCGCGAGAAGTTTGCAGCGGGAGAAATGCGCTGGGCCTTGGGCACGAGGCGCTCAAGGTTGGCCTGGGGCACATTCTGCATCAGCGGGCCGAGGAGCCCGCCGATTGAGATCACCGCAAGCACGGGAAGCGCAACCAGGAACACCCCCCACACCTGACCGAGAATGATGTCGAGTGCGTCATTGCCGTTCGACAGGTCATAAGTGGCCGAATTCTCGATAATGAGTCCAAGCCGGTGCGAGAGGTTCGAGATCGACGGGCCGGCCGTCATCAGGCCAATGACGAGGATGGCGGAAATACTGGAGAGAATCCCGGCTTCCTGCGAGAACGGAACATTGCCCTTTTCGACCGCGTCCCGAATGCGTTTCTCGCTGGGGTCTTCGGTCTTGCTTTCCTTGTCCGGTTCGTCGCTCACGCGGCAGCCCCGGCCTCAGGCGCGGCACTGGTATCCGGCAGCGTGATGTCGCCGTTCTTCGCCGCCTGGATTGCGGCCTCTGCGATCTTGCGGCGGCATTCCACGGTATCCTTGCGCGGCTGGCTTTCGCCCTGCGGAAGTTCGGATTCGACCATGCGGCGGGTGCGGGCCGAAAGCGAGCTGAGAATGGCCTCGCGCAGCTCCGCCTCCGCTCCGAAGAGCGCAGCAATGATGAGATCGGTCGAGACGCGGTCCAGAAGCTTGGCGCGGTGCTGCTGTTCGAGAAGCGGAATGTCCTCGAACATGAAGATCAGCTTCCTCAGGGCGGCGCCATCCTCCGGATTGATCTTGATGATGTCGGTAATGATGGCGTCGGCCTGGGCGCGATCGAGGCGGTTGATGATGTTGGCAAGCCGCTCCAGCCTGTCGTTTCCGCCGGCGGCTGCGGCGCGTTCGCCGAAGAGATCTTCCTGGAGCACCCGCTCCAGCACATCGAGCACCGGCTTTTTCACGTCCTCGATCCGGAGCAGGCGCGCCGTGACGGATGCCCGCAACGCCGCAGGCAGAAGCTCGATGCAGCGGGCGGCAAGGTCGGCGGAGAGGCGCGACAGGATGTAGGCGGCTGTTTGCGGATGCTCGTCCAGAAGATAAGGCACGAGCGTGCTTTCCATGCCCATGGTGAAGCGGCTCCACGAAAAGGTGGAGGGCTTCTCGGTGGGCCGTCCGAGGAAGGAGGCGATTTCTTCCGACGTGAAGGCGGCCTCAAGCAAGGCCATCAATTGCTGGCGGCTGGCGGAAATGCCAAGCGCATCGGCAAACTCGTTGGCAAACTCGTCCACCAGCGGCACCACGTCGCCGGAGGTCAGGGGGCCGAGGTTGGCCGATGATTCAAGGATATGCTTCGCATCCTCCGCGCCCAGCTTCTTCAGAAGCTCGATCGCAAGGCTGTTGTCCAGGGATGCCAGCAGGATAGCCACCTTCTCGGTCGATGACCGGTGGCTGGACGACTGGGGCCTTATTTCGGCGACCTGGGTGGACATGCCAATTCCGAACTGCCCTAGATGGGCATTGCGCTCTCAAACAGTTCGGAAATCTTGACTCCGAAGCGGTCGCCCTCGCTGTCGAGAACGTAAAGCTCGCCCTTGGCAATCTTGCAGCCATTGACAAGCACCGTCACGGGGTCTCCCGGACGGACATCAAGCTTCACCTCGGACCCCGACTTCAGCGCCATCAGCTCCGACAGCGGCAGATGTGCCGCGCCGAGAATGACCTGCAAGGTGACGGGCACCTTCGACAGTGACGCGCTGACCGCACCGGCGAGGCCGGGTGCCATCTTCCCTTCGTCGCGTTGCATTTGTGTCACCTGCATTACCCCTCTTGTTCGATGCTGCCGTCGCGTCAGATCAGCGAAACGGCGATTTCCTGCGATGAAAAACTGAGATGTGCGCGCCCGATTTCAACTCCCTCCACATGGAGAAGTGATGGATGCGCCGGAGTGGCCCTGAGCTTCAGCACGCTGCCGACCTCAAGGCTGAGAATGTTGTCGAGGCCGATGTCCTGCGGCGCAAGGCTTGCGACAATCTCGAACTGGCACTCCGACAGCACTTCACCCATGCTGCGTTCCGGTCCGGTGAGCCGCTTCTTCGAGCCTCCGAAAGTGCTCTCCATGTCCTGGAGCGGCACGAGGAATTCCATTTCCGCCGACAGGCTGAAAGCATTGACCAGAAGCGCGACGCACACGCATTTCAGCGTGGGAGCGGGCCCCTTTTTCTTCTTTGACGGGTCTTCCTCGACCGGATCGAGATGGAGGTCGGCAAGTTCGCGCACGATCTCCGGCAGGCCGTCGTGCACTGCATCGAAAATCATGTCGCGGAGGAACTGCTCGATGCGGCTCGGGGGCCGGCCCTGCTCCTCGCTGCCGTGCAGCTCCGTTCCGGCGCCACCGAAGCAGACCTCGCACAGCAGGCTGTCGAAGGCCCGTTCGGAGCGCAGGAACAGGCGGAACTCGCCCTTCGTGGAGCGGAAGGCATTGCCATGCGGCTTCAGGGTTTCGGTATCGACCTGCTCCAGCCCGAAACGCGACACGGAACACTTGATCGAACCGGCCGAATAGGACGCGAGAATGGCGCTCAGCTTGTCCGCCAGGCCGCCGAAAAAGGGCGAGAATGGCCGCAGCTCGCTTTCAAGCCGGTCCGATTGCGCCTGGTTGATCAGGGCAACGATACGGGCTGCATGTTCGCTGCCACCGCCGTCAGCCATCGCTTATGCCGCCTTCTTCGCTGCCGCATCGATGGTTGCCTGTTCGAGATCGGCAACCGACGGGCGTTCGTATGCAGACACGGCCTTGCGGCCATGCTCCACCGCCACCTGCGGCATGGAGCCATTCATGAAGGCAATCATGCTCTGCTTGACGATGAAGTAGATGCGGACCTTCTTCTCGCGCACGGTCTTGATCTTGGCGGCAAGGGGGCCGAAGAGACCGTAGGAAAACAGGATGCCCGCAAAGGTGCCCACAAGGGCGGCGCCGATGAGACGGCCCAGCACTTCCGGCGGCTGATCGAGGGCGCCCATGGCCTTGATGACGCCGAGCACGGCGGCCACGATGCCCAGGGCCGGAAGGGCTTCCGACATGGCGGTGATCGACATGTACACCTTCAGCTTGTCGCGCATCATGGTGGCGATCTCTTCTTCCATGAGCGACTCGATCTCATGCGGGCGGGCACTGCCGATCAGCACCAGGCGGGCGTAGTCGCAGATGAAGGCCACCAGCTCCGGATTCTTCGTGACGGAGGGATAGGACTTGAAGATGTCGGATTCCATCGGGTTGTCGATGTGGGCTTCCATTTCGCTCTTGGTCTTGCTCTTCATCTCGCGCAACAGCACGAAAAGCAGGGCGAGAAGCTCCAGGTATTCGGCAGGTTTCGGAACGGATTCCTTGATGGCTTCGAGCGTTCCCTTGAAGGAGTCCTTGATCACCTTCAGCGGGTTCGCCACGATGAACGTGCCGATGGCGCAGCCGAGGATGATGACGTATTCGAAAGGCTGCCAGAGAACGTCGAGGTGGCCGCCCATCGCCACGAAGCTGCCCAGAAGGCAGACGGTTACGATTACCAGTCCGATTATGAATGTCATGTTTGATTAACCCTATGCGGCAAGCCTAGGTGACAGACCTTGCGCGTAACTTTTCGCCGGGCGCGATCAACGTTGCGTCAGATACAGGCAAGCTCGCCCGACTAATGTGGCAAGGTGGCGCAGAGCCATCCTTTTGCGTACGGCGGTCCCGGAATGATGAGTTCGATCACGAGCTACAAGCTGCTTACGGGCAACGTCTCGAAGACGTTGACGCAACTTGGCTCGCAGCCGGAACTCAAGCGCGAGATCGAGTACTACAAGGCCAATATCTCCAAGATCAAGACGATCGACGATTTCCTGGGCAACCAGCGCATCTACAATTTCGCCATGACCGCCTTCGGCATGAAGGATCTGATCTATGCCAAGGGCATGATGCGCAAGGTTCTCACGGAAGGTGTGGACTCGCCGAAGTCCTTCGCCATGACGCTCACCGACCAGCGCTTCCGGGACTTCGCGACAACCTTCGATTTCAAGACCTATGGCAGCGCCGCCACTGCCTTCGACCGCACGCAACAGGGCACGGTTGACAAGTTCATGCAGAATGCACTTGAGGAGAAGGCAGGCCAGAGCAACGAAGCCGTCCGCATGGCCATTTACTTCGACCGCAAGGCTTCCTCGCTCACCACCCCCTACAGCATCCTCGCCGACAAGGCCATCTATGCGGTGGTGCGCACCGCGCTTGGCCTTCCGGATTCGCTTGCAGGCTCGGACATCGAGAAGCAGGCCAAGCTGATCGGCAGTCGCGTCAACATCGAGGATTTCAAGGATCCGGCCAAGCGCTCCGCCTTCATCACGCGCTATCTTGGCATGAGCGATGCAAAGACCAGCGCCGCATCAACCAGTCCCACCGCGGCGCTCTACTCCGGTGTCTCGGGCCGCATCGACATGAGCACGCTTCTTTCCATTCAGACCCTCAAGAGGTTCGGGAGCTAGACATGGCAACCGGTTCATTCGTTGCTCTTTCCGGGCAGCTTGCGCTTGATGCGCGCCTGTCCACCATCGCCAACAACATCGCCAATGCCCGCACCGTGGGATTCCGGGCGAATGGCGTGAACTTCAATCCGCTCGTTTCAAGCACGCAGGATTTCGATACCGTTTTTGCCTCCACTGGCAAGAACCATGTGAACCTCAATGCGGGCGGCTTCACCCGCACCGGCAATCCGCTCGACATCGCCGTGCATGGCGATGGCTTCCTCGCCTACACCGGCCCCACCGGCACGTATTACTCCAGGGATGGCAGGCTCTCGCTCACGGACACGGGCGAACTGGTGAACGTCCTCGGCCAGCCCGTGCAGGATGTGGGCGGTTCCAGCATCACGGTCGATCCCAAGGCCGGAGCGGTGGAAATTTCCCGCGATGGCGGTGTCCATCAGGCTGGCCAGCGGGTTGGCCAGATCGGCCTTTTCTCGATCAATCTCAACGCCGGTTTCACCCGCGCCGAAGGTTCGGGCCTTGTCCCCGTCACGCCCGCCGAGCAATTGACCGACTATGCCAACAACAGCATCGTCCAGGGCTTCGTCGAAGAGGCGAATGTCAACGCCGTTACCGAAATGGTGAAGCTGATTCAGGTGACACGCGCCTTCGAGGCCGCCAGCACCTATGCCGACAAGATGCTCGAAAGCGAGATGGACGCCATCCGGACGCTTGGGGCGCGATGATGGCTGACGGCTGCGCCTGCATCCCATGAGCCCGCAGAATGCCGCCGCGATCTCGCGCCTGGAACACCTCACCAAGCGCATACAGAAGCCGAACAGCCTTGTGCGCATCCGCGGCAAGGTGTCGGCGGTTACCGGTTCGCACATTGCAACGCGCGGCATCACCAGCTTCGTGACCGTGGGCGATCTCGTCGGCGTCGAGGCCGGCAGCCGCCAGGTCCTTGCCGAGGTCCTGTCGCTGCATGAAGACAGCGCCGACATCCAGCTTCTCGACTCGACGGCCAGTGTTGCAATCGATTCCACCGTTGAGGTCGTTGGCCCCTTCTCCATGGCGCCCGCTGACCAGTGGCGAGGCCGCGTCATCAACGCGCTTGCCGAACCCATCGACGGCAAGGGGCCGTTGCCGGAAGGGCCGGTCAGTCGTGTCCTTCACGGCACGCCACCCAATTCCATGGAGCGCGGCATGGTGGGTGACGGCGTCCGAACCGGCGTGAAGGCCATCGACGTCTTCATGCCGCTCTGCCTGGGCCAGCGCGTCGGCATTTTCGCTGGCTCCGGTGTCGGCAAGTCCACACTCCTGTCCATGCTTTCACGGTCACCCGGATTCGACACGGTTATTGTGGCGCTGGTCGGCGAGCGCGGCCGGGAAGTGATGGAGTTCGTGACCGAAACCCTGGGCGACGCACTGGAACGCGCTGTGGTGGTGGTTTCCACCAGCGACGAAGCAGCGTCACGGCGCAAGATGGTTCCCCTGGTCGCAACCGCCATCGCCGAACACTTCCGCGATGAAGGCCAGAATGTCCTGCTGATGATGGATTCGGTGACACGCTATGCCCACGCCCTGCGTGAGCTTGCCCTCGCTTCGGGCGAACCGCCGGTTGCGCGTGGTTATCCGCCGAGTGTGTTCGGAAAGCTGCCGCAACTGCTGGAACGCGCCGGGCCGGGGCCGGGCGGGATCGGCTCGATCACTGCCTTCTATGCCGTCCTTGTCGATGGCGACAACCATAACGAACCGGTGGCCGATACCATGCGCGGCATTCTCGATGGCCATGTCGTTCTTGACCGCGCCATCGCGGCGTCTGGTCGTTTTCCGGCCGTTGATGTGCTGGCCTCCATTTCCCGCCTTGCCAACAAGGCGTGGAAGCCGGACGAACGCAAGATCGCGCAGGACATGCGCCGCCTGATTTCGCTTTTCGAGGAAAGCAAGGACTTGCGGACGCTGGGAGGGTATCAGCCCGGTGCCGATCCCGAACTCGACAAGGCCGTGGGCTTCGTGCCGCGACTTTATTCGGCGTTGCATCAGTCCAATCTCGATCCGCCCTGCCCCGACAGCTTTGCGACCGTTGCCAGGCTCACGCGGCCACCGGGCCAGCAACAGCCATAGCTACTTCCGGCAGTATCGCCCGATGATGCGGTGACAGAACTGCCAGTGCTGGCGGGACAGTCCCTGCTCAGCCGCCTTCGGCGTGTCCGCATTCCAGAGGCGCACGGTCCAGGCGTCGGCTGTCTCCGCCACCAGTCTTGCGATCATCAGCCTGCGGCCCTCATTGCCCTCGCCGGAGAAAACGCAGCTCGTATCGGCAAGCGGCGGCAGGTACGGATTGACCAGCACGTAATCGCCCGCTTCGAACTCCGGCCGCATGGCATTGCCCAACACCATCACGCCGTAAGCGCGCCGCATGTTCTGCAAGGGAAAGGGACGCGGAATGAAATCAATCGCATCCTCCGGGTCAGGCAAGGCGGCGCTGAAGGATTGGTCAGCGGCAAACACCGGAAGTTCCCGCGGCAATTCCGGCGCACGGGCCGGGTTCTCCTGGGTCCGCGCCGCGGTTGGAAGGCCGAAGGCCGGGTCAATGTCGGCAGGTGCACATTCCAGCGCCGCGGAAATCCTGTCGATGAACCTGGATGATCTTGCCGTGCCCGCCTCAAGGGCATGGATCAGTTGCTGGCTCACGCCAGCCTTCTCGGCAAGGCCCTTTTGCGACAGTTTCAAGTGACTGCGCCGGAGCCTCAGATTGTTCGCCAGCGTCATCGCCCGCCCACCCTGATTCCATTCCAACCAACAACGGCTTGTAGTCGAAATAGTCGGGTTCAACCAAGAGGGGCAAAAAACAGGGTGGCGCGGGGGGAGGAGACCCGCAAACCACCCTTTCAGGCTGACGATCGAAGCTCAGGCCGCAACCATGCGGTGCTTGCGCTTTTCGGCGATCACGCTTTCGTTGGCCTTGGCGATGATGGCCGCCGCCGACTGGGCGGCGTCGTTGATCGTGGCAAAGCCGACGCTGGCGGAAACAGAGATGTCTTCATGGCCGCAACGGATCGGCTTCCTGATTTCCTGGATGAGGCGTGTTGCAAGGCGCGTCACTTCCGACGGGCGCATCACGCGGGTCTGGAGAATCTGGAAGCGGTCGCCACCGGTGCGGGCGATGAAGTCGGTGCCGCGCGCCGCAGCAGAGAGGCGCAGGGCCACTTCCTTGAGAACGAAGTCGCCCACGGCGGTGCCATAGCGCTTGTTGAGATCGTTGAAGTGGTCGAGGTCGATGCAGTGCAGGCAAGCCACCTCGCCGTGGTGACGAAGGCGCAGCAGGTTGTCGATCTGCGCTTCCATGGCCTTCAGCGGCGGCAGTCCGGTGAGGCGGTCGGAATCGGCGTTGGCCAGTTTCGGCTGTTCCGGCATCTTGGCACGTTGCAGCGAAACATCGAGATAGATGGTGAGGAAGCCACCCGACTTCAGCGGAACGCCACGCACTTCCAGAACCATTCCGTTCGGGCGCTTGCGCTCATAGACGTGCGGCTCGCGCTTGCGGGCAAGTTCAATCCGATGGGTGACCATGTGTTCGATTTCACCCTTGCCGTATTCGCCGCGCATGGCATTGAAACGGAAGACCTGCTCCATGGTGGGCATGCCGAACTCGAACAGCTCATCCGGATAGTCCAGCATCCGCTTGAGATTGTTGTTGCAGACGGCCATGCGCAGATCCTTGTCGTAGACCGCAATGCCGCCGGGGAATTGTTCAAGGATCGTGTCAAGCAAGTCGATCTTGCCCTGATCCGAATATGTGATGCACGCGTCGGCTGCCGCAGCCATGAACGCACCCGATTGAAGAGCCATCCTCCACTCCTGTCATTCTTGCCAAATTGTCTTTGGATTTGAGCCGTTGCATCGGCGGACGGTCTGCATCATGCGATGCCCCCGCTTTACAGGTGGGCACCCGTCACGTTCACCATAGCTGCTGCGGCAAAATTTCGCGTTAAGAAGCAGTGTTTACAAAAGGTGCACGCAGCCGTTGCACTGGCCGGGCGGGCGTTAACCACTCATTGGTGACGCTGGCCGGCGTCAGATGGGGCTGGCATCCAGCAGTTTCGCCAGGTCGAGGAAGGCCGAGTTGAGTGGCAGTTCCTTTTCCGAACAGCGTTTCTGCATGAATTCGGTGGCGATGTAGTCGAGGTCGATACCCGGCCAGTTTGCAGCCTGCATGCGGATCTGGACAAGCGCCTGCAAGCCGTCGCCCCTATGGTTGAGGATGGCAGCCAGGGGAATGAACGTCTCCGGCCCGACATGCTGGAAATAGGCCTTGCGCATATATGTCTCGGCCTGGTCCCAGTGGCCGGCATTGGCATGCAGCGTTCCGATGAAGGCAAGCAGCACCCAGCGATGGGGATTGTCCGGCGTGAGGTTCCCGTCGCGCTGTTCCAGATCGGCAATGTCCTGGCTCGATGCAATCCGGCAACCGAGATTGATGGTTGGCTGCAAGGCACCGGCAAGGAAATTGCTCGGCTCAAGCTCCAGCACGCGGCGGAGCGCCGACTGTGCATCCGTCAGCCTGCCCACATGCCAGTAATAGACAGCAACATGGAACATGGCGTCCGGGTCGTCATTCGCAAGCTCCATGGCCTTCAGGGCATGACCGGCAGCGCGGGCGCGCATCTCGGTGCTGCGGAATTCCGCTGCCACCAGTTCAAGCAGCGCGAACTTCTGCGCCAGGATGGCATGCGCAGGCCCGAACTTCGGGTCATCCTTCAGGGCCTTTTCGGCGAGAGCGATGCGTTGCCGCTCCCAGGCGAGGGAAAGCGGCACGTTCGAGGGCACCCATGTCGCCTGGATATAGGATTGCCAGACGGACTTCGCTGCGCGGCTGCGGCTGATCTTCTCGCTGAGGCGGCGTGATGCTGTCAGCACCTGCCCGCGCAGGTCGGCAAGAAGCCGCTTCGCCAGATCATCCTGGAGACCGAGAGCCGTCTCCCATGGCACGTCATAGGTATTGCCCCACAGCACCACGCCAGACGGGCTGAGCAGATCGACGATCATGCGCACCTTGTCCGGGCTGTGCTGAAGATGGATGCGGATGTGGATCGAGTCCTTGGCGGGGGGCGTGGTCGTATCCGCGGACGTCCCCGTCACCCGCATGAACCGCACGCTGCCCATCTCGGCAAGAAGCTGGCGATGCAGTCCCTGCGAGACTTCGCCCAGGACCGACTCGTTGTTCGAGCTGGTGATCTGGTCCAGCGCAACGCGGATGCGCCCGATCTCATCGACAGGTGCAATTGGCGCCGGGGGCTGAGACTGCTTGATGAGTGGTGCGAGCGAGAACCACAGCAGCAGTCCCAGCGCCGTCACCATGAGAAGGCTGATCACTGTTCCCGCTGTCCGGGCAAAGCCATCCGGTTTCCCAGCCGTCGTCGTGGCAGCGGGCGGGGCAACGGAGGCGGGAGGCTCCGACGAAGGAGGGAGTGATGAGTTTGCCGCAGGGATGTCCGGCGGAGCGGCAGCCACGGCACGCCGTTCAAAGGCGGGGCGGTAGGTGCCGGAGGGAATGTCGATCTTCAGGGGGTCAGCCGCCCCGTCGGTCGCATAATAGAGCTTGAGCGCCTGCCTGAGCCGCCGCAGCTCAACCCGGACAATGCTGTCCGTGCCAGGGTCGAAATTGGCATCCCGTCCCAGAACGTCGGTGGCGATGGAGTATCCTTTCAACGCGGCACCCTTGCCCGCCAGTTCCTGTTCCACCAGATAGGTCAGGATGGCTGGCAGTTTTGAGTTGCGGCCCAATGCACCGCTGGCCACGATGCGGGCGATGGCCTGCCGGATTTCAGTGTCTGCTGTCTCAACCGCGAGTGACATTTCCTTCTGGCCTATATCACGCCCAACCCTCAGTTGATAGCAGCCGCCATGCATTCACGGACACCTCACAAGGCGTTGTAAGGATTGCGTTTAATGCCGTTACTAACGGTAACATACTCGAAAGCCATTGCCCCAGGTGTCACATGTTGAAGCAACGGGAGTGCAACCTCCGGCGCATCCGGCGAGGCCGTGCTCCCGTAAAGGTCATGGCGACAAGCCGGGGGCCACTCAACGCGAACGTGCAGGCGAGTGCAGGGTATGAATTACACGAGGATGATCAACTTGGCGGTCCTGTCCCAGGATGGCCGCCGCGGCACCGGAGGCAAGACCGACAGCGGAACCGATGAGGTGATCTCGTTCTGCGTCACGCAGGGATTCATCCGCCAGCCCATGGCCGACCGCAGTTATACCGCGCGGGAAATGTATCGCCTCAAGCTGGTGCGCGTCATCCTCGGCGGAATGAAGGTCACGGACGAACTGAACACGTTGCGCAACAGGCTTTCGAAGGAACAGCGCGAGGTGTCCGCTGCCACCACCGCCGGGCTCACGCGGCCAGAGAAGTCGCTCGCGATGATCCGCGACCTCATGCAGGACTTTCCCGAACGCATCTGACATCCAAGAATCTGGCCGTCCATCCGCTGATCTGCCCCAGTCTTCCCCCAAGGTCTGGATGTGGCGGCCAGAGCCTGCTCCTGTAGTGTTGCCGCCGGGATCCTCCGGTTCGACAGGGTGGCATGGCAGGCTCAAGACAGAAAATCATCGTGATCGGTGCGGGCACGCTGGGGACGGCGACCGCGTGGAACCTTGCCGTGCGCGGCGCCGATGTCACCCTTCTCGATCAGGGCGGCATTGCCTCCGGCTCAAGCGGCAGGTCTGTCGGCGTTGTCGGCACCCAGCATGTGGATGATTTCGAAATCCTGATCCGCACCCACAGCCTGCGCCACATTCGCCATTGGAGGACATGCGGCCTGGACTTCCATGCCATCGGCTACATGCGCCTCGGTCGCGACGGGCGGGACATGGCCCTGCTCGAAAAGAGCATCGACCTGCAGAAGGCGCACGGCATCACTTCGGCGCGGCTGCTGAACCCCACCGATATACGCGCCCTCGTGCCACACATGAACGTGGAGGGAGTGGCAGGTGCCATCTTCGGAAGCGAGGACGGATTTCTCGATCCTCACCAGATGTGCACGATCGTTTCGGGACTGGTCAGGGATCTGGGCGGAAGCGTGAGACAGAACTGCCGCCTCATCGCCGCAGACAGGCGCGGAGGCGGCTGGCGGCTCACCACATCCTCAGGCATCATGGATTGCGATGCGGTGGTGAATGCGGCGGGGGCATGGGCACCGCAGGTGGCGCGGGCTTTCGGACAGGCCCTCCACGTGGTGGCAGAGCGGCATCAGGCGGTCACCATCCATCTCTCCGAGCCCCTGCCCTATGTCATGCCCATGGTCATGGACCTCGTGCAGGGTGGCGTGGGCACAGGTCTGAACATCCGTCACGACAGGCCGGGACAACTGATCACCGAGATCCACAAGGTCGCGGCATCGGCGGGCGAGAATCCGGACAGCTACAATGACCAGCTTGACGAAGCCTCCAAGGAGCAGCTCGCCGAACTCCTGCTTGAGCGGATGCCGGAGCTTCCCGGCGCGAGTTTCGGTCGTGGCTGGGCCGGGCTTTATCCGAAGTCTTCCGACGGGCGGCCCTACGTGGGGCCGATTGACGGACGCGACCCCACGGTGGTGACGGTGGCGGGCGCGGGCGGGTATGGAATCCAGCTCGGGCCGGTACTCGGCCAACTGGCGGCGGACTGGCTGCTGGAGGGTGAACCCGCTTCCATTCCGGAAGCGCGGCGCCTGCTGCCCACGGCGGAACGCAATCGCGCACCCTCATGATTGCGGGGCGACCTTGCGCCGCTGGACAGGATTGAAACAGCCGCGTTACTCTGGCCGCAGCACGCATGCCCATGATCCGGAAGGCCACCAGAATGTCAGTCGAAAAAACCGAAGTCCTCGTGGTTGGCGGAGGTCAGGCCGGCATCGCCATGAGCGAACACCTTGGCAAGGCGGGCATTCCCCACATCGTCCTCGAAAAGGGCCGGATTGCAGAACGCTGGCGTTCCGCACGCTGGGACTCCCTCGTGGCCAACGGCCCGGCATGGCACGATCGCTTTCCCAACATGGAGTTCAAGGCCGACCCCGATGCGTTCGTGGGCAAGGAAGCGGTGGCCGACTATTTTGTGGACTACGTGAAGCAGATCAAATGCCCGATACGTGAGGGCGTTGAGGTGACCGCGCTCACCCGCAACGCAGATGCGCCCGGTTTCATGGCGGAAACATCCGCCGGGAAGATCGAGGCCCGCTATGTGGTCGCGGCGACGGGTCCGTTCCAGGTTCCTGTCATTCCGGCGGTCGTTCCGGCAGGAACGGGCATCACGCAAATGCACTCCACCGCCTATCGCAACCCGGCCCAACTGCCGGAAGGCGCCGTGCTTGTGGTGGGTGCGGGATCGTCTGGCGCACAGATTGCCGATGAGTTGTTGCGGGCCGGACGCAAGGTCTATCTTTCCGTGGGTCCGCATGACCGCCCTCCCCGGCGTTATCGCAATCGCGATTTCGTCTGGTGGCTCGGCGTGCTCGGCCTTTGGGACAAGTCAGCGCCCCCCGAAGGCAAGGAGCATGTGACCATCGCCGTCAGCGGGGCCTATGGCGGAGCCACCGTCGATTTCCGCAACTTCGCATCGCGCGGCATGATCCTTGTTGGCCGTACCGAAAGCTTCAGCAATGGCAAGATACAGTTTGCCGATGATCTCGCCAGGAACATCGCCGATGGCGATGCCAATTATCTCTCCGTGCTGGACGAGGCCGATGCCTTCGTGAAGCGGAACAACCTCGACCTGCCGGAAGAACCCGGCGCCCGGACCTTCGGGCCCAGTTCACCTTGCATCGACAATCCCATCCGCGAACTCGATCTTGCTGCGGCCGGAATCCGCACGATCATCTGGGCGACGGGCTTCGCCACCGACTATGGCTGGCTGAAAGTGGATGCGTTCGACAGCAAGGGAAAGCCCCGGCATCAGCGGGGCGTGTCAACCGAACCGGGGGTCTACTTCCTCGGCCTGCCCTGGCTTTCGCGGCGCGGCTCCACCTTCATCTGGGGCGTCTGGCATGATGCGAAGTACATCGCCGACCACATCAGCACCCAGAAGACCTATCTCATATATAATGACTGGGCCGACCGCCGCCGCTAAGGAGGAACGCCGCATACCCGACTAATCTACTTGACTTTCATTTAATTCCGAGCAAATCACTCAGATTGTGACGGGGTCGTCACGTTCGGGATGCACACAGACACGGCAAAGCTGTGCGGGAAGCCTCAAGGAGACGGGATATGCGGAAGTACTGGTTGGAATTATTGACGGCGACGGCACTCACGCTGGCCGCATTCGGCTCCGGGACGCGGGCCAATGCCGCCACTGCAGAAGACGTGAACCGGCACTACGTCGCCATGGCCCAGGCCATGTATGGCGATGCCTATGCTTCCGCCCTGACCCTGCAGTCCGCGATCAATGCCTTCCTCGCCGCGCCCTCGCCCGAGACACTTTCGGCGGCACGGGCCGCATGGGTGGAAACGCGCCACTGGTATCAGCGCACGGAAGGTTTCCGCTTCGGCAACCCGGCGGTGGATGATCTGGAAGGGCGCGTGAACAGCTGGCCGCTGGATGAAGGCTTCATCGACTATATCGCCAAGGTGGATGAGGAAGCCTCCGAAGAAAACCCGCTCTATGCCGCCAACGTGATTGCCAACAAGAAGGTGCGGATCGGGAATGAGGACGTGGACCTCACCGACCTGACGACCGAAAAGATCGCTGCCTTGCAGGAAGCTGATGGCAATGAGGCCAATGTCGCCATCGGCTACCACGCCATCGAGTTCCTGCTGTGGGGCCAGGACCTGAACGGAACGGGTCCGGGAGCAGGAAATCGTCCTTACACGGATTATGACCTGAAGAACTGCACCGGCGGCAATTGTGATCGCCGTGCCGCCTATCTCAAGGGCGTGACGGACCTTCTGGTCGCCGACAGCAAGGCGATGAAAGACATCTGGGAGCCGGACGGAAAGGCCAACAAGGACTTCACGGCCCTCGGTGGGCGCGAGGGCCTTGGCGTCATTCTCACGGGCCTCGGCAGCCTCTCCTATGGCGAGCTTGCAGGTGAACGCATGAAGCTCGGCCTCATCCTGCACGATCCGGAAGAGGAGCATGATTGCTTCTCCGACAACACCCAGAATTCGCACTTCGATGACCAGGCCGGCATGGTGGAAATCTACACGGGCACCGTGAAGCGCCTTGACGGCACAACGCTGGAAGGCCCCGGCATTCAGGAGCTGGCCGCCGCGGAAGCGCCTGAACAAGGGCAGGCGATGGACAAGCTGATGGCCGATACGCTTGCCAGGATGCAAGCCCTCAAGGACCGCGCCGAAACCGGCAAGGAAGCCTACGACCAGATGATCGCCGCCGGAAACAGCGAAGGCAATGCGGCGGTGCAGGCGGCCATTGATGCCCTTGTCGCCCAGACCCACGGTGTCGAGGCGCTGGTTGCGGCGATGAAGCTTTCGATCAAGGTGGAGGGTTCGGACAGTCTTGACGACCCCGCCAAGGTCAACACTCCCTGAGACAGCCATGAGGATTGGCGCACCACGGCACGCACGGACCTCACGCAGGTGGGGCCTGCGCAGTGCTGCGGTGTGGCTTCTCCTGTCGGCGGCGGGATGGCCGCAAGCCCATGCTACCGCGAGCCTGGACCCTGCACTCGGCAAGGCCCTGTTCGATCGCAAATGGGTGGCGGCCCCTGCCTCCACCGACACGGCCGATGGGCTGGGTCCGCTGTTCAATGCGCGGTCCTGTGCCGCCTGTCATCAAGGGGGCGGCGGCACGCGGTTTCCCGCCACTGCAAACGGAAAGGCACCGGACGGCATCGTGGTTCGGCTTTCCGGCATGGAGGGACAGCCGCATCCCGTCCTGGGGCGGCAACTTCAACCGCTCGCCGTTGCGGGCTTTGCGCCGGAGGGCAGGATTTTCTGGGACGGTTCACGGGTGAGCTTCACGCTCGCCGATCCATCCCTCACTGCACACGCCGAGGTGCGCAGCGCTCCAAGCCTCAAGACGATGCGGGCCATCGAGCGGGTGGACGAAGCGGCGATCGTTCAAGCCGCCGACCCCGATGATGTGAATGGCGACGGCATTTCCGGCAGGGCGCGGATGGTGGACGACGGCAAGGGCGGACAGGTTGCGGGCCGCTTCGGACTCAAGGCGGCACATGCCACGCTCGACACGCAGATCGCTGATGCCTTTGCCTTCGACATGGGCCTGTCCAGCCGCTTCTTCCCCCTTCCGTCCGGCGATTGCAGCGAGGCGGAACAGCAGTGCCGCCGTGGCAGATCAGGCGCCAGCAGCGCAACGGAAGGCCACGAAATCTCGACAGAAATGGTGGCGCTGGTTGCCGATTATCTCCGTACACTGAAACCTGCCCGCGCGCCGACGGCAATGCCTGCGCTTTTCACCACCACGGGCTGTGCTGCCTGCCACACGCCTGCCCTGCCCGGCAGCAAGGGCGAAACCGTCACGTTGTTTTCCGACCTTCTCCTGCATGATCTTGGGCAGGAGAATGAAGGCGTGGTGCGCGAGGCAGACGTGTCAGCGGCTGAATGGCGCACCGCTCCGCTGGTTGACCTCTTTGCCGATGAGGGGCGGCGGCGCTACATGCATGATGGCCGCGCGGCCACGCTGGAAGAAGCGATTGCACGTCATGGCGGCGAAGCGGAGAAGGCGGCCGCTGCCTTCCGCAGATTGAACAGGAATGACAAGGATGCCCTGCTGCGTTTTCTCTCCTCGCTCTGACGTTTGGCGGACGGGCCTTGCCATGCTCGGCGTTACAGCCGCGCTGTTGATCGTGCCCGCCCAAGCGGCCACTCCAGAAGAAACCTATTCAGCAATCGTGACAACGCTCATTGTGCCCGGCTTTTCGGCGCTGGAGGCGAAGGCCGACGAGCACGCAAGGGACTGGGAGGCGATGTGCGGCAGCGGCGGCAATCCTGCCCATTCATCAGTCATCGCGTCCTTTCATGACATGGCCGATGCCTGGGCTGCCGTCGAAATCTTCCGCATGGGCCCGGCCTCGAAGGACTTCCGCCGCGACCGGTTCTATCTCTGGCCCGAACGCAAGAACGCGGTCGCCCGCAGCCTCTCCGCCCTGCTGGACTCCCCGCCGGGGACGATGGATGCGGCATGGGTGAGCCAGCAGAGCGCGGCCATTCAAGGGGTACCGGTTCTGGAGAGGTTGCTCTTCGAGGACGGCAAGCCCAAGGACGCCCCGCAATCCGGCAGCACAGCATGCAAGCTCGGCGTTGCCGTGGCGCACAATGCCGCGCAGCTCGCCCATGATTTTGCATCGGAATGGGCGGCCCGCGGCGGCGCGTCCACCGCCGCAGACCGTACTGCGCTGGCGACCGATCTGGTGTCGGGTGTCGGACTCATCAAGGAAGAGAAATGCGAAGCCGTGTTCGGCAAGAACGAGGGACTTGCCAAGCCGCGGGCGGCGGAATTCTGGCGCTCCGCCCGCAGCCTGCGCAACATGGCCATCAACATGGAGACTTATGAGAAAGTCGCAACCATCATCGACAAGGCACTGCCGGAAGCCGGAACCATGACTTATGCCGCCGCCTCCGCGCGTCAGGCCATTGCCGGAATGCACGAGCCGTTTGCCGACTACGCCAAGGGAACCGCACGCAGTGATGCCAACTTCCTGCTCGCGGCCCTGAGCAGCCTGGGCGACAGCGCCAGCACCGATGTCTCTGCGGCGCTCGGCGTCACCGTGGGGTTCAATAGTTCCGATGGTGATTGACCGCCGCACCCTGTTGCTCTCCCTGCTCACCGGCGCCTTTGCCCCCCGGCTGGCGCAGGCGGACAGCCGCAACGTCTATGTCTCCTGCCGCCTCGATGGGGAGCGGAATGCCTCCGTCTCCTGCTTTGATTCAACCGGCAGCGAACTCTTCTCCACCTCGCTTCCGTCGCGTGGGCACGATGCAGTGGAACGGCGAGGCTTCGGGGAAGTCGTTGTCTTCGCGCGTCGGCCCGGTGCATGGATGCTGGTGATCGACCGGGCGACCGGCATGATCCGCGCCAGCATTGCCGCCCGGCCGGAGCGCCAGTTCTGCGGGCACGGCGTGTTCTCAAGCGATGGCGCTTTGCTTTACGCCACCGAAAATGATGACGTCACGAACCAGGGCGTGATCGGGATTTATGATGCAACCGACGCCTACAGGCGCGTGGATGAGGTTCCTTCCTTCGGGATCGGGCCACATGACATCACGCTTTCGCCTGATGGCGACCAGCTTCTGATTGCCAATGGCGGGATGCGCACCAACCCGGAGACAGGCCGCGACGTGCTCGTCGAGGACGATGCGCCGCCCAATCTTGTGCGCCTCAACCTTCGCACGAAGAAGGCGGTGGAACGCGTTGAATTGCCATCACAACTGCGCAAGCTCAGCATCCGCCACCTGGACGCAAGGAGCGACGGCACCGTCGCCTTCGGGTGCCAGCATCAGGGTGACGAAGAGGAGCTTCCCCCGCTGGTGGGCCTGTGGACGGCGCGTGGCGATTGCCGACTGCTTGAATGCCCCGATATCGCGCTGGCACGGATGAAGAACTATGTCGGCTCGGTCGCCTTCAACACCGACGGCACGCTGCTTGCGGCCACCAGTCCGCATGGCGGGCAGGTGATGCTGTGGTCGATGAACGACCGGCGCTTCCTCGCCGGCGTTCCCAAGACGGATGTCTGCGGCATCGCGCCCATTGCCCAGGGGTTTGTCGCCTCATCCGGCAACAGTGGCGTTCAGGAAATCGATGCACAGGGGCATTTGCGTGCTGAGAAGCAACTTCTGGGCTTCATCTGGGACAATCATCTTCTTCGGCTGAGAGGTTGATCATGCAAAAGCGCAGCTTCGTTCTTTCCGGTCTTTGGCGCTCATGTGCCGTGCTGCTGTTCCTCTCGGCATCGAGCCTGACGTACGCGGGCGAGATGAGCAGCGCGGAATCGCTTGGCAAGGCCCTGTTCTTTGACACCAGTCTCTCTGCCAACCGCACGGAGTCGTGCTCGTCGTGCCATTCCCCCGATCAGGCATTCACCGACCCGCGCGAGACCCTGGCCGGACGGGCAGCGTCGCTGGGTGATGACGGCACCTCGATCGGTGACCGCAATGCGCCCACTGCCGCCTATGCCGCCTTCGCACCCGCCTTCGGCAAGGACAGGAATGGCGCGTGGCATGGTGGCATGTTCCATGATGGCCGCGCTTCCACGCTGGAAGACCAGGCGGGCGGCCCGCCCCTCAATCCGATTGAAATGGGCATGCCCAACAAGGCTGCCGTGGTGGCTCGGCTGAAGGAAAATCCAGAGTATGTGAGGGCATTCGCCGCGCTTTATGGTGCGGGCGTGCTTGACGATGCGGACAAGGGCTATGCCGCCATGACGGAAGCGCTCGCAACCTTCGAGCGCACGGCCGAGTTCTCGCCCTTCGACTCCCGTTATGATCGCGCCTTGCGCGGGGAGGTGAAGCTCACGGATGAGGAAGAACTGGGGCGCACCCTGTTCTTCTCCAACCAGTTCACCAACTGCTCCCAATGCCACCGCCTCAATGCCTTCCCGGATGGCAAGCAGGAGACCTTCACCAATTACGCCTTCCACAACATCGGCGTGCCGGAAAACACCGCCCTTCGCGCCATCAATGGCGTGTCCTCGCGTGATCTCGGCCTTTACCAGAATGCCGCCGTGAACAAGGATGAGGCCCAGAAGGGCAAGTTCAAGGTTCCGACACTGCGCAACGTCGCGGTGACGGGTCCATACATGCACAATGGCGTGTTCAAGGATTTGCGCACCGTCGTGCTCTTCTACAACAAGTACAACAGCAAGGCGGCACGCCGCCAGATCAACCCGGAATCGGGTGCTGCCTGGGCACCGCCGGAAGTGGACGGCACCTTGTCGATGAAGGAACTGGAGAGCGGCCCGCCGCTCAAGGACAAGGAAATTGATGCCCTGGTCGCCTTCCTCAAGACCTTGACCGACCGGCGCTACGAACCATTGTTGCAAGACAGGTAAGGCCCCACGGGCGGCGCTGACACCGGCGTGGGGCCTCTTGTCCTGCCCTCAGTCCACGAGATCGAAGCGGTCTGCGTTCATGACCTTCGTCCAGGCGGCCACGAAGTCCTTCACGAACTTCTCCTTGTTGTCGTCCTGGGCATAGATTTCGGCATAGGCGCGAAGGATCGAGTTTGAACCGAACACGAGGTCCACGCGCGTTGCGGTCCACTTCACCGTATCCGTCTTGCGGTCGCGGATCTCATAGTGCTTGCCCGCTGGCTTCCACGCATAGGCCATATCGGTGAGGTTCACGAAGAAGTCGGTGGTCAATGCGCCGACGCGATCGGTGAACACGCCATGGCGGGTTCCGCCATGATTGGTGCCAAGAACCCGCATCCCGCCCACGAGCGCAGTCATTTCAGCGGCCGTCAGGCCCATGAGCTGTGCGCGGTCGAGAAGCAGTTCCTCGGCGCTCACCACGTAATCCTTCTTCATCCAGTTGCGGAAACCATCGGCCAGGGGTTCGAGCACATCGAATGAGGCGGCATCGGTCATGCCATCGCTGGCGTCACCGCGTCCCGGCGCAAACGGGACAGGCACATTGAAGCCAGCCGCCTTGATCGCCTGCTCAAGCCCGACATTGCCCGCCAGCACGATCACATCGGCAACGCTCGCGCCCGAAGACGCGGCAATCGGTTCGAGCTTGGCGAGGACGCGCTGCAGGCGGGCGGGCTCATTGCCTTCCCAGTCCTTCTGCGGAGCAAGGCGGATGCGGGCGCCGTTGGCACCGCCGCGCATGTCGGAGCCGCGGTAGGTGCGGGCGCTGTCCCAGGCCGTGGCAATCATGTCGCTGGCGGAAAGGCCGCTTGCGGCAATCTTCGCCTTCACGGCGGAGACATCGTAGTCCTTGCGGCCTGCGGGGACAGGATCCTGCCAGATCAGGTCTTCCTTGGGGACATCGGGACCGATGTAACGGGCCTTCGGGCCCATGTCGCGGTGGGTAAGCTTGAACCAGGCGCGTGCGAAGACTTCCGAGAAGTAGTCGTGGTCCTTGTAGAAGCGTTCGGAGATCCTGCGGTAGACCGGGTCTTTCACCATCGCCATGTCGGCATCCGTCATCATCGGCATCACGCGGATGGACGGATCCTCGACATCAGCCGGCATGTCTTCAGGCTTGATGTTGACGGGTTGATAGATCCACGCACCTGCGGGACTCTTGGTCAGCTCATATTCGTAGTTGAAGAGCATGTGGAAATAGCCGTTGTCCCAGGTTGTGGGATGCGGCGTCCACGCACCTTCGATTCCGCTCGACATGGTGTCACGGCCAATGCCGCGGTTCTTGCCGTTGGCCCAGCCCAGGCCCTGCAATTCGACATCGGCAGCTTCCGGGTTTGCCCCGATCTTGGCGGGATCGCCATTGCCGTGCGCCTTGCCGACCGTGTGGCCGCCCGCCGTCAGCGCCACGGTTTCCTCATCATCCATCGCCATGCGTGCGAAGGTGACGCGGATATCCTGGGCAGTCCGCAACGGATCGGGCTTGCCGTTCACGCCTTCCGGATTCACATAGATGAGGCCCATCTGCACGGCAGCGAGCGGATTTTCCAGCGAGTTCCTGTCGTCGCCATCATAGCGGCCAGAGGCCAGCCATTCCTTTTCCGAACCCCAATAGGTGTCCTTCTCAGGATGCCAGATATCCTCGCGGCCAAAGCCGAAGCCGAATGTCTTCAGCCCCATGGACTCGTAGGCCATGTTGCCGGCAAGCAGGATGAGATCTGCCCAGCTCAGCTTGTTGCCGTACTTCTTCTTGATCGGCCACAGCAGTCGGCGGGCCTTGTCCAGGCTCACATTGTCCGGCCAGGAATTGAGCGGTGCAAAGCGGATGTTGCCGCTGCCGCCACCACCGCGGCCATCGGCAAGGCGGTAGGAACCGGCAGAATGCCACGCGAGACGGATCATCAGGCCGCCGTAGTGCCCCCAGTCGGCTGGCCACCAGGATTGACTGTCGGTCATCAGCGCCTTCAGGTCTTTCTTCAGCGCCGCAACGTCGAGCTTCCTGACTTCGTCGCGATAGTTGAAGTCCTTGCCCAGCGGATTCGTCTTGGTGTCATGCTGGTGCAGGATGTCGAGATTCAGGCCCTTCGGCCACCAATCCATGTTCGACTTGCCGACTGCGGTGTGACCGCCATGCATGACCGGGCACTTGCCGGCTGTCTTCACATCATTTCCGTCCATTTGAACCTCCGTGGCGATCTGGATGCTGCGTTCTCTTACCGCTCATAGCACTTGCAATCATAATTAGAATTCGCATTTTCAAATGCCTATGATAAGTTATTTCTATGGACAGCATTACACTCCGACAGTTGCGCTATTTTGAGGCGCTCGCCCAGCACGGACATTTTGGCAGGGCGGCGGAAGCCTGCGCCATCTCGCAACCCGCCCTTTCGCTTCAGATGAAGGCCCTGGAAGACGCCGTCGGCTCACCTCTCGTCGAGAAGGGTGCCCGGCAGGTGCGTCTCACCGACCTGGGCGAAGCCTTTGCCGTGCGGGCACGCGACATTCTCCGCGCCGTCGATGAACTGGGAGAGTTCACGCAATCCCGCGTCGGCCCCTTCACCGGGCGGTTCCGTCTCGGCACCATTCCCACGATCGCGCCCTATCTTCTGCCGGGCGTCATCAAGGCCCTGTCCCAGCGCTTTGCCGGTCTTGATGTGCTGCCGCGCGAGGCCATCACCCAGAAGCTCATTGCAACCCTGCTCGATGCAAGGCTCGATGCAGCGATCGTGGCCCTGCCGGTATCCGAACCGTCGCTGCATGAGGAACATCTTTTCGACGAGGAGTTCCTGCTCGTGCGGCCTTCTTCTGATGCGCGAAAACCCGTGCCCGAACCAGCGAACCTGCGGGAGATGCGATTGCTGCTTCTGGAGGAAGGACATTGCTTCCGCGACCAGGCGCTTTCCTACTGCCGGTTCACGCCTTCGGCTCCACGCAGCCTGATGGAGGGGAGTTCCCTCTCCACCCTTGTGCAGATGGTGGCGGCAGGAATCGGAGTGACACTTATCCCGGAAATGGCAGTCGGCATCGAGACGCGCTCCGCATCTGTATCCGTCGCACGCTTGCCCTCGCCGCGCCCGACACGGAAAATCGGCATGGTATGGCGCAAGACCAGCCCGATTGCCGGGCACCTCCTGCAAGTGGCCACGCTTGTGCGGAAGGCGGCACGCGAACGCGGCCGCAAGACCTGATCAGCGATTCCACGGCCCGTGCTGCGCTCCCACCCTGTCGCTTCGCTCGAACGAGTGGGAGCCGAAGTAGTCGCGCAGGCCCTGGATGAGGTTGGCCGTGCCCCTCGCCTGGCGGTAGCCGTCGAATGCGGCAAGGGCAGCAGAAAGTGCCGGAACAGGAAGCCCGGCGCGGGCCGCCTCTGCCACCGTCTCGCGCAATCCCTGATGGTTCTCCGACATCATCGCAATGAAGCGAGGGGCCAGAAGCAGGTTGAGGGTGGCTTCATCCATCCGGAACGTGTCGGTGATGATGTCGAGGAACTGCGAACGGATGATGCAGCCTGCACGCCAGATGCTTGCGATGGTCCCCAGGGGCAGGTTCCACACGTTCTCCTCCGAAGCGTGCGCCATCACCGCGAATCCTTGCGCATAGGCCATGATCTTTCCGGCAAAGAGGGCCTGCTCCAGAACCGGGATGGCGGCCTCCTTCGGCGCCTTCCAGCGCCCGCGCGGGATGGCATAGAGCTTCTCCGCGGCCGATCGTTGCTGGCCGAGGGATGAGAGAACCCTCGCGCCCACCGCTGCTTCGAGTGTTTCCGCCGAAACTCCCAGGCGTTGGGCCTCGATCACGGCCCAGCGGCCCGTGCCCTTCTGTTCGGCCCTGTCCACGATCAGGTCGACGAGAGGCCGTGTCGTTGCCTCGTCGATTGTAGCCAGCACCCGCGCGGTGATCTCGATCAGGTACGAATTGAGCCTGCCCCTGTTCCAGTCCTCGAAGACCTTCGCCATCTCCGGCGCTGTCAGGCCCAACCCGTCGCGCATCACCCCGTAGATTTCGGCGATCATCTGGATGTCGGCATATTCGATGCCGTTGTGGATGGTCTTCACGAAGTGCCCCGCACCCCCCGGCCCCAGCCAGGCGCAGCACGCCTCACCCTCGAATTTCGCGGAGACTGCCGTGAGCACCGGCTCGACCATGCGGTAGGCCTGTACCGGGCCTCCCGCCATGATCGAGGGTCCGTTGCGTGCGCCCTCATGCCCGCCGGAAATGCCGACACCCAGCACGGTGACGCCAAACTGCGCCATTTCACGCTGGCGGCGTTCCGTCTCGTGGTAGTCCGAATTGCCCGCATCGATCACGCTGTCACCACGCGACAGCGCGGCACCGAGCTGCCTCATCACCACATCGACCGCGCCTGCAGGAACAAGCAGGATCACCGAGCGCGGAGCACGTATCCTGCCAACGAATTCCGCCATCGTTCTGGCCGGGATCAGGCGCTGGCCCAGATCGCCCGCTTCGGCCACGAAGGTTGTCACCGCATCCCAGTCGAGACTGTGAACGGCGACCGTGAATCCCTTTTCGGCCATGTTCAGGGCGAGATTGCCTCCCATCACACCGAGACCAACGAGACCGATATCTGCCAGCATGTCCACCACTCTCCCGTGCGAATGCGAACGACACTTTACCCGAATGAAAGCAAAGTCGTGGCGTTACCGGTTCGCGCGAGAGATGAAGGGGCTTTCACCCAGGGATTGCAGTCCGCTCACATCGTGGATGCGGC
>JAEUMJ010000122.1 GCA_016792865.1 Hyphomicrobiales bacterium | reverse complement strand
CGTATTCGCTTTTCTCTAGGGTGCGCATTGCACGTGCAATGTCAGTCAAAGTGAAGCAGCGGGACTTTGTCATGTTTTTACTCCCGGTGAAACGTTGGATAGGTTCGCTGGGAGGTGAGGGAATGACGCAAGATTAGCTATGCGATTCAACGACGCCTTCTTTCCCTCACCTTGTTCCAAACTATTGAAATAAAACGAAGGTGGTGATTCTGCCGGGCCCACCATCCACATGCGCTGTTCCCTGTGCCTTTTCCCGTGCCCGTTGCCTTGTCCGGGTGTGTTGCGACCGAACAGGGCGGTAATGTTTCATTAGGGTTGCAAGGTTCGGACAGGCTCATCCACATACCAACCCTCCCAAAGGCCCCCATCCCGCGAATCATTACGGCCCGCGGGCATTGGCCCCGGCCATCTCGGGAGAAACACCATGTCTATCGTTTCCAGCCTGTCGACCCGCCAGATCGCCGCCCTGACGACCACGGCGGTCCGGGCGCTCTCCACCACCGATATTCAATCGTTGAGCACCACGCAGGTCGGCGCCTTGTCTGCCACGCAGATCAACGCGATGGAAACGGAAGACCTTCAGGCCCTCGACTCCACGCAAATCCAGGGCATATCGACGACGGCGACAAAAGGGCTGATCGCGGACACGCTGATCGCCATGACCGATACGCAAACCGCGTCCCTCACCGCAAACCAGATTGCCTCGCTGCAAACGAATGCCCTCGACGCGCTGAATTCAACCGATGTGCAAAGCTGGGATGCAACCCAGCTCGGCGCCCTGACCTCCAAGCAGCTTGCCGGACTCACCACCACCGCGCTTGCAGACTTTTCTGACACCCAGCTTGGAAGCCTGACCTCGACGCAGCTTCGTGGCCTCACCACCACGCAGCTGAACGGCCTTGCCGATACCCAACTCAACGCCATCAACGTCGCCGACCTTTCCACCACGCAGATCAAGGGCTTGACCACGACGGCGCTGACCGCGCTTTCCACCACGCAGGCCCAGTCTCTCACCGCGACACAGATCGGCCAGTTGACCGCTGCCGGTCTCGAAGCCCTGAGTTCGGACGAGATCCAGGGCTGGGATTCGGGCCAGCTTGCCGCCGTCACCTCGCGCCAGCTTGCGGGCCTTTCGACAACGGCCATTGCGGATTTCTCCGATACGCAACTGGGAGCGCTCACCTCGACGCAGGTGAGGGGCCTGACGACGGTCCAACTGAACGGGATCGGCGCGACCCAGCTCAACGCCCTCAATGTCGCTGACCTGACGGCGGTCCAGATCGCCGGCCTCAACGCAACCGGTGCAGGCAATCTCTCCAGCACGCAGGCGCAGGGCCTGTCCGCCGTGCAGATTGCGGCCCTCTCGACAACCGCACTGAGCACGCTTGCCTCCACCGATCTCCAGGCGTGGGACAACACCCAGCTTGGCGCGATCACCTCGCGGCAATTGTCGGGGCTTTCCACCACGACGCTCGCCAACTTCTCGGACACGCAGCTCGGTGCGCTGACCACCACGCAGGTCCAGGGCCTGAGCACCACGCAGCTCAACACCCTCGCCACCACGCAACTCAATGCGCTGAACGTCCAGGACCTGAGCGGCTTGCAGATCAAGGGCCTGACCGCAACCACGCTCGACGCGCTTTCGACCACGCAGGCGCAGTCGCTGACCGCTGCGCAGATCGCAACGCTGTCATCCACCGGTCTCGATGCACTCAGTTCCGACGAAGTGCAGGGTTGGAGCACCACGCAGCTTGCCGCGCTCACCAGCCGCCAGTTGTCCAGCCTGACCACAACGACGCTGGCCGACTTCTCCGAAACGCAGATCGGCGACCTCACCTCCACGCAGCTGCGCGGCCTCACGGCCTCACAATTGAACGGGCTGACAACGGCGCAACTGAACGCCATCGACATTGCCGACCTCTCCACGCTGCAGGTGGCGGGCCTCAATGCCACCGGCATCGGCAAGCTTTCTTCCACCCAGGCGCAGGGCTTCTCCACCCTGCAGGTTGCGGCGCTTTCCACAACCGCACTGGCCACATTGGCATCCGATGACTTGCAGGCATGGGACAGCAGCCAGCTTGGCGCCATCACCAGCCGCCAGATGGCGGGCCTCACCACCACCGCAATCGCCAACTTCTCCGATACGCAACTGGGGGCGCTCACCACCACGCAGGTCCAGGGCCTGACCACCGCCCAGCTCAACAACATCGGCACGACACAGCTCAACGCCCTGAACGTCGATGATCTCTCCGCCCTCCAGATCAAGGGCCTGACCACGACCACGCTCGATGCGCTGACCACGACGCAGGCGCAATCGCTCACTGTCACCCAGATCGGGGCGCTTGCCGCAACGGGCATCGATGCGCTCAGTTCGGATGAGGTGCAGGGTTGGGATTCGTCGCAATTGGGCGCCGTCACATCCCGCCAGATCAGCGGCCTGTCCACCACGGCGCTGGCGGACTTCTCCGACACGCAGCTCGGCAGCCTGACCACGGCACAGGTCAGCGGCCTCTCCACCACGCAATTGAACAGCCTCGGCACGACGCAACTCAACGCCCTCGATGTCACCAAGCTTTCGGTGACGCAGATCAAGGGCCTGACCACCACGACCATCGATGCGCTTTCGACAACGCAGGCACAGTCCCTGACCACCGCGCAGATTGCGGCCATGTCGGCCACGGGTGTGGAGGCGCTGAGTTCGGACGAGGTGCAGGGCTGGGATACGGCGCAGCTGGGCGCACTCACCTCACGCCAGATCGCCGGCCTCACTGCCACGGCGCTCGCCGACTTCTCGGATACGCAGCTTGGTGCACTGACCTCCACGCAGGTGCGCGGCCTGACCGCAGCGCAGTTGAACAGCCTGGCTTCGACACAGCTCAACGCCCTGAATCTGACCGATCTCTCGACGCTCCAGATTTCCGGCCTGAACGCCACCGGCATCGGCAATCTCTCCAGCACGCAGGCGCGCAGCTTCCTCACCGCGCAGGTCGCCGCGCTGACCTCGACCGCGCTGTCCTCCCTCGCTTCGGATGACCTGCAGGCCTGGGACAACACGCAGCTCAACGCGCTCACCACCCGGCAGCTTTCCGGGCTCACCACCACGACGCTGGCAAACTTCAGCGACACCCAGCTTGGCAGCCTGACCACGACACAGGTGCAGGGCCTGACCACCTCGCAGCTCAACAGCCTGGCCACCGCGCAATTGAATGCGCTGAATGCCAGCGACCTCTCGACCGTGCAGATCCGCGGGCTGACATCCACGACCGTGGATGCCCTGTCCACGACGCAGGCGCAGTCCCTGACGGCAACGCAGATCGGGGTGATGTCGGCAACCAATGTGGAAGCCTTGAGTTCCGACGAGGTTCAGGGCTGGGATGCAACGCAGCTTGGCGCACTCACCTCGGTTCAGATTGGCGGCCTGACGGCAACGGCGCTCCAGGAACTGACGTCCACCCAGTTCGGCGAACTCACCGCAACGCAGGTGCGCGGCCTCTCCGCCACGCAGTTGAACGCGGTCGCCTCCGACTACCTGCAGGCGCTCGACATCGCCGATCTCTCGACCGTCCAGGTTGCCGGTCTCGATGCCACGGCAGTCGGCAATCTCTCGGGAACGCAGGCGCAGGGCCTGTCAACGGGCCAGATCGCCGCCATCTCGGCGACGGCGCTCGGTGCTCTCGCATCCACCGACATCCAGGCCTGGGACTCTGGGCAGCTTGGTGCCGTCACCGCCACCCAGCTTGCCGGCCTCGCAACCACGGATGTGGCCGACTTCAGCACAACCCAGCTTGGCGCCCTGACATCCACGCAGGTGCGCGGCCTCACCGTCACGCAGCTCAATACCCTCGCTTCCGAGCAGGTGAGCGCCCTCAATGCCGAAGATCTCTCCACAGTCCAGGTGGCGGGCATCAATGCGACAGGCATCGGCAACTTCACCGCAACGCAGATCGGCGGCATGAGCGGCGCCCAGTTCGGCGTCATGCAGGCCGACGCCCTGAATGCCCTCTCGACCGACGTGATGGGCGCACTCACAACCGAACAGGCCGCGGCGCTCACGCTCGCCCAGATCGCGGCAATGAGTACCACCAACTTCGCCGCCATGAGCGACGTCACGGGCATCCCGTCGATCAGTACCGCCGCGATTGCAGGCATCACCACCGACCAGATCGCCGCACTCTCGACCACACAGGCCAATGCCTTCACCTCCACGCAGATCGGGCTGATGAGCAACGCGCAGGTTGAGGCCCTGATTTCCGCATCGAATGCATGAGGCGAGAGATGATCAAGATGACCATCACGGAGCTTTTCGGCGAGGCAGCCCGGCTGGAAGCCGGGGGCGAGCTTCCTCAGGCCGTCAATCTCTATGAGGCTTGGATCGCCCTGCATCCCAATGAACCGCATCTGCATGCGGCACTCTTCAACTACGCCATCATGCAGGCCCGTACCGGCAACAAGTTCGGGGCGATCAACAGCTTGCGGCAGGCGATCCGCATCAAGCCTGATTTCCAGCCGCCTTACATCAATCTCGGCCGCCTGCTTGAGGATATCGGGCAGGGAGGGGATGCAGTTGCCCAGTGGACGACGCTGGTCAACCAGCTTGGTGCGGTGAACGGGGAATCACTCAAGCACAAGCTCATGGCCTTGCAGCAGATGGGCCGCGTGCTGGAGAACGGGCATATCGACGAACCGGCGGAAGACGCCCTGCGCCTCTCGCTGGAACTCAATCCGCATCAGCCGGAAGTGGGCCAGCACTGGATTGCGCTGCGCCAGCGGCAGTGCAAGTGGCCGGTCATCGAGGCGTCCGAGTTCGTCTCGAAAGCCGCACTCTACGCAAACATATCGCCGCTCTCGAATGCGGTGATGCTGGATGACCCCGTGTTCCAGCTGGCGCGGGCGGCATCCTACGCCAGAACAACGATTCCGGTGCCTGCCGCGGCGGCGCCCGATCATGAACCGCGTCGTGGTCCGCGGCCTGCCAAGCTGCGGATCGGTTATGTTTCGTCGGACCTGCGCGAGCATGCCGTCGGCTTCGGGCTTTCGGAAGTCATGGAACTCCATGATCGCGAGCATTTCGAGATTCACGCCTACTATTGTGGCATCGACCGCGAGGATCCGACCAAGGCACGCATTCGCGAGTCCGTTGACAGTTGGGTGGACATCAACGGGCTGAGCGATGATGCGGCAGCGGCACGAATCCGCGAAGATGAAATCGACATCCTCATCGATGTGAACGGTTACACCCGCGATGCGCGCACCGGGGTTTTCGCACGGCGGCCCGCGCCGGTTCAGGTGAACTGGTACGGCTTCCCCGGCACCATGGGCACACCCTATCATCACTACGTGATTGCCGATCCGCAGGTTGTTCCGGAAAGCAGCGAGATCTTCTTCAGCGAGAAGGTATTGCGGGTTCCATGCTATCAGCCGAACGACCGCAAGCGCAGCGTGGCGCCGGAAACGCCGAGCCGGGCGTCCGAGAACCTGCCGGAGGATGGCTTTGTCTTCTGCTGCCTGAACGGCAGCCAGAAGATCACCGAGGCGGTTTTTGACGCCTGGATGAAAATCCTCGCAGGTGTGCCCGGCAGCGTGCTTTGGCTGCTCGACAGCATCGCGGGCACGAACGAGCGCCTCCGCAAGCTGGCGGAAGCGCGGGGTGTCGATCCGCAGAGACTTTGCTTCGCCCCCAAGCGGCCCAATCCGCAGCATCTGGCGCGCTATCGCCTTGCGGGGCTTTTCCTCGACACGTTCCCCTACGGCGCCCACACCACGGCCTCAGATGCCATGTGGATGGGTGTTCCCGTGCTCACCATGTCAGGGCGCACCTTTGCGTCGCGCGTCTGCGCCGGACTTGTCACCTCGGCGGGGATGCCGGACATGGTCATGGCCGACATCGAGGCATATGTGGCCAAGGCCATTGCCATCGGCAACGACGCCGTTGCAGCGCAAGCCCTCCGGGAACGGCTGGAACGTGAGCGGGACACGTCAGTGCTTTTCGATACGCCCACGCTGGTTGCTGCCCTCGAAGGTCTTTACGACGAGATGTGGTCCGACTTCGCAGCGGGGCAACTGCCTGTTCCCGATCTTCGCAATCTCGCCATCTACGAGGAGATTGCCATCAGGCTGCACAGCACCGGCGAGCCCTTCGGCATCGAAGATTATCAACGGCACCTTGCAACCCTGCACCGTCATGCGCCGGTTTGGCCGGACGTGCGGCTTTGGCAAAAGGCGGGTGCTGTGCCGGTTGATCTCTCGCGACATCGCAAACAAGTCCCGGCAGCAAGCGGCCACACACCTCCGGATGTGGCCTGGCTCAAGAGGGCGTGACCCGCGCAAGAAATCCAGACACAGAGGATGGCAACCAGCATGACAAAGACATCGTATCCTTCAAGACGTGTTCTGGTGGCCGGGGGCGCGGGCTTCCTCGGATCGCACCTGACGGACAGGCTGGTGGAGCGCGGCTATCAGGTGATCATCGCCGACAACCTGAGCACAGGGCGGCTGGAGAACATCGCCCATCACCTGGTGAGCGGGCGCGTGCAGTTCATCCGCCATGACGTCACCGATCCCATCACTGTCGAGGTGGACGATATCTATAATCTGGCGTGCCCGGCATCGCCGCCGCACTACCAGGCAGACCCGCTGCAAACCGCGCTGACGAGTTCACTTGGTGCCATGCATCTGCTGGCCCTCGCAAAGAGCTGCGGCGCTCGGCTGTTCCATGCCTCCACGTCGGAAATCTACGGCGACCCCGATATCCACCCGCAACCGGAATCATATTGGGGCAATGTGAACCCCGTCGGTCCGCGCTCCTGTTATGACGAAGGCAAGCGCTTTGCCGAAACCCTTCTCATGGATGCCCGCCGCCACCACGGCGTTGATGTTCGCATCGTGCGGATCTTCAACACCTACGGACCACGGATGCGTCCCGATGACGGGCGTGTCATCACCAATTTCCTCATGCAGGCGCTCGCGGGCGATGCACTCACGATCTATGGCAACGGCGGTCAAACCCGGTCCTTCTGTTACGTTGACGACCTGATCGCCGGATTCCTGTGCATGATGGACCTCGAAGTCGCGCCGGATACGCCGGTCAATGTGGGGAATCCCAACGAGATCACGGTGCGTGAACTGGCGGAACGGGTGATCGCCATGGCCCAGTCCCGTTCAGCCATCGTGGAAAAGCCGCTGCCCACAGATGATCCGCGCCGCCGCTGCCCGGACATCACGCTGGCCCGCACGTTGCTCGGCTGGCAACCGCGTGTCAGTCTTGACGAGGGTCTTGCCCGAACACTTGCGTCTCTTCGCAAGGAGACTGCAGCTGCGTCGCGTTTCGAACCGGAACGGCGCGTGGCCTGATCAAACCCGCTGCCGTGGTCGAACGACGGGCAGGTGCCGTGCCGGTACCAATGACCGGCACGACAACCAGGGGTGACTATTCAGTTCGGAAGAACGCAACGGTTCTGCTCAGCCAGCACGGGAGAGCAGTACATGCGCGCCGTGCCGGAGCGGCTGCCCGCGTCGGCCCGTGCTGTTGGCGGTGTGCGCGGACGCCCCATGTCGCCGCCACAGGAACCGCCCACCGAAGCGCAGACTCCGAGCAGGGTATTGTTGTCGAGAAGCCTGATCTGTGCGTCGACGAGTTTGGTGCGCTCTTGCCGGCTCATCGACCCGCAACTGTCTCCGCCAACGGATGCGCAAAGCTTGAGCAGTTGTTTCTCGCTCAAGCCGGACAAGCGCACGCGAACCTCGTTGATGAGCAGTTTACGGTGCCGCGGCGTGATCTTGCCGACGTTGACATTGGCCTTTGCTATGGAATCCCCGACCGTTGCCGACACGCTTGTCGTCGTGCTGCCCAGTGAACCCGTCACGCCGCCCAAGCCTCCGGTGACGCCACCCACTGTCTTGCTGACGCCGCCTGTTGCGCCACCCAGGGACTTGGTCACACCGCCGAGCAGATCACCGGCGTCTGCCGGCAGTGCAAGGACTGCAAGCAGAAGCGTTGAAGACATCGCAATGTTCTTGAAAAGCATCTTGGTACTCCTCGTCACTCACGACAGCCGATGCCGAAGCAGCCAGCAGAGGCGGCCATCTGGTTGCGTTGCATGGTGCGCCGTTGGCACCATCCCGTCAGCTTACAGGATGTGGGTCCCGCAGTCCTTTCAGGAACAGGTCCAGTTCTAGGGAAAGGAATTTTCTTTTTGCCGTGTGCAGCAGGAAATACGGGAATGACTTTCGGGAATCACCTCCGCTTGAGTTGCATTGTCATCCCCATCAATGTCCGCGTGTTTTGACGGGAGATTCATTCCCGTTCTAGACTGCACCGCACCGGGGGCTCGCGCTGTCAGGAGCGAGCGATGCAAGAGACCGCGCCATCACACTGCGGGCGTGATGGATGAAGGAGTACAGCCAGATCCAGTCGCTCAAGACTGCGCTTCGCGTGCTGGAAGCACTCACGCAGTTCCGGCGCAGCGTGCCGCTCTCACAACTGGCATCCGAATGCGGACTGTCGCAAAGCAAGCTGCATCGCTACCTCGCCACCCTCGCAGACCGGCAATATGTGAGCCAGGATGCAAAGACGTCGGAATACAGCCTCGGTGGAGGCGCCATCAGGCTCGGCCTTGCCGCTCTCAAGCAGGTTGACCTGTTCACGCGAGTGAACAACGAGCTGGAAGCCCTTGCCGCCCGGATCGGCCAGCATGTCTTCATGACCATCTGGACCACGGCAGGCCCTGTCGTGATCCGGTGGGCGTTTTCCAACGACAGGCTGGCGGTCCACACCATGCCGGGGCAGGTGCTGCCCGTGACGCGCAGTTCAGCGGGCCAGCTTTATGCCGCGTTCCTTCCGAGGGCCTTCACGCAAGACCTGATCGACCGTGAACTGGCGGCGATCGGGACGGAAGGAGATTATGCAAGGAAGCTTCTCGACCGGATCCAGGCCGTTGCGGAACACAAGTTTTCCCGATCGGTGGGCGAGTCCGAATCCCATCTGCTGGCAGTGTCCGTTCCGGTTTTCGATTGGCACCAGAACTGGATCGTGACGGTTGGCTGTGTATTTGACCTCGCCACGGCACCCGAAGCGGTCAACGCGAAACTGGACATCCTGCGCGGTTTCGCAGAGCGGCTTTCGATCACGCCGGCGCTCAATCTCACCGTGGTTGCCTGACCGAGGTGCCGGTGCCGATCATTCAGGCTTCCGCATCAAGCAGGCTTTCGGCATGGGCGTGGCAGACCCAGCCTGCCGGTTCACGCACCCAGGTGGACATGTCGGCCGCCCTGAAGCTGCGCGACGCGCCGTTCATGGTCACCTGCTGTGTCACCGTGTAGGCGACGATGGCGACATCGGGGGCAGGGGCCAGAACCCGAACATCTTCGAATGCGTAGGACTGCAGCGACCAGCCTTCGGCTTCGGTCATCTTCTCCAGTTCGTCGCGGGCGATGCTCCTGAGGCCCTGTGCACCGGTCACCAGGCAGGGATCACCGGACAGGGCGCCGGCGCGTTTCCCGTCCTTGCGCACAAGAGCGTCCCAGTATGACCGCTCCAGGGCGATGGCCTCATCATGGTTCAATGCGGCTTGGACCTGCATGTCATGTCTCCTTGTCGGGGAGAGAACGATCCGTGTGGCCCTCGGTTCCGCGCTGCCGAGGCCAGCACGGCCTCTACGGCTTTCGGGCCTTCACGTCTGCAAGCACGCGGTCAAGGGCGGCGCGGATGCGGCGGCCAAGCTCGTCGATCTCCGCGACGGTGATGATGAGTGGGGGTGCCATCACGAAGCAGCCTGCCAGCGGACGGACGATCACGCCTTCGGCAAGGCCCGCCTCGTAAACTTCTTTCACGACGCCGCCGACCTTCAGGCTGGCAGCCGGTCCGGCACGGCCCTCGCCGGGGTAGGCCACTTCGATGGCGCCGGCGAGGCCCCACTTGCGGTTGCCGACGACGAGCGGGTGGTCGAGCAGGCTGTCCAGCATCCTGTTCCAGTGGGGCATGATGCCCTGGACATGGCCCAGGATGTTGCGCTCCTCGAAGATGTTGAGCACTTCGTTGGCGACGGCAGCGGAGACCACATGGGCGTGATGGGTTGCTCCGTGGGCGAACCAGCCCTTGGCCTCATTGCCGATGTCGAGGCGGCGGCTGAACTCCTCGCCCATGATGATCCCGGCGATGGGCATGTAGGCACTGGAAATGCCCTTGGCCGTTGTCATGCAATCGGGTTCAAGGCCCATGGCCTCCGTGGCCCACATGCGGCCAGAGCGGCCAAAGCCCGTGACCACCTCATCGATGAAAAGCTGGATGCCATACTTCTTCAGCACTTTCGTCATCTTCGGGAAGTAGCTGGCGGGCGGCGGGAACATTCCGGCGGAAACGGACATGGGTTCCGCAATCATCGCGCCGATGGTCTCCGGGCCTTCCGCCAGGATTGTCTTTTCAAGTTCCTCGGCCAGCCTGTCCGTGAACTGGTCTTCCGTCTCACCGGGTAGGCCGGCGTTGGGCCAGCTCGGATGGCTGACCTGTACGGAAAAGCCCATGGGAATCCCGAAGCTCTCGTGCAGGTCCTGCGAGCCGCCAAGGGCGCAGGTGGCGATGGTGGAGCCGTGATAGCTGGACCTCCGCGAGATGATCTTGCGGCGGCTGGGCTCGCCGTTAAAGCCGTTTCCGTACCACATGAACTTGACGAGGTAATCGACGGCTTCCGACCCCGTGGTGGAGAAGTAGATGCGCGGATTCTTGATGGGGGAGAGCGCGGCCATCCTCTCCGTCAGCTCCATCACGGCAGGAACCGTGCGATGGATCGCCGATGAATACATCGGCAGGTCTTTCATCTGGCGGTAAGCCGCTTCGATCAGGCGTTCTTCGCTGAACCCCAGAGAGACGCAATAGAAGCAGGACACGGATTCGATGTAGTCCTTGCCGTTCTCGTCGTAGATGAAAATGCCCCGGCCCCTGTTGAAGACGAGGGGGCGCTCGGTCTTCAGCCGCTTGAGGTCGCTGAATCCAAGCAGAAGCGCTGCATTCTTGTAGTTGCTGTTTTTCACTTCAATGTTCATGGGGCAATACCTTTCCGGCAATCGGTGCAGCCTATGCCGTAACTCCATGAAGTCAACCGGGGGCGGTCATGCCGGGGAAGCAATCAACCCATGCTTGACTCGCTGTTCGGATTGAAACGAAGATCAGTTGATAATGCAGGGGAACGCATCTTGAACGGACACATCGAACAACCCGCCAGTTATCCCAGTCTCAAGGGCAAGAGCGTTTTCATCACCGGCGGGGGCAGCGGCATTGGCGAAAGCCTGGTGGAGCATTTCACCCGGCAGGGTGCCAGGGTGTGCTTCGTCGATATTGCGGAGGAGCCTTCCCGACGGCTGGTCGAGCGCCTGGCCCATGAGGGTCATGCTGCACCGCACTTCATCAAGTGTGATCTCCGCGATATCGAGGCACTGAGACGCGCCGTTGGCGACGCCGCCGGAGTGAACGGGCCGATCCGCGTGCTCGTCAACAATGCCGGAAACGACGACCGCCACACCACGGAAAGCGTGACGGTTGATTATTGGGACAACCGGATGCAGGTCAACCTGCGGCATCAGTTCTTTGCGGCGCAGGCAGTGCGGCCCCAGATGCGCGATGCAGGCGGCGGGTCCATCATCAACTTCGGATCAATCACATGGCTGGTCGGCGATCCGGATTGCCCCGCCTATGTGACGGCGAAATCCGCCATTGGCGGGTTGACCCGCGCCCTTGCCCGCGAACTTGGCCCGGAGAAGATCCGCGTCAACTGCGTGCTTCCCGGCTGGGTGATGACCGAACGGCAAGTGAAGCTCTGGCTCAACGAGGCGGGCGAAAAGCAGATCAGGGACCGCCAATGCCTGACTGAAAAACTCTACGCCGCCGACATCGCCCGCATGGTGCTGTTCCTCGCCGCCGATGACAGCCGCATGTGCACGTCGCAGAACTACATCGTGGATGGCGGCTGGGTCTGACCCCGCTCGCCTGAAGCCGCTCGTCTGACGCGGGCCCCTCAGCGTACCCGGTCCCTCACGTCGTAGGCGACGAGATCGCCGCAGCGCGAGAGATGATGCGTGTTCAATGATGTGACGGAGAGCGGCAAGCCCGGAATGCAGTCCACCGGGACTTCCTGGAACGCCTGCCGGTCGAG
>JAEUMJ010000163.1 GCA_016792865.1 Hyphomicrobiales bacterium | reverse complement strand
CAGTTTTTCAGCCAGTTCCTCCGGCGTGGGCTCGCGCCCGATCTCGTGCATCATCTGGCGCGAGGTGCGGACGATCTTGTTGATCGTCTCGATCATGTGCACCGGAATGCGGATGGTGCGGGCCTGATCGGCGATCGAGCGAGTGATGGCCTGCCTGATCCACCAGGTTGCATAGGTCGAGAACTTGTAGCCGCGACGGTATTCGAACTTGTCCACCGCCTTCATCAGGCCGATGTTGCCTTCCTGGATGAGGTCAAGGAACTGGAGGCCGCGGTTGGTGTATTTCTTGGCGATGGAAATGACGAGGCGGAGGTTGGCTTCCACCATTTCCTTCTTGGCGATGCGGGCTTCGCGTTCGCCCTTCTGCACCTTGGCAACGATGCCCCGGAATTCCTGGATCTGGAGGCCGGTTGCCGATGCGAGTTCAAAAATCTCGTCCCGGATGACCTTGATCGATTCCTTCTCGTCGTTCACCCACTTCTTCCAGCCGTGCTTGGTGAGGCGGCCCACGCGCTTCAGCCATTCCGGATCAAGCTCGTTGCTCTGGTATTCGCGGAGGAATTCCTCGCGGGGAATCTTGTAGGTTTCGGCAAGGCGCAGCAAGCGGCCTTCCAGCACGTTGAGGCGCTTGGAGATATCGTAAAGCTGATCGACCAGCGCCTCGATGCGGGCGTTGTTCAGCGACTGCGACTTGACGAGGGCAACGATCTCCTCGCGCAGCTTCTTGTAACGGCGCTCCTGAGAGGGCGACAGGCCCTCGTTGTCGGTGACCTCCTGATCCTGCAACTTGCGCAGCGACTTGTAGAGGCGGGCAATCTCGTCGAAAACCTCAAGCACCTTCGGCTTGAGTTCGTTTTCCATGGCCGACAGGGAAACACCGAGATCATCGCCCTCATCGTCATCGTCATCTTCAACGGCGGAGGGCTTGTCGAAGTCTTCCGGCGAAAGCACGTCGGAGTAATCGTCATCGGCCTGTGGGCGCTTCGGCTGTGAAGCCTTGCGGGCTTCTTCCTTGCGACGCAGTTCGGCGCGCTTGGCCTCTGCCTGCTTGCGCACCTCTTCCTTGGGCGGAACATAGGGCTGCGGCGTGGCCACGGCCTGGTTCTGCTTGGCGTCAGGACCGGCATAGGTGGCTTCGAGATCGATGATGTCGCGGAGAAGGATCTTGCCTTCATTGAGTTCATCACGCCAGATGATGATGGCCTGGAACGTGAGGGGGCTTTCGCACAGGCCGGAAATCATCGCTTCGCGACCGGCTTCGATGCGCTTGGCGATGGCGATCTCGCCCTCGCGCGACAGCAGTTCGACCGCGCCCATCTCGCGCAGGTACATGCGGACAGGATCGTCGGTGCGGTCGGCGGGAAGCTTCGGCGCCTCCACCTTCATCAGGGCGGTTTCGCCGGAGGCTTCCTCTTCCACCTTGGCGGCGAGGTTCTCGGATTCCTCCTCGCTTTCGACGACGTTGATGCCCATCTCGTTCAGCATCGCCATGATGTCTTCGATCTGTTCGGGCGAGGTCTCGTCGGAAGGCAGGACCGCGTTCAGTTCATCAAGGGTGACATAGCCGCGCGACTTGGCGAGCTTGATCATCCGCTTGACGGCGGCATCGTTCATATCAAGGACAGGCGCGTCCGCTCCTGCTTCCGGAGCTTCAGGCTCGGCAGTCACATCATCGGGCGTCGTCGGCGCATCTGGCTCCACCGGCGGCTTCGCCGGGCGGGCGGCTGCAGGTGATTTGGCGGGCGTGCGGGCCATTCAGTCTCAAGTCCTTCAAGCGGGTGATTCGTCACCCTATAGAGTGATTCGGGGTAGACCTAAGCCCCTGCCCGTTAAACGGTCCCTAATCCGGGCCGCCGGCTGCGACGTTACATCGCCTCGCCTGCGCCCCGTCCCGACGCCGCGCCGAACCCCTCTATCAGGGCTTCCGCCCCGGTGGCCGACGAGAGCTGGTCCCGGACGGCAATCAGGGTGGCGAGGTTCGCCTCGGACGGCTCGCGCGCAAAGGCAGCCTCAGCTGCCTTGAGCTCGCGGTCGAGTGTGACAGTTTTGCGGTGCAGGGCGATCATCTGGCGGAGGCCTGTCCGGGCATCATCTGGTGCAGCCAACGGACCCAAGAACCACTCATTCAGACGCTTCGCCTGGTCTTCAAGGCGGTCCAGGTCAGGACCAAACCCTTTGGCAATCAGGTGGGTCTTCAAGGCCGCCCGGTCAAGGGCTTCCTCGGAGGAGGCCACGTCTAGAATCAGTGTACGGAGGGAGTCAAGCGTCCGGGCAGTAAAATCCAGCCCGGCAAAATCCTCCCAGAAATCGTGCAGGACTTCGGGGTGGTTGATGGCCGAAAGCAGGATCATGCGCTCCCGGCGCTCGGCGGCCGCCGCCGTGGTTGCGGCCCCGGCCGCCGCCCGCAACTGGGGCGACGCCGGCTGGGGCACTTCCCAGGGCTTCTGGCCGGGCTTAAGCCGGGGTTGAAAGCCCCGGTTGGTGCCACCGCGGGGTGCGCCGCCGGTCGGGGCCGTCCGCCCCTGCCCCCACAGTTCGCGCAGGCGATTGTGCAGGTCATCGAGGTAATGCCGCCGCACCATCTCGTCCTTGATCCCGCCGAGCAGGCCCTTCAGGTCGCGCTCGAAGGCGGCCTTGCGCTCCGGGCTGGCGCGGTCGTTCTCCGCCAGCGCCCGCCGCCACAGGACATCAGCCAGGGGGGAAGCGTTGCCGATGACGCTCCGCAGCGCCTCCGGGCCTTCGGCGCGCAGGAGGTCATCCGGGTCCTTTCCTTCCGGCAGGAAAGCGAAACGGAGCGAATGGCCCGGCGTGAGCAAGGGCAAGACAAGATCTAGCGCACGGTAAGCGGCTTTCAGCCCGGCACTGTCGCCATCGAAACAGAGAATGGGTTCAGGCACCGTGCGCCACAGGATGCCCAACTGGTTTTCGGTGAGTGCGGTGCCAAGCGGCGCCACGGCCTCGCCGAAGCCCGCACGGTGCATGGCGATCACGTCCACATAGCCTTCCACCGCGATCAACCGGTTGGATTGGTGTGCGGGCTGTCTCGCCTTGTCGAAGTTGTAGAGCACCTCGCCCTTGTGGAAGATCGGTGTCTCCGGCGAGTTCAGGTACTTCGCGGGAACATCCGGGCGAAGGGCACGGCCACCGAAGGCAATGACCCGGCCCCGCTGATCGCGGATCGGAAACATCACGCGGTCGCGGAAGCGGTCATACCCGACGGCATTGTCGTCGTTGACGATCACCAGCCCCGCCTCGACCATCTGGTCGAGGGCAACGCCCTTGCTCGCCAGTTCATTGCGCAGCCATGACCGGTCATCGCGGGAGTAACCGATGCCGAATTCCTTCTGCACCGCAGGCGAGAGATCGCGGTCGGCGAGATAGCCCCGCGCCTTTGCGCCGTGCGAAGTCTGCAATTCCACCTGAAAGAGCTTCGCCGCAATTTCCATGACGTCATAAAGGCTTGCGCGGACTCGATCACGTTCCACATCAGCTTCGGAAACGACCGGCATGGGAAGCCCGGCGTCCGCCGCAAGGCGTTCCACCGCTTCCGGGAAGCTCAGCCCCTCCTTCTCCACGAGGAAGGTGAAGATGTCGCCGCTCGCCTTGCAGCCAAAGCAGTGGTAGCGGCCCTTGCGGTCATCGGCGTGGAAGCTCGGCGACTTTTCGCCATGGAAGGGACAACAGGCCCAATAGTCACCCTTGGCAGCCTGGGTCTTGCGGCGGTCCCACTGCACATGCCTGCCGATCACGGATGAGACGTTCACCCGGGCGCGGATCTGGTCAAGGAAGGTCGGCGGAAAGCGCATCCCATTGGGTTAGCACGTTACGCCCCACCCTTGCCAAGCGGGCTTGTACGGCTAACGTGTCGCCGCCTATCGGAGGAGGAACACCCAATGGCGATCAAGAAAATCTACACGGCCGTCGGCACGGCAAAGGGCGGGCGCGGCGGCGGCACGGCCAGGACGGATGACGGGATGCTGGACCTGATCCTCGCCCATCCCAAGAAGATGGGCGGCGACGGACAGGGCACCAACCCGGAGCAGCTTTTTGCCGTGGGTTATTCTTCCTGCTTCCTGGGCGCGATGAAATTCGTCAACTCGAAGGCGAAGAAGCCGCTCGCCCTGTCGGAGGAGTCTTCCGTCACGGCCCATGTCTCGTTCGGGCCGCGCAGCGACAAGAAGGGCTTCGGCATCGAAGTGAAGCTGGATGTCTCGCTTCCGGGCGTCAAGAAGGCCGACGCGGCGGCACTCGCCAAGAAGGCGCATGTGGTCTGCCCCTACTCGCATGCCATCCGCAAGAACGTGAAGGTGACGACGAAGATCACCTGACCGGCCACCCCAAATGCAAGAAGGCCGCGCATCACTGCGCGGCCTTCCTCGGCATGAAAGCCGACAGGATTAGTGGTAGTAGCGGTGACGGTGGCAGTGGGTCTTCTTCGTCACCCAGATCTTCTTGGTGTGATGCTTGTTCCACACCTTCACCTTCTTGTAGTGGCAATGCCAGTGGCCACGGTGATGGTGATAGTAGCCGCCGTAATAGGGGCCACCAATGCCCACCCACACGTTCACCTTGGCTTCGGCGGGAGCAGTTGCAGCACCCAGGCCGAGGGCCATGGAACCAGCAGCAGCGATAGCAATCAGAGTCTTGCGAAACATCAGTTGGGTCCTTCCTGTTGAAGTTTGGCCCGCGGTGTCTGTACCGCGTTGAGGCCAATTTCGCCCAACCAACCTGAACCGCGTATGAACAATACCAAGAAAGAAACTCTATCTCAGATTGTAGTTTCCGCGTCAGTTACCGCAATTCCGTGATGTCGCCTACCACCGGCCATGACGATGGCAGCGCTTTGCCTTGCGCCACTTGTGGTGCTTTTTCACCTTCACCCAATGGCAGTGATATTTGCCGCGGTGGTGTAGGCGGTGATGCGGGTAATAGCCCCAGCCATCGTCGTAGTAGCCATTGTAGCCGTAGTAGCCGGGAAAGCCGAAATAGAGCCCGATGCCGCCGCCGTGATGGTGACGGTGGCGCGCCTCTGCTTCCGGGGCGGCGGCCGTGAGTCCCACGGCAAGCGTCAATGCCGTTGCAGCCGCAATCAGGGATTTGCGCAACATGGTGTTGTCCTTTCTTCAATCCGCTCCCGCCCTTTGGAAAAGGCAGGACACTTGAAAGAAAACCGCCGCCGTTGCTGAAAGTTTCGCCTGAAATGGGGAGATTCCGGGGCGGTGCAGAACCATGCCCGGCGCCGCATTGGAATCAGGTTGCGGAGAGGCTCACCCCAACAGGGATTTAACCACCCCACCGGCCTTGCCCATGTCGATCTGGCCGGAATACCTGGTTTTCAGTTCGGCCATCACCTTGCCCATGTCCTTGATGGAGGCCGCACCCACAGCCGCGATGATGCCCTTGATCGCCTCGCGGGTTTCATCCTCGGACAACTGCTTCGGCATGTAGGACTGGATGATTTCCATCTCCTCGCGCTCCTGCTGGGCAAGTTCGGCGCGACCGCCCTGCTCATAGGCGGCGATCGAATCCTGCCTCTGCTTCACCATCTTGGCGAACAGGTCCATCAGGGCGGAATCCGGCAGCTTTTCGCTGTCATGGCCCTCGGTACGGGCATTGATGTCCTTGTCCTTGATGGCGGCGTTCATCAGGCGGATGGTGGCAAGCTTCCGCTTGTCGCCCGCCTTCATGGCGTCCTTCAGATCGGCGTTCAGTTTGTCGCGCAGGCTCATGGCGCTCTCCCAGGGATGAAATGCGTGGAAAGAGCCTCCATATCCGCTTCGCAGGTGCAGCGCAAACTTGACGCCCGGCCCCTCCTCCCTTAACCAGCCGGAAATTCCCCGGAGACTCGACACATGGCAGCCGCCAAGACGCCCGCGAAGAAGGGCAAGGCCCAGGCAAAAGCAAAGTCACGCCCGCAGTTCGGCGACTGGGACCAGCCCCTGGTCACGGGGCTTCTGGTGCTGGCCGACGGCACGGTGATCGAAGGCCAGGGCTTTGGCGCCGAGGGGGATGCGGTCGGTGAAGTCTGCTTCAACACCGCCATGACGGGATATCAGGAAGTGCTGACCGACCCGTCCTATGCCGGGCAGATCGTCACCTTCACCTTTCCCCATATCGGAAACGTCGGCACCAACGACGAGGACATCGAGACAACCAATCTCGCTGCCTCTGCCGCCGTTCTCGGCTGCATTGTCAAGGCGCCGGTCACCGATCCCGCCAACTACCGTGCCGCCAGGCATTTCGGCAAATGGCTGAAGGCACGCAACATCATCGGCCTGTCCGGCATCGACACCCGTGCATTGACCGCCCTGATCCGGCAAAAGGGCATGCCCAATGGGGTCATCGCCCACAACCCGAAAGGCAGGTTCGATCTCGCCGCCCTGAAGCGCAAGGCGGCCCAGTGGCCCGGTCTTGTCGGCATGGATCTCGCAAAGGACGTGTCCATCACCCAGCGCATGGACTGGGATGAAAAGCTGTGGGACTGGAAGACGGGCTACACCCGCGCCGAAGGCGGCAAGAAGGTGGTCGCCATCGACTACGGCCTCAAGCGCAACATTCTCCGCTGCCTCACTTCTGCCGGTTGTGACGTGACGGTCGTGCCCGCCACCACGAGCGCAGAAGACATTCTCGCCATGAAGCCGGAGGGCGTGTTCCTCTCCAATGGACCGGGCGACCCTGCAGCGACGGGCGAGTACGCGGTGCCCGAAATCAGGAAGCTGGTGGAGTCCGGCACGCCTGTCTTCGGCATCTGCCTCGGCCACCAGATGCTGGCCATCGCCTTGGGCGGCAAGACCTTGAAAATGCATCAGGGCCACCACGGCGCGAACCACCCGGTGAAGGACCATACCACCGGCAAGGTGGAGATCGTGTCCATGAACCATGGCTTTGCCGTGGATCGCGACAGCCTGCCGGGCGGCGTGGAAGAAACCCATGTCTCCCTGTTCGACGGTTCAAATGCCGGCATTCAGGTGAAGGACAGGCCGGTGTTCTCGGTGCAGCACCACCCCGAAGCCTCGCCCGGCCCGCAGGACTCGCATTACCTCTTCCATCGCTTCGTTGAGATGATGAACAAGCACGCGCGTTGAGCGCGCGCCCTCAGCCGTCAGCGCGGACGCGGGCCTGATTGCCGCGCTGGAGGATCAGCTGTGCGATCACCAGCAGCAGCAGCGACGTGACCAGCACCACCGTGCCCACCGCATTGATTTCCGGTGTCACGCCACGGCGGATCGAAGAGAACACATAGATGGGCAGGGTCACGTCCGGCCCCGCCACGAAGTAGGCGATGATGAAATCCTCGAACGAGAAGGTGAAGGCGAGGAGAAAGCCCGCAAGCACTGCCGGGGCAAGTAGCGGCAGGACGATCTGCCGGAAGGTGCCGAAAGGCGTCGCGTAAAGGTCTTCCGAGGCTTCCACCAGGCTGCGGTCCATGCCCTGGAGGCGCGCCCGCACCAGCAGCGCCACAACAGCAATGTTGAAGAGCACGTGCGCCGCAATCACGGCCCATGATCCCATCTGCAACCGGATGTTAAAGGTTGCCGTGAGAGCCGGATTGACCAGCTCGAAAATGCTGACGAAGGCGATGAGTGTTGAAATGCCGATCACGATGCCCGGCACCATGATGGCAATATAGATCAGCGCATCGAAGAACGTTCGCAGCCAGCCCTTCACCCGCTCAAGGCCAAGGGCGGCCATCAGCCCCAGCACCGAGGAGATCGCCGCCGTTGCCAGCGCAATGTAGAGGCTTGTGCCCAATGCCTCGGTGATCAGCGGGTTGCTGAAGGCCTTGCCATACCATTCCAGCGAAAAGCCTTGCCAGATCATCGCCTGCTTGCCCGCATTGAACGAGCCTCCGACGATGAGCGCGATCGGCGCGTAGAGGAATACATAAACGAGAACGAGATATACGCGCATCGCCTACACCAATGCTGCCCGGCGCTTGTCGGTGCGCGAGAGGATGAAACGCATGTAGAGCGAGATGGTGAGGAACATGATCAGCACCAGCGCCACCGAAACTGCCGCGCCATAGGGCCAGTTGCGGGATTGCAGGAATAGATCCACCAGCGCATTGCCGATGAAGAACACTTTTCCTCCGCCCAGGTATTGCGGAAGGATGTAGTCACCCATCAGCAGGATGAAGACCAGCATCGAGCCGGTGGCAACACCGGGAAGGGCAAGAGGCAACGTGACCTGGAAGAAGGTGCGGAGCGGCGTTGCCCCAAGGTCGGCAGAGGCTTCCAGCAGGCGCTTGTCCAGCTTTTCCAGCGACACATAGATGGGCGGCACCATCAGCGGCAGGAAGCCATACACGGCCCCGATGAGAACTGCCGTCGGCGTGTTGATGATGCGGAGATCGGCGATGCCGATGTAGGCCAGCCAGGAGGGAATGCCCTTCGAGCCGAGCAGCATGATCCATGCGTAATAGCGCAGGAGCTGGCTCGTCCAGAACGGCGCCATGATCAGCACGAGAAGTGTCACGCGCCACTTGGGATCGGTCTTGAGGGCGAGGATATAGGCCACGGGAAAGGCAGCGATGGCCGTCAGCAACGTGCCGAGCGGCGCAAGCGTGAGCGTGTTGAAGAAGGCTTTCCCGCGCGCAGGGAGATTGAGGTAGTTGTCGAAGGTGAAGGCGGCCTCATATCCGCCGGCGGGGGCGCGGGCGCCGAAGGAGTAGACCAGCACAACCACCAGCGGAAGGATGAGAAGAAAGACAAAAAACACTCCCGCCGGCGCGAGCAGCGCCGCGGTGATCCAGCGGGAGTGTCGGTAGTCCTGCATCAAGGCTTCGATCAGGCGGCCTTGAAGCGCGCCATGATTTCAGCCCGGAGCGGGTTGGTAAGCGTGGCGGCGGCACCGAACTCCAGCGGCGAAAGCAACTCTGCCGCCGGATAGAGGATCGGATTTTCCAGCATCTCCTTCGGCACCAGCTTGTTGGTGCGGGAATCGGTGGAGGGATAGCCGTGGGCCTGCACTTCCTTCGCATTGATCTCCGGCGTCAGCAGGTAGTCGATCAAGGCGTAGGCGGCATCGACGTTCTGTCCGCCCTTCGGGATGGCATAGAAGTCGCTCCAGATTTCGCCGCCTTCCTTGGCGAGGACATACTTCATCTCCGGCATGTCGCGCTGAAGCTGGGTGGCGTCGCCCGTCCAGCACACCGAAGCCCAGGCATCGCCCGAAATGAGCGACGGCTTGTAGTCGGAGTTGATGCCGAAAAGATGCGGCTTGCAGGCAATGAGCAGCTTTTCTGCTTCCGCCAGTTCCTTCTCGTCATTCGAGTTGAACGAGAAGCCATGGTACTTGAGCGCGTTGCCGATTGTGGTGAGCTGGTAGTCATGCACCATCACGCGGCCAGTCCATGGCCCTTGCGTGAGGTCGAAGAACTCCTTCCAGCTCGTCGGGTTCTGGGTGATGTTCTTGTTGTTGTAGACGAAGCCGGTCGTGCCCCAGTCCTTCGGCACGGCGTAGGTCTTGCCGTCGATCACGCCTTCCGCCGTGAAGCGCTGCTCCTGTGTCGAAGCGTCGTAGTTGGGCAGGCGCTTGAGATCGAGTTCCTCGATCAGGCCCAGTTCCTTGTAGGTGGAGATGGCGTAGTTGGTCGGCACGAAGACATCCCAGCCGGTGGAACCGGCCTGCAGCTTCGCCAGCATTTCCTCATTCGAGCCGAAAACCGCGACATTGATCTTCACGCCCGTTTCCTTGGTGAAGTTGTCGAGATTCTCCTGCGCGAAGTAGCTGGGCCAGGTGGTGAAGTTGACCGTGCCGGAAAGTGCGGCATGGGCCTTGCGCGGGCGGAAACCCGGCACGGCACTGCTCAGCACGGCCGTCGCAAGTCCGAGCCCCGTCACTCCGAGGAACTGGCGGCGGCTGATGCTGCCCTTCTGGTAGCGGCGCAACTGCGCCAGGAATTCTTCTGCACTGATATGACCGGTGACTTTCGTCATGACCTTCCTCCTGTTTGATGTTCTCAATTGTCCGGCAGCAGTCGGGCGTGTTCCGGGCGCCAGCCTGCCGAAATGCTGTCGCCGATATTGAAGGTGCCCGAGAGATGTTCCGCCTTGCGGGGTGCAACGACGGTGAATTCGCCGAGTTCGTCGGACGCGATGCGGTATTCGGTTTGCTCGCCGAGGAAGATGCGATTGAGGACACGGCCATCTGTCCGGATGGCGAGACCTTGCGGCAAGTCCTTGCGCCTGGCGGCAATGTCGATCAGTTCTGGCCGTACGCTGGTGACGTTGCCGGACGCGGCAGAGAAGAAATTGCTCTTGCCCACGAACTCGGCGACGTAGCGGTTGATCGGCGTATCGTACAGATCGCGCGGTGAACCTGTCTGCACCACCCTGCCCTCGCGCATCACGCAAACCCGGTCGGACATGGAAAGTGCTTCTTCCTGGTCGTGCGTGACCAGCAGGAACGTGATGCCCACGGTGCGTTGCAGGTTCTGCAATTCCACCTGCATCTCGCGCCGCAACTTTCTATCCAGCGCGGCAAGCGGTTCATCAAGCAGCAGCACCGCCGGGCGATTGATCAGGGCGCGGGCCAGGGCCACGCGCTGTTGCTGCCCGCCTGACAGTTCATAGGTCCGGCGCTTTCCGAAGCCTCCGAGGCGAACCATGTCCAGCGCCTCATCCACCGACTTCGTGATCTCTCCCGCAGAGGGGCGCGGGCTTCGCTGCCGCAGGCCATAGGACACATTGTCTGCAATCGAGAGATGGGGAAAGAGTGCATAGTGCTGGAACACCATGTTGACGGGCCGACGGTAGGCCGGAACGCCGGTCACCTTCTCGCCCCGAATGAAGACCTCGCCAGACGTCGGTTGCTCGAAACCCGCCATCATGCGGAGGCTGGTGGTCTTGCCGCAACCGGAGGGGCCGAGAATGGACAGGAATTCGCCCTGCTCCACCGCCAGATTGTTGTCGATCACTGCCGCAATGTCGCCGAAGCGCTTGCTGACTTTCCGGAATTCAATGACGACTTGTTTCAAGACACGGGCTGTCCACACTCTGTTGGCGTACCGGCCTGACGTTGCAGACAATGGCGCGGGCTGTCAATTACGCTAAAACCGCTCACGTCCATAAGCGAAAAAAGTCTTGATTGACGGGCACATCTGCAATTTTTGCGATGGTCAGCGGGAGCGGAACTCAATACCTTCCGGAGCGGGAAAACAACAACTGAGGATCCTTTCGTGGCCAGCCGTCTCTCCAGCTCCTACCGCATGAACCGTGTCTTCCGGCCCGACCGCGCCGCCCTTGTCGTGCCGATCGACCATGGGCTTGTCTGGGGCCGCGTGCCGGCGCTCGAAGCACCGGCCCAGGTGATGAAGCGTTTCCTCAAGGAAGACGTGACGGGCTTCATGGTCTCCACCGGCATTGTGAAGGCAACGGAAGTGGAGATGGCGCAGAACCCGGCCATGGCCCGCATTCTCGCCATCGACGCCTTCTGGCCCACCTCCGCGCCGGACACGGGCACGGGCACGCTTGTCGCATCGGTCGAGGATGCCGTGCGCATGGGTGTCGATTGCGTGAAGATGCTGCTGCCGTGGAACGTGGACGACGCCGAGAAGGTGCAGTACTGCAAGCGCATCGGCACCGTGGTATCTGCCGCTGCGCGCTGGGACATTCCCGTGATGGTGGAACCGGTGTTCCTGGCTGCGCCACGCACCCCGGACATCATTCTCGCCGAGATGGAAGTGGCACGCGTGGCCTATGATCTCGGTGCCGACATCATCAAGATCACCTTCCCCGGCCCCGATGCCACCGCCAAGCTCTGCGACGAACTCGATATCCCGATTGTCGTGGCGGGCGGCCCGTTGACGGGCGATGCGAAATCGACCCTCAAGGACATCACGGATTCGATCGCGGCGGGTGCACAGGGCGTTGTGGTCGGTCGCAAGGTGTGGCAGCGTCCGGCCGATGAAACCTCGTGGCTGATTGCGGAAATCGCAAAGGCCACGCGCACGAAGTTCAAACGCCTCTGGTAGCACGCCCATGTTCTGCGGTGTTGACGTCGGATCGACCAACATCAAGGCCCTTTTCATCGATGAAGAGGGCAAGGACGTTTGGGTGAAGTCCGTCCCGTCGCCGCGCCGTCACGACGGCCATGGCGTCGTGACCGATGGCATGGAACTGATTGCCGCCCTGGAAGATCTCGTCATTGAAGGCTGGCGCACGGTGGGCAGGGGCAAGCCGATCGCCGCAATCGCCACGACGGGCATCGGTGAAGACGGCCTCTGCCTTGACGACAACTTCATGCCACGCGGCGCGGCCATTCCATGGTTCGACCACCGCGACAGGGCGGAGGCGGAGTTCCTGCTGGCCAGCGACGAGGGCAAACGTCACCCCTGGATCAACTATGCCTTCTCCACTGCCGCAGCGAAATGGTTGTGGCTGCGCAAGCACCGGCCAGATGCGATTGCCGGGAATGACCCTTGGGTGACCCTCACGGATTTTCCTGCAGTATGGTGGGCGCGGCGGAAGTTCATCTGCACGACACTCATTCCGCGCACGGGCGTCTACGACGTGTTCAGACGCGAGTGGGTGCCGGAGCTGTTGCGTATTTCCCAAGCCCCGCCGCTTCCGGAAGGTCTGGTTGCAGGAACGGTGGTGGGAACGGTTGCACCCGGCCCCTTGCGGGCGGCAGGCGCGGCGAGTGCCAACACCCTTGTCGTCGTGGGCGGGCACGATCACCCGATTGCGTCGAACGCGATCATGCGGATCGAACCCCTCGCCCGTATCGATTCCATTGGCACGGCCAATGCGCTTTTTGCGGAAACGGTATCGCCCGCGGCCGGTGCCGCAACCGCCGGAATTGACCTGTCGCTCCCGGTCCGGGGCGGGCCGGGCATATCCGTGATCGGGCCGATCGAGTTCAGCGTGCCGATGCGGCAGGCTTTCGGCAACGACGAGAATGTGAAAGCCTATCTGTCCGCACGGCACCTCCCCGGTGAACCCGCACGCTCCGCACCCACCATTGCCCAGGCGCTGGACTCGACCGGCAGCGACCGGCACCGGCGGGTGATCGAAGCCGTCACCGTTGAAGCCCGCGATTTCTTCCGGGCCATGAAGCGTGTCGGCATTGCCGATGGCCCGATGTATGCGACGGGTGGCTGGGCCCGCTCGCGGGCATTGATGGAATTGCGCGCCAGCATCTTCGGCGAACCCATCACGGCGGTGCATGAACCCGAACTGACGGCATTGGGCGCGGCACTTTTCGCAATGGAAGCGGCGACGGGGCGGATGCCCGATGCCATGAAACACCGCACCACGGAAGTGATCGAGCCGCGCAAGGACTGGATGGACGCCTACGCGGCGTGGTGACAGGCGGAACGCCTCCGGCTGCGACGGGCCGCGTCACCCAATTGTCACAGCACCTTCATATGGCTGGCGGCGATTCCCGATGTTCGTGCCCACTGCCATACCCGGTCTGGTCTGTGCCTATCTCTTCTCCGAGACGGGTGAACACGAGGTTCTGGGCGATGCCGACATCGAGATGCCGCTTCCGGCGAAGGGGTGGCTCTGGCTGCACCTCAATCTCACCGACCAGCGTTGCGGCAAATGGCTTGCGGATCGGCTGGGGCTTCCGCCTGCGGTGGTGACCGATTTCACCGAAGATGGCAGCCGACCCTTTGTCATGGCCCAGCAGGGCCACATGGTGGGGCAGATCACCACCTTCCGCCGTGACTTCGATGCCGACTCCACCGAAACGACCTGGTGCCGCTTCATCGTTTCGGAGCGATGGCTGGTCACGGGCCGGGTCCGTGCCGTGCAGGTGGCCGAAAGCCTGCGCCGCGAGCTGTCGCGCGGACTCAAGCCCGCCTCCCCTTCAGCCTTCTTCGAACTTCTGGTGGAGCACTTTCCCGACACCCTCGACACTGTCCTGCACCGCCTGACCGACGAGCTTGAAGGCATCGAGGATGACATCCTGAGCGACGAGCAGAAGGACGAGCGGCGGCGGCTGATGCTGGTGCGACGGGAGGCGGCGCAACTGCACCGTCACATGCGGGCCATGCGCCGCGCCCTGCTCACCGCCTTGCGGACCGTGCCCGCCCTTCCCTCCGGCATTTCGGATTCGGCAGCACGGCTTTCGCATCTCGATCAGGATTACGAGTCGCTGGAAACACGCGCTCGCTTCTTTCACGACGAAGTGGATGCGAAGCTGGCCGCCGAAACCAACCGCCAGCTCTACATCCTTTCCGCCCTGACGTCGGCCTTCCTGCCGCCCAGCCTGGTGGCAGGCATTTTCGGCATGAACGTGCAGTGGCTGCCCTTCGCACAAGGCCAGCACGGCTTTTTCATCATCATGCTGATGGCAGGGGCATCTTCCGCGCTGGTGTGGCTGCTGCTCTGGTGGCTGAACCGGCGCTAGGGCGACATGCAGCGGAGTCACTGCAGATTACCGGCTCAATCGTGCCTTTGCGAAACACCACCGACGCCGCTATCAAGGCGCACATGACATACGCCAGACTCGATCAACACCTCAGGAAACTCGAAGCCCTGTCCCATGCACAAGCCATGCTGGGCGTGGATGAAGCCGTGATGATGCCGGACGGCGGCGGCGAAAAACGGGCCGAGGCCATGGCTGGCCTCGCCACGATCTATCACGACATGGCTTCCAGCCCGCAGGTGGGTGAATGGCTTGCTGCCGCCGAAGCGGAAGACCTTTCACCGGAACAGCGCACCGCCATTCGCGAACAGAAACGCAGCTATACCAACCTCACCTGCCTTTCATCCGCATTTGTCGGAAAGCAGACCGAGGCGCGGATCCGCTCCGAGCAACTCTGGCGACAACTGCGACCGGCAGGGGACTGGACGGGCTTCCTGCCCGCCCTCGCCAATGTGGTTGCACTTGCCCGTGAAGAAGCGGCAATGCGGGCCGACGTGCTGAAGCTCGCCCCCTATGACGCGCTGATCGAGCAGTTCGATCCCGGCAGCAGGTCGGCACAGATCACGCCCGTGTTCGACGAGCTGAAATCCTTCCTGACGGGTTTCATCCCCACGGCACTCGAGGCGCAAGCCCGGCGCCACGCCAGGCATCCGCCCAGGGCATTCACCTCACGCTTCCCCATCGAGCGCCAGAAGGCGCTGGGCGAGGTGATGATGAAGGCCGTGGGCTTCGATTTCAATCACGGCAGGCTTGATGTTTCGCACCATCCGTTCTGCGGTGGCGTGCCGACGGACGTGCGCATGACCACGCGCTACGACGAAAGCGACTTCCTCTTTGCGCTGATGGGCGTGCTGCATGAAACCGGCCACGGACTTTATGAACAGGGACTGCCCAAGGCATGGTCGCACTGGAGCGTCGGACAGGCGCGCGGCATGGCGGTTCACGAGAGCCAGAGCCTGTTTGTCGAAAAGCAGATCGGGCGCAACCCCGCCTTCTGGCAATGGGCGCTTCCCGTGGTGAAGCAAACGCTCGGCGAAGAGGCCCTGGCAGGCTGGACGCTCGATGACATGATGCAGCATGTGCACCGCGTGCAGCCGGGCCTCATCCGCGTGGATGCGGATGAAGTCACCTACCCCATGCACGTCATCCTCCGCTATGAGCTTGAGCAGGAGCTGATTTCAGGCCGGATGGAGGCCCGCCACATCCCCGACGCCTGGGATGCGAAGATGGTGGCCTATCTGGGCCTCTCCACCAGGGACAACATGAGGAATGGTCCGATGCAGGATGTGCATTGGCCCTCAGGTGCCTTTGGCTACTTCCCCAGCTACACGCTAGGAGCGCTGCTGGCGGCACAGCAGGCGGCCACCATCCACCGCCTGGTCCCCGCTGCCGACGATGGGCTGCGCAAGGGCGATGTCTCGCTGCTGAACGACTGGCGGCGCACGAACATCTGGTCGAAGGCCTCAACCCTCACGACGCCGGACCTCGTGCTGGCCGCAACGGGCGAGCCGCTCTCGGCGCGTCACTTCATTGCCCATGTGCAGCAACGCTATGGCTGAACCGGTGATGCGACCAGATCAGCGGTTGCAACCGGTCCAGCCCTGCCCTAAGGGCGGCGCGCCATGATGACGAATGCCATTCCCACCGGCCTTGCAGGCGCCGTGCTCTCCATTGATCTCGGTGCCTTGCAGTCAAACTACCGCGCCCTGTCCCGGAAGGCGGGCAAGGCCGTGTGTGGCGCTGCCGTGAAGGGCAACGCCTATGGCCTGGGCGTCAATCCCATTGCGAAGGCCCTGTGGGATGCAGGCTGCCGTCATTTTTTCGTGGCCCGGCCCGTGGAAGGTGAAGACTTGCGGGCACTGCTGCCCGAAGCGGTGATCTATGTGCTCGATGGGCTTTTCCCCGGCCAGGCCGAATTCTACGCCGGAAACGGCCTTTGCCCGGCGCTCATCTCTCTCGATGAAGTGCGGGAGTGGGCCGCCTTTGGCCGCCGCTATGGCCGGGCGCTTCCCTGCGCCATTCATGTCGATACCGGCATCAATCGCCTCGGACTCACGATCGAGGAATTCGATGAGCTGCTGTCCGATGACTTCCTCCGCTCCGGCATCGACATCACCTTGCTGATGAGCCACCTCGCCTGCGCCGATGATCCGCACCATCCGCTCAACAAGACCCAGGCCAAGCGTTTTTCCGCACTTCGCAAAAAGCTTCCGGGCATCCCCGCAAGCCTCGCAAATTCTTCAGGAATCTTCCTTGGAAAATGCTACACCCACGACCTTTGCCGACCCGGCATTGCGCTCTATGGCGGCAATCCGACGCCGGGCAGGAAGAACCCGATGAAGGCCGTGGCGAAACTCGAAGGCACCGTGTTGCAGGTGCGCGAGGTGAAGAAGGGCGATACCGTTGGATACAGCGCCACCTGGAAGGCTCCGCGCGACAGCCGCATCGCCATCCTCGGCGCAGGATACAAGGATGGCGTGCCGCGCCACCTCTCGTCCCGGCAAAAGGATGGTCCAGCCCAGGTTTTCGTGGCGGGCAAGCGTTGCCCCGTCGTGGGCCGCATCTCGATGGACATGATGGCGGTGGACGTGACCGCCCTGCCCGTCAGCAAGACCGTGCGCGGCACACGCGCCGAGATCATCGGGCCGCACCTGCTGATCGACGAAGTCGCAGGCTGGGCCGGCACCATTTCCTATGAGTTGCTCACAAGGCTGGGAAGCCGCTATGCCAGACTTTATTCAGGTACGGCGAATCTCGGAAAATCATGAACCCACTCGCAGGCATAGGACGAATGGTGCTCGGCACGATGGCCGAAACGGGGCGCATTGCCCTGTTTGCCCGTGATGCGCTCCTTCAGGGGATGATGCCCCGCTATTACATCCGCCAGATCGCGCTCCAGTTCTTCCGCATCGGCTACACCTCCTTGCCGGTGGTGGCGCTCACCGCCTTCTTCACCGGCGGCGCGCTGGCGTTGCAAATCTATCTCGGTTCCTCGCGATTCAATGCCGAAAGCCTGGTGGCGTCCATCGTGGCACTCGGCATCACCCGCGAATTGGGGCCGGTGCTTGCGGGTCTGATGGTGTCGGGCCGCGTGGGTGCCTCGATTGCCGCCGAGCTCGGCACCATGCGCGTGACCGAACAGATCGACGCTCTTGTCACGCTGTCCACCAATCCGCAGAAATACCTGGTCGGGCCGCGGCTGCTGGCGGCCGTGATTTCGCTGCCGCTGCTTGTGGGGATCGGCGACACCATCGGCATTTTCGGCGGCTACATCGTGGGCACCCGTTCACTGGGTTTCAACGAATATGCCTATCTCAAGAACACGGCGGATTTCCTGCACGCCAGCGACGTGACCTCCGGCCTCATCAAGGCGGCTGTCTTCGGCTTCATCATCGCGCTGATGGGCTGCTACCACGGCTTCAACTCCAAGGGAGGCGCACAGGGCGTGGGCCGCGCCACCACCAATGCGGTTGTTTCCTCGGCGATCCTCATTCTCGCCGCCAACTTCCTGCTGACCTCGCTGTTGTTCGGGGATTGATGATGGAAGGCCACATCGTCCTCAAGAACGTACAGAAAAGCTTCGGCCCGAAGCAGGTGCTGCGCGGGCTGTCCGTTTCGGTGAAGAAAGGCCGGTCGCTTGTGGTGATCGGCGGCTCCGGCACGGGCAAGTCCGTGATGTTGAAGTGCATCCTGGGCATCATCCGGCCAGACGCGGGCGAGATCAGGGTGGGCGGAGAAAGCTGCATCGGCCTCAAGGGCAAGGACCGCGACGCCTTTCTCGCGCGCTTCGGCATGTTGTTCCAGGGAGCGGCGCTGTTTGACTCGCTGACCGTGTGGGAGAATGTCGCCTTCGGCCTGATCCAGGGCCGCGGCATGGCCCGCCATGCGGCGCGGGACATTGCCGTCGAGAAGCTCTCGCAAGTGGGGCTTTCCTCCGACGTTGCCGCACTCTACCCCGCCGAGCTTTCGGGCGGCATGCAGAAACGTGTCGGCTTGGCCCGTGCCATCGCCGCCGATCCGGAGATCATCTTCTTCGACGAGCCGACGACCGGTCTCGACCCGATCATGGCCGACGTGATCAACAACCTGATTGTGGATTGCGTGAAGCGCCTGGGGGCCACCACCATATCAATCACGCACGACATGGCCTCTGCCCGCAAGATCGCCGACGACATTGCCATGATCCACAAGGGCCAGATCATCTGGCAGGGCGAGGCGAACAAGGTCAATGTCTCTGGCAATGCCTACGTGGACCAGTTCATCCATGGCCGCGCCGACGGCCCGATCCAGATGGATGTGCTGAAAGCCTGAATGCGAAAAGGGCCACCTTTGAGGGTGGCCCTTCCGTGGTCTGTGCTGTGATCTGGAACGCAGGCCGTACGAATCTGAACCTGCATGCCGGAATTGTGCCCTAAAGGGCCTGCCCCAAGGGGCCAGCAATCCGCACCGGGGTTCCATTCACAGTGAACTCACTCGACATCGGATCACCTCCTTCCAGTTGTTGACACTGGCACCATGCTGCGCCCTTGCGGCAGACAGGTCAAGGCGGCAGAATTTGCCCAAAAGGACCGTTCCATGACCGCCGATCTCATCATCACCAACGCCCGCGTCATCACCATGGACAAGGCGAAGCCCTTCGCCGAGGCCATTGCCATCACCGGTAACCGCATCACCCGCGTCGGCACGGCGCAGGAGGTCATGGGGTTGCGCGGTCCAAAGACGCGTGTGCACGACAACAAGGGCAACAGCGTCATCCCCGGCATCATCGAAAGCCATGTGCACCTGTTCATCGGCTCGGTGGAACTGGACCTGCTGAATATCAACGGGATCAATGATGTAGCCCGGGTCCGTGAATCGGTTTCTCAATATCGCAAGACCCTCGCCAGGGATGCCGTGGTGATGGCGATTGCAGCAACCCACGAGCAGTTCGGAGCCGGTGTTCCGATCACGCGTCACCTTCTCGATTCGATCGTGAGTGATGTGCCGTTCCTTGTGGGCTGCTTCGATCACCATACCGTGTGGGCCAATACCAGGGCGCTGGATGCGGCCGGAATCCTGAAAGGCCGCGCGCTCCCGGTCGGCAATGAAATCGTGATGGGCGCCGATGGCCTTGCCACGGGTGAACTCCGCGAGCCTGCGGCCTTCATGCCCGTGCTGGACCTCATGCCCACCGGCGGCCGCGACTATCTCGGCTTCACCACCGGCGGCAATCCGCAACCGCCCGCCACGCCCGCCCAGCGCAGCATCGATGAGAACTTCCTCAAGCGCGGCATTGCCCACGCCAATTCGCTCGGCATCACCTCCATGCACAACATGGATGGCAACTGGTATCAACTGGAGTTGCTGGATGCGCTGAACCGGCGCGGCGAACTCAACAGCCGCATGGAGGTGCCGTTCCATCACAAGAACTTCTTCAAGCTGGAACAGGTGGACGAAGCCGTGGAGTTCCGCGCCCGCTATCAGGGCGACATGGTGCATTCGGGCCGGGTGAAGATTTTCATGGACGGGGTCATGGAAACGCTGACGGCGCAGATGCTGGACGACTATCCCGGTTTCCCCGGCAACAAGGGCGCACCGCTCTATTCCCATGCCGAGATGCTGGCGCTGGTGCAGCGGGCCGATTCCCACGGCCTCCAGATTTCGACCCACGCCATCGGCGACGGCGGCGTGCGCACCACGCTCGATGCCTACGAACATGCCCGGAAAACGAATGGCGCACGCGATAGCCGCCATCGCATCGAACACATCGAACTGATCCACCCCGCCGACATCCCGCGCCTTGCCGAACTCGGTGTTGTTGCCTCCCTGCAACCCATTGCCGGCCTCGGCGTCCCGGGCAATCCGCGCGAACCGATTCTCAGCCGCGTGGGCGACAAGTTGCCATGGTCCTATGCCTGGCAGACGATCCGCAACACCGGCGCGGCGGTTGCCTTCTCGTCGGACTGGCCGGTCGCACCCCTCGACCCGTTCCTCGGCATGCAGGCCGCCATGACCGTGGAGCGCGTTACGCCCTCCTGCCCCGATCAGGCGCAAAGCCTGATGGATACGATCCACGGCTTCACACTGGCCGGAGCGCACATGGAATTCATGGAAGACCGCAAGGGCATGCTGAAGGAAGGGTATCTTGCCGATGTTGCCGTGCTGAACGCCAGCATGGAAAAGCTGCCCGCGAACCAGATCGCCGGCGTCAAGCCGGTCTTGACCATCTGCGACGGCCGCGTTGTGTTTGAGGGCTGATGCGCCTCAGTGCAGGATCTGTTCGAGGAACAGCTTGGTGCGCGGGCTCTTGGGATTCTGGAAGAACTCCCTGGGTTCGTTTTCTTCCACGATCTGGCCCTGATCCATGAAGATGACGCGGTTCGCCACCTGACGGGCAAAGGCCATTTCGTGGGTGACGCAGAGCATGGTCATGCCGCCCTGCGCGAGGTCCACCATCACCTCCAGCACCTCCTTGATCATTTCGGGATCGAGGGCGGAAGTCGGTTCATCGAACAGCATGATCTTGGGGTTCATGCACAGCGAACGCGCGATGGCAACGCGCTGCTGCTGGCCTCCTGAAAGCTGGCCCGGATACTTGTGCGCCTGTTCCGGGATCTTGACGCGGGTGAGATATTTCATGGCCACGGCTTCTGCCTCGGCCTTCGGCATCTTGCGGACCCAGATGGGGGCGAGCGTGCAGTTTTCCATCACTGTAAGGTGCGGGAACAGATTGAAGTGCTGAAACACCATGCCCACTTCGCGCCGCACGTCATCGATGTTCTTGAGGTTGTTGGTGAGCGGGATTCCATCGACGATGATGTCGCCCTTCTGGTGTTCCTCAAGGCGGTTGATGCAGCGGATCATGGTAGACTTGCCCGACCCGGAAGGACCGCAGATGACGATGCGCTCGCCCCGCTTCACCTGAAGATTGACATCGCGCAGGACGTGGAACTGCCCGTACCACTTGTTGACTGCACGCATCTCCACCGCAAGTCCGGCATCGTAAGCCATAACTACCTCTTGTGACCTGTGTTGAGCTTGCGCTCGATGTACATGGAATATCGCGACATGCCGAAGCAGAAGACCCAATAGATCATCGCCAGCGCGAAATAGCCGGTGTTGCCGGTTTGGGCGCTGGCCCACTTGGCGTCGTTGAAGCCGGATTGGACAATGCCGAGCAGATCGAAAATGCCGACGACCGTGACAAGGCTCGTATCCTTGAACAGCCCGATGAAGTTGTTGACGATGCCCGGAATGACGATCTTCAGCGCCTGGGGCATGACGATCAGGCCCATCATCTTCCAATAGGGCAAGCCCAAGGCGCGTGACGCTTCATATTGTCCCTTCGGGATTGCCTGCAACCCGCCGCGAATGGTTTCCGCCATGTAGGCCGAGGCAAAAAGCGACATGCCCACAACGGCCTTCAGCAGCTTGTCCGGGTTCACGCCGGGCGGCATGAACAGCGGGAACATGTTGGCCGCCATGAACAGCACCAGCACCAGCGGCACGCCGCGCACCACTTCGATGAAGATGGTGGAGAGCAGGCTGACGATGGGCATTTCCGAGCGCCGCCCCAGCGCCAGCAGGATGCCGAGCGGAACAGAAGTCACGATTGCCGTGACGGCAAGCACCAGCGTCACCAGCAGGCCGCCCCACTGCGAGGTTTCGACATAGGGAAGGCCGAACACGCCCCCCAGGAGCAGGAAGAAAGTGGCGATGGGATAGACAACGAAGAAGAACAGTGCGTTCCAGCCCTTGAAGGGAATGCGCGGAATGAGCAGCCCGGCTAGCGAGACGGCGCCCATGAGATAAACGAGATTCACCCGCCAGCGCTGATCGATGGGATAGAAGCCGTAGACCCATTGCAGGGCCTTGTCCTGAATGACCGGCCAGCATGCACCTGCCCCTTCCACATTGCAGAGGGTGCGATCAGGCGCAACGAAGACGGCGCGAAGAAGCGCCCAATCGACGATCGTCCAGATGACCCAGAGCAACAACGCGCCAATAATGATCGACGCCAGCCCGCTCAGGGGCGTCGGGAACAGTCGCTCGCGGATTGCCGCCCGCCAGCCGACAATGTTCGCCGGTGCGGGCAGCCGTGGTGCGTCTTCGGTGCGGACGTAAGCGGTCATCTCAGCGCTCCACCAGCTTCATGCGCGAGTTGAACCAGTTCATCAGCAGCGAGGTGAGCAGGCTCGTGGTCAGGTAAACCACGAGAAGGATCGAGAACACTTCGATGGCCTTGCCCGACTGGTTGTTCACCGTTCCGCCCGCATACATGAGGTCGGGATAACCAATGGCGACAGCGAGAGACGAGTTCTTGGTGAGATTCAGGTACTGGCTCGCCATCGGCGGGATGATCACGCGCAGGGCTTGCGGGATGACGACAAGGCGGAGTGTCTTGCCGTTGTCGAGGCCCAGCGCATGGGCCGCTTCGGTTTGCCCATGGCTGACGGCGAGAATGCCGGAGCGCACGTTCTCCGCAATGAAGGCTGCGGTATAGATCACCAGCGCAAGGAGCAGTGCGATGAACTCCGGCACCAGCGTCATGCCGCCCTTGAAGTTGAACCCGGCAAGCTGGGGAAAATCCCAGGTCAGTGGCCAGCCAGCGAGGGCAAGGCCAATGATCGGCGAGAGGATGATGATGGGCAGCGACACAAGCCACACCGGCCGTGCCTGGCCTGTCTGCTCCTGTTGCTTGCGGGCCCAGCGGCGATAACCCCAAGTGCCGATCAGCGCGGCAACCAGCATCAGGATCGCGATCCATGTGCTGTCGCCAAACTCCGGATGCGGCATGATGATGCCGCGGTTGCTGATGAAGATGCTGTCGGCGATGTTCAATGCCTGCTTCGGGCCAGGCAGCGGCTTCAGCACAAGCGCATACCAGATGAAGATCTGCAGCAGCAGGGGAATGTTGCGGACAATTTCAATGTAGAGCGTGGCGAAACGCGAGACGACCCAGTTTTTCGAGAGGCGCATGACGCCGATGACAAAGCCCAGGATCGTCGTGAGGAAGATGCCGGTCACCGCGACCAGCGCGGTATTGAGGAACCCGACCCAGAGGGCGCGGCCATAGGTGGAACTCGACGAGAAGTACACCAGCGCCGTCGAGAGATCGAAGCCGGAGGCCTGCGACAGGAAATCGAAGCCGAAGCTCTGGTTCAGCTTCTTCAGGTTCGCCTGGGTATTGGCGATGATCTCGTAGAAACCCCACAGCAACAGGGCTACAACGATGACCTGGCTCAAGATCCCGCGCAGCTTGGGATCATAGATCCAGCTTCCACGCGCCTCGGTTGGTGGCGGGGAAACAGTCCGATTGTCTGGCGCTTGTGCCGTCATGGATGAGCGATCTTGAGCCGCGTCTGGCGGTCAACAGGGTTGGGGCCCGCGCTCCGCGCAGGCCCCTTCTTTCCACTCAGCGTACAGGCGGAGCGTATTGCAGGCCGCCCTGGTTCCACAGCGCGTTTTCACCGCGCGCAATCTTCAGGTCGGTTGACTGACCGAGATTGCGCTCGAAGATCTCGCCATAGTTGCCGACCTGCTTGATGACATTGTAGGCCCAGTCCGGACCAAGGCCGATGCCCTTGCCGAAATCATTGTCGGCTTCCGTGCCGTCGGGATTCTTCACCTTCACGGAGAGCAGACGCTGGATTTCCGGATTTTCCGAAGTCTTCATCTGATCGACGTTGGCAGAAGTGACGCCAAGTTCCTCGGCATTGAGAAGCGCAAAATAGGTCCATCTCACGATGTTGAACCACTGCGCATCACCCTGGCGGACGACCGGGCCAAGCGGTTCCTTGGAAATGATTTCCGGAAGGACGACATGCTCGGCCGGATTGGTGAACTTCAGGCGTTCGGCATAGAGGCCCGACTGGTCGGTGGTGAACACGTCGCAGCGGCCTTCCTGATAGGCTTTCAGAACTTCTTCGTTCTTCTCGAAGGCCACCACCTTGTATTCCATCTTGTTGGCCTTGAAGTAGTCGGCGAGGTTCAGCTCGGTCGTCGTGCCCGTCTGGGTGCAGACCGACGCGCCGCCCAGCTCCAGCGCCGACTTCACGCCGAGCTTCGAAGGCACCAGGAAGCCCTGCCCGTCATAGTAGGTGACGCCGGCAAACGAGAGGCCCAGCGTCGTGTCGCGGCTCATCGTCCAGGTGGAGTTTCGGGACAGGACGTCGATGGCGCCGGATTGCAGCGCGGTGAAACGCTCCTTGGCATTCAGCGGTGAATACTTGACCTTGGTGGCATCGCCGAGAACGGCAGCGGCAACCGCCTTGCAGAAATCAACGTCGAGGCCGGACCAGTTGTTGTTCGAATCAGGGTTCGAGAAGCCGATGAGGCCCTGGCTGACGCCACAGTCGATGACGCCCTTGGCTTTCACATCGTCCAACGTGGCTGCGCCGGCAGAGGCGGCCGCAGCAAGGCCGAAGACTGAAGCCAATGCGAGATTCTTGATGAGTTTCATTTTGTTGCGTGCTCCCTGTTATCGCAAGAACTGCGAATGTACGCATTGTTCGAACTGACTTGATGCCAGTATAGGAGCAAGACAAGCGCCAAAATCCCGTCGGGTCAAGCAAGAGCGCCTCAGCCAGGAGTTGAGGGATATTGCGTTCCCCATATGTTCCGTGGTATGGAGCGCCGATGGCCAAAGCAAATTCCCAGTTCGTCTGCCAGTCCTGCGGCACCACCCACTCCAAATGGACCGGCCGCTGCGACGGGTGCGGTTCATGGAACACCATTATCGAGGAGGCCCGCGAGGCGCCCGCCTCCGGTGCCAAGGGGCAGGCGCTGCCCAAGGGCCGTGCCGCGCGCCTGGTGCCGCTCGAAGGCGAGTCGGCGAGTCCTCCCCGCATCGAAACAGGCATTTCGGAACTGGACCGGGTGGCGGGCGGCGGTTTCGTGCCGGGGTCTGCGGTCCTGATCGGTGGCGATCCGGGCATCGGAAAATCCACCCTGCTGTTGCAGGCGTTGGCGTCGCTGGCCAATCGCGGCCAGCGCGTCGTCTACGTGTCCGGCGAAGAAGCGATTGCACAGGTCCGCCTCCGGGCACAGCGTCTGGGGCTGGAAAAATCCCCGGTCTTGCTGGCGGCCGAAACCAATACCTCCGACATCATCGCCACCCTGAGCGAAGACGCCATTCCGGCAATCGTGGTGATCGACTCGATCCAGACCCTGTGGTCGCCCGTGATCGAGGCGGCTCCCGGCACCGTTTCGCAGTTGAAGGCAGGCTCGGAAGCGCTGGTGCGTTTTGCCAAGCAGAAGGGGGCGTGCGTCCTGCTCGTCGGCCACGTCACCAAGGATGGCCAGATCGCCGGCCCGAAAGTGGTGGAACATCTTGTCGATGCGGTCCTCTATTTCGAGGGCGACCGGGGCCACCAGTTCCGCATCCTCCGAGCCGTGAAGAACCGCTTCGGACCGACCGACGAGATCGGTGTCTTCGAGATGTCTGACGGGGGCCTGCGTGAAGTCACGAACCCGTCCCGGCTCTTCATGGGAACCGCCGAACGCCCCTCGCCCGGCACCGCCGTATTCGCGGGGATGGAGGGCACCCGGCCCCTGCTGGTTGAAGTGCAGGCACTGGTTTCGCCCTCGCCGCTGGGCACGCCCCGCCGGACTGCGGTGGGGTGGGATTCCACCCGCCTTGCCATGATTCTCGCCGTGCTGGATGCAAGGGCAGGCGTATCGCTGGGTCAGCATGACGTTTACCTCAACGTGGCGGGCGGGCTGCGCCTCAAGGAACCGGCTGCCGACCTTGCGGTTGCGGCGGCCCTGCTCTCCTCGCTGTCCGACACCATCATTCCCCACGGAACGGTGCTGTTCGGAGAAGTTGCACTGTCCGGAAACATCCGCCCGGTGGGGCAAACCGAATCGCGCCTGAAAGAGGCCCAGAAGCTTGGATTGACCGATGCCGTGATCGCCGCGCAGGGCGAGGCAAAGGCACCGAAGGGGTTATCCACAAGGCAGATGAACACCATCGCGGACCTTGTGGCGTGGGTTGCTTCCCGTTCCAAGGGTTTGCGGAGAATCGCATAGCGCGGCAAACTGTTAGCCACTATAAGGGGGCGCGATTTCCCAGCCTCCAGGAATGCGGCACATGCCTTTTCAGGTCCTCGATATTATCCTTCTCGGAATCATGCTGATTTCAGGGCTTCTCGCCCTGATGCGCGGCTTCACCCGCGAAGTCCTGTCACTCGTTTCCTGGGGTCTCGCAGCGGTTGCAGCGTGGTTCGCTTTCCAGAACAAGCCGGGCTTCGATCTGGTCATGCCCTACGTGAACAACGACAAGATCGCCCAGGCCATCATCGCCGCCGTGGCCTTCCTCGTCGTGCTGATTGTGGTATCGGTGATCAGCGTCAAGATTTCGGACACCGTGGTCGAATCCTCGGTCGGCGCCTTCGACCGGACCCTGGGCTTCCTTTACGGCATTGCCCGCGGGCTGGTGCTCGTCTCCATCGCCTACATGTTCTATTCCTGGGCCAACCCGCCGGAGAAGCATGAGGACTGGATCCGCAATGCCCAGACGCTGCCCCTGATCCAGACCGTCAGCAACATGCTGATCAGCCTGATGCCGCCCGACATCGCCGACACCTTGAGCAAGACGGCCCTTCCCACCAATCCCGAAGCGCCCGTGACGCCCAACGGCACCGATCAGGGCGGCACCCTGAACAATGGCCAGCAGCAGGGCCTCGACAACCTGATCGATGGCACCACCAATCCGCCCGCCATGGGCGGCAGCGGATCGGACCAGTGAGAACCACAGTATGATGCCCACCGAAGAACTTGATCTGGACGGCGACACGCTCCGCGAGGAGTGCGGCGTGTTCGGCATTTATGGCCACCCTGACGCCGCCGCCCTCACCGCCCTCGGTCTTCACGCCCTGCAACACCGGGGACAGGAAGCGGCGGGCATCGTGTCCTTTGACGGCACGCGCTTCCATGCCGAACGCCGCATGGGTCTTGTCGGCGACCACTTCTCTTCCCAGAAGGTGATTGACCGGCTGAAGGGCTACGCGGCGGTGGGCCACGTGCGCTATTCCACCACCGGTGCGCCGATCCTCCGCAACGTCCAGCCGCTGTTTGCCGAGCTGGCTGCGGGCGGCCTGGCGGTTGCCCACAACGGCAACCTGACAAACGGCCTGTCCTTGCGCCGCCAGCTCATCGCGCAGGGCGCGATCTGCCAATCGACCTCCGACACCGAAGTGATCCTCCACCTGGTGGCGCGGTCCCAGCGCAGCAAGATCATCGAACGCTACATCGACACCCTGCGCAGCCTCGAAGGGGCCTACGCGCTGGTCTCGCTGACCAACAAGAAACTGATCGGCGCGCGCGACCCCCTTGGCATCCGCCCGCTGATGCTGGGCGAGTTGAACGGCTCTTACATTCTCTGTTCGGAAACCTGTGCCCTCGACATCATCGGCGCCCGCTTCATCCGCGAAATCGAGAACGGCGAGGTCGTGGTCATTTCGGAAGACGGAATCGAGAGCCACTGGCCGTTCCCGCGCCAGCCTGCCCGTCCCTGCATCTTCGAATACATCTACTTCTCCCGCCCGGATTCCGTGCTGGGCGGCCGTTCGGTCTATGACGTGCGCAAGAAGATGGGCATGCAGCTTGCGATGGAAGCGCCAGCCGATGTGGATGTCGTGGTGCCGATCCCGGATTCCGGCGTCCCCGCCGCCCTGGGCTATGCACATCAGCTCAACATCCCGTTCGAACTGGGCATCATCCGCAATCACTATGTTGGCCGCACCTTCATCGAGCCGACGCAGACCATCCGCTCCCTCGGCGTCAAGCTGAAGCACAATGCCAATCGCGCCATCGTGGAAGGCAAGCGCATCGTCCTGATCGACGACAGCATCGTTCGCGGCACGACATCGGTGAAGATTGTCCGCATGATGTATGAAGCCGGTGCCAAGGAAGTGCACATGCGCATCGCCAGCCCGCCGATCAAGCATCCGGATTTCTATGGCATCGACACGCCGGAGCAGAAAGCCCTGCTCGCCGCCAATCATTCGCTTGAGGAAATGCGCGAGTACATCGGCGTGACATCGCTTGCCTTCATCAGCGTGGATGGCATCTACCGCTCTTGCGGTTTCGAAGGCCGCAACAACGCCCATCCGCAATTCACCGACCATTGCTTCACGGGTGAATACCCCACGCACCTCACGGATCATGTGGGTGAATCGGCGAAGCAACAGTTGTCCCTCCTCGCCGAAGCAGGCTGACACAATGACGAAAAGACTCGAAGGCAAGATCGCCCTCATCACGGGCGCTTCACGCGGCATTGGTTTTGAAACCGCCGTGCATCTCGCAAGGGAAGGCGCACACATCATCGCAACCGCGCGCACCCAGGGCGGGCTTGAGGAACTCGACGACGCGGTTCGCGCCGCCGGATCATCCGCCACCCTGGTGCCCCTCGACGTGCGCGACTACGACGGCATCGACCGTCTGGGGGCGGCAATCTTCGAACGCTGGAAGAAGCTCGACATCTTCATCGGCAATGCCGGTGCGCTCGGCAAGCTGACTCCGCTCGCCCACCTCGACCCGAAAGTGTGGACGGAAGCGATCGAGGTGAACATCACCTCCAACTACCGCTTCCTGCGCTCGCTTGATCCTCTGTTCCGCAGCGCCGACTGGGCGCGGGTGATCTTCGTCACCTCCGGTCTCGCCTTCAAGTGCACGCCCTATTGGGGCGCATATTCCGTCGGCAAGGCGGGCCTGGAAGCGATCATGCGCACCTATGCGGGTGAAATGGCTTCCACCAATGTCCGCACCAACTGTTTTTCCCCCGGTGCCACCCGCACCAGGATGCGGGCCACGGCCATGCCGGGCGAAGACCCCATGACGCTTCCCACGGCGGAAGCCGTATCTGCACAGATGGTAGCCATGTGCCTGCCCGACTTCACCGACAATGGCGGCGTGTGGAAATATGACCCCAAGGGCCTTTTCAAGCAGTTCTGAGAACCGCCCGGCTCACTTTTCCTCGTAGGGATTCTTGCCGCCGCGCAGGGCGAAGCGGATCGGCACGCCATCGAGGCCGAAATCGGCGCGAAGCCCGTTCATCAGATAACGGAGATAGCTTTCGGGCAGCTTGTTCAACTGGTTGCCGAAAATCGCGAAGGTGGGCGGGCGGGCATTCGCCTGTGTGGCATAGCGGATCTTGATGCGCCGGCCTGAGGGTGCCGGCGGCGCGTTGCGTTCCAGCGCACCCTCCAGCCAGCGGTTGAGCTTGCTGGTGGTGATGCGGATGTTCCAGCGCCGGTCTGCATCGAACACGGCCTTCATCAGCTTGTCGATGCCCCTGCCCTGCATGGCCGACAGGGTAACGACAGGCACGCCACGGATCTCCGGCAGAACGTCTTCAAGCTTGCTGTTCACTTCCCGCAATGTGCCGGGCTTGTCTTCCACCGCATCCCACTTGGACAGGGCAAGGACAACGGCACGCCCCTCGCGGGCGACGAGATCGCAAAGCGCCAGATCCTGGCGCTCGATGGGCAAGGTTGCATCGATCAGGACCACGACGCATTCCGCAAAGCGGATGGCGCGCAGCGCGTCTGCAACCGACAGCTTCTCGATCTTCTCCTGCACCCGCGACTTGCGGCGAATGCCCGCTGTATCCCAGAGCTTGATGTCGCGGCCTTTCCACGACCAGTCATTCACGATGGCGTCACGCGTGATGCCCGCTTCCGGGCCGGTGAGCATGCGCTCCTCGCCCAGCATCGCGTTGACCAGCGTGGACTTGCCGGCATTCGGCTGCCCGATGATGGCAAGCTTGAGCGGACGCTTGGGATCATCGGTCTCGTCGCGCTCCGTCCCCTCCTCGTCGTCCTGCGCTTCCCCGCTCTCGTCTTTTGCAAAGGGCGCGAGAGCTTCGTAAAGGCCATCGAGGCCCTCCGCGTGTTCGGCGGAAATGGCAATCGGCTCGCCAAAGCCGAGACTGTTCGCTTCGCCAAGGCCCGGCAAGGCGGCCCTGGATTCCGCCTTGTTGCCGACGAGCAGCACGGGCTTTCCAAGCTTCCTGACGCGCTGTGCAAATTCCCTGTCGGTGGGCGTGACACCGGCCCGCGCATCCATGACAAGCAGGATCACGTCCGCCAGCTTCGCGGCATCCATGCTCTGTGCGCTCATGCGCTGGGCAAGAGAGCCTTTCTGCGCATCATCGAGTCCGGCCGTATCGAACAGGCGGAAATGAAGGTCGCCCAGGCGAGCATCGCCCTCGCGACGATCGCGGGTGACGCCCGGCGTGTCATCCACAATGGCGATCTTCTGCCCGACCAGACGGTTGAACAGGGTGGACTTGCCGACGTTGGGACGGCCCAGAATGGCAACGGTGAAGGTCATCAGCCGTCGTTGAAGATGCCCTTGTTGACACCCTTCTTCGGAGGCGGTGCGCAATCCGGATCCACGGCCGGGTCGCATTCCAATGTGGCGGGAGCCGTGCTCTGCTGCGGCGCCGGCTGAGGTGCCGGGGTCGCGCTATCAGCGGCGGGCGGATTCAAGTCTTCGCTCTTGGCGGTATATTGGTCGGGCGGCAGGATGTCTTCCCGCTGGCCGGGCAGCACCGTGTCATTCGATTTTCCGGTGAGCCTCTTGAAGGTGCTGCAACCGCCGAGGGCAGCGGAGGCGGCAAGCAATGACAGGAGTGACCGGCGGTTCATGGTGTGACTCACGACTTGGGCAGGTTGGGTGCGATCAACTGCACCATGACCTGCGCGCGCTGACGCATTGCGGGTGCCGTATCAGGATCCGAGAAGATCATGTTCATGTAGCGGTCGGCGGTCAGGAAATCCCCTGCACGCCAGGCCGCGAGGCCCAGCACTTCGCGGGCCTGATTGCGCCAGATCTCGCCTTCCTTGTCGAACCTGCCGATGCGGGCCTGAAGGTCCTCCGGCTTTGCCGTATCGACAAGAAGATAGGCGGCGCGGATGCGGGCCAGATCGGCCAGCAGAGGGTCAATCGATGAGTCAGCGGCGATGGCGTCATAGGCCTGAACGGCCTGTTCGGCATCGCCCTTCTCAGCCAGGACTGCCGCCTCCTCCAGACGCGCAAGCTGGCCATAACCGGCATGGTTCACGGCCTTGAGGGCAGCCAGCGCATCGTCATACTTGCCATCGCCCGCCTGCTTGACGGCCGTGGCGTAGACCACGCCGGCAGTCTCGGACCGGGTCTGCTCGTAGTACTCCCAGCCCTTGAAGGCGGCGACACCCAGCACAACGGCCACGGCCAGCGCGGTGAACACGCTGCCGTAGCGGTTCCAAATCCTCTTGTATTCGTCCGCGCGGACTTCCTCGTCCACTTCCCGGATCAGTGATTCATCTGACACGATATTTTCCTGGCTTCGCCGCAGTTGCTTTGGGGCCTAAACGAGGCAGAGGGCCAAATCAAGGCATATCCGGGCCGCCCGTCAGCTCTCCAGCACCCGGAAAGCCCCGATCAACCCTGCGTCGGAACGCTCCGCGATGAGGCTCTGGATGGCCCACGGACCGGGATTGTCGGCCACCAGCAGGAGCTTCGCCATGGTCTTGGCGGGGATCACGGCGGTGTCCCCCCAGCCCTGGCCGTCCACCGGCTTGCCATCGCTCTCCACCAGCTTCCAGACGTGTCCGTGGATGTGGAGCGGCTGGGAAAAGGCAGTCCTGTTTTCGACCGCAAGGGCAATCGCCTCGCCCTTCCTGGCCTCGAACAGGAACGGCCCGCCAAGGCCCGCCACCCCGTTCACCGACCAGGCCAGACCCTTTTCCAGAAGCTGGCGCAGCTCGAGCGTCAGTTCGCCGACCCGTGCACTCTTGAGACCGCCATTCTCTCCACCCAGCACCACGAACGGGACGATGCGGGGATCTCCCTCCGGCAGGGCGGGCACCGGATTGTCCGGCAACCTGAAATCATCCGGCAGCGCGGTTGCCTGTGTGCCCTTCCCCATGAGGAACACGGCTTCCACCACGTCCTCCTGAAGGTCGAGCGAGATGATGCCCTGATCGAGAATATTCACCACCAGCATGTCCTTGCGCTGGCCGGGGGCGAGCGTGATCGGTTCCAGACCCGGCGCACGCGGCGTGACCGGCTGGCCGTCCTCCGCCAGGATCAGGACATCGACGTTGCGCAATTGCAGCGTCAGGGTGCGGGTGTTGCAGGCGTTGAGCAGACGCAGGCGCGTGGGCTTGCTGCGGTCGATGCCGATCTGCGGCTTGTATTCGCTGTTCACCGTGAACCAGTTGCCCAGCCGGCCCTTGCCGATGGCGGCTTCAAGATTGCCGAAGGACTGGTCCATTCCGCCCTGGCCATCAAGAATCCAGTCATCGAAGACAAGCGGCACATCGGTGAAGGCAACCGGCGGCGTGGCTTCCTCGACAATGAGCATTCCGGCAAGGCCCATGTCGCGCTGGCGCGATGCATTCACCAGCGGGCCGAACCAGAACGTGCCTGCATCCGGTGGCGTGAACACGATATCTGCGGCGTTTCCGGCACCCGGCTGTATCGGCACAGTCATCATGTCGGCGGGGCCGCGAATACCGAAGAAGTGCAGCCAGATTTCCTCGTCGAGGGTGTTGCTGACGCGAAGCCGGAACTCCTGCCCCTGCCGGGCACGAAGGACCGGTGTCTTGTCCGGCGCCACGAACTGCCAAAGCTCGGTTGGCGCAACCTCGCGGCCCATCAGGAAACGCCGGGTCTTCTCAGCAGAGATGACGGAACTCGCAGGCGGAAGCGGAAGCGCTTCCTCTGCCCTTGCCCCAAGCGGAAACAGGGCAGCCGAAGCCATGGCTGCCAGCACCCGCCGCCGGTTGGGACGCCGCCTTGTCATGATCGCCGAGCATAGTCTGATTCTCGGCCTCTTGTGGAGAAAGCCCGGCGCTTATTCTTTCACGCTGTAGGTATTGTCCTGGCCGGGGAAGGAACGGTTGCGCACATCTTCGGCATACATGCCGATGGCGCGGTCAATCGCCTCGCCGATCTTGCCGAACTCCTTCACGAAACGGGCGACACGCGGCGACAGGCCGAGCATGTCTTCCATCACGAGGATCTGGCCGTCACAGGATGCCGAGGCCCCGATGCCGATGGTGGGGATATCCACCTGCTTCGTGATCCGGGCGGCCAGGGGTTCGGCGATTGCTTCAAGCACCACCGCGAAGGCTCCGGCGTCGGCAACGACGCGGGCGTCTTCCTCGATCGCCGCCCATTCCTCGACCTTGCGCCCCTGCGCCTTGAAGGCACCGAGCACGTTGATGGATTGGGGGGTGAGCCCGACGTGGGCCATGACGGGTATGCCGCGCTCCGTGAGGAAGCGGATCGTTTCTGCCATGCGCTTCCCGCCTTCCAGCTTGATGGCACCGCATTCGGTTTCCTTCACGACGCGGGCGGCGTTGCGGAAGGCCTGGGCCGGGCTTTCCTCGTAGGAACCGAACGGCATATCGACGACGACAAGCGCCTTCTTCGCCCCGCGCATGACAGCGCGGCCATGCATGATCATGAGATCCAGCGGCACGGGCAGCGTCGATTCAAAGCCGTGCATCACCATGCCGAGGCTGTCGCCCACCAGCAGGAAATCCACATGCTTGTCGGCAATGGCCGCGGTGTGGGCGTGATACGAGGT
>JAEUMJ010000112.1 GCA_016792865.1 Hyphomicrobiales bacterium | reverse complement strand
TGTCGCCAAGGCGAAGATCGACCAGGACCTCTGCATCAAGTGCGGCCGCTGCTATGCCGCCTGCGAGGACACCTCGCACCAGGCGATCATGAAGGAGAAGGACGGCAAGCGCCACTTCGAGGTCATGGACAACGAGTGCGTGGCCTGCAACCTCTGCGTCGAGGTCTGCCCCGTGGAGAACTGCATCACCATGGTGCGGCAAACGAGCGGTGTCGATCCGCGCACCAACAAGCCGATCTCCCCCGACTATGCCAACTGGACGACGCACCCCAACAATCCCATGGCGCGCAAGGCGGCGGAATGACCCTCTCCGGTTGAGGCGCAGGATGCCGGGGTGGCCGTCCTGATGGTCTTCCCGGCCTTTTGCATGTTAAGGTGAATGGCGCCAGGCGGAACATCTGACGGCCAGAGTTGTTCCGGTTGGGCACCGCCTACCTTGGGGCTGCGGCATAAGCGCCGCATCCCTTGTTCCAGATCAAGGCGGGCACACGTCTGAAGGGGGATGTTCCAACGAGTTTCCCAAGGAGGACCAAACATGGCCTACAAGACCATTCTGCTCTGTCTCACCGAGATCGACCGCGTGCCGCAGCTCCTTGCGGCCGGGCGCAAGCTTGGCGCGGATCATGATGCCCATGTGACCGGCCTTTACATCATTCCCGGCATACAGGTTTACCCCAATGCCGGCCTGGCTGCCGTTCCGGACGTCTATGACGGCAACCGCAAGCACTACATTGCCCACAAGGCGGCGGTGAAAAGCGCCTTCGAGGATGCCATGAAGCACGATGGCCTCAGCTTCTCCTTCCAGGAGGTGGATGCCACCACGCCGCTGCTCTCGTCCTCGGTTGTCGAGCAGTGCCGCAGCGCCGACATCGTGGTGATTTCGGCGGTGAACCCGGATGAATCGCTGGGTGCCGAGTATGATTTCGTGCAGCGCGTGGTGATTGCCGCCGGTCGCCCGGTCCTCATCCTGCCCCGCACCGGCAATGCCGAGGTCAACTACAGCGAGGCCATCGTCGGCTGGGACGGCGGCCGCGAAGCCGCCCGCGCCGCATTCGATGCCGTTCCGCTCCTGAAGAAGGCCAAGCGCGTGCAGCTCGCAAGGGTCGATGAGGCTCCGCGCGGGCAGATGGGCGGCGCCGACATTGCCGAGGGACTTGCCCGCCACAAGATCAAGGTCGAGATCCTCGGTGTCGCCTCCGATGGCATGAATGCGGGCGCCACGCTGCTCCGCGCCGCCAATGACCAGGGCGCCGGCCTGCTGGTGATGGGGGCCTATGGCCACAGCCGCTTTGCCGAATTCGTGTTCGGCGGGGCCACGCGCCATGTGATCCAGCATCTGGATCGCCCTGTCCTGATGTCGCACTGAAGGAGTGATCATGCCGCTTTCCAAGATCAGGCTCGAACTTGCCCGCTGCAAGGAATACCCGGAGGGGGCGCACGACATCGGCTATGAATTCGCCGCACCCCTGAAGGACGACGGGCGCATCGACGCCGAGGCCTGGGGCAAGAACCGCGACCATTGCCGGGTGAGGCGTTTCCGTCCCGGCGAGGAGGATGACATCGGCCACCTCGTGCACAAGCGGGGCGGAAGCTGGGCCTTCCACTACGACATCCACTCCGACGAGGAGGAGGACGAGGCGGGCTACCGCTTTGCCGACCACGCCTTCCGGCCCGGAGAATATGTCTCGGTCCGGGAGGATGACGAACTGATCGCCTACAAGGTGGTGCAGGTCTTCAAGGTCGCCTAGTTCCAAGCTTGTCAGCGGGCGCGGAACCCGCTACCTCCACGCGCGGAAATCCAACCCTTTTCGCGAGCACAACGACCATGGCCTCATTCAATCTCCTCTATCTCCCCGGTGACGGCATCGGACCTGAGGTCATGGCCGAGGTGAAGAAGATCGTGGCCTGGATGAATGCCCAGGGCATCGCCCGCTTCGAAACCGACCAGGGCCTCGTGGGCGGTTCTGCCCATGATGCGCACGGCAAGGCCATTTCGGAAGCGGACATGGCCAAGGCCCAGGCCGCCGACGCGGTGCTGTTCGGCGCCGTGGGCGGCCCCAAGTGGGACAAGGTGCCCTATGACGTGCGCCCGGAAGCGGGCCTGCTCCGCCTTCGCAAGGATCTGGGCCTGTTCGCCAACCTCCGTCCGGCCATCTGCTATCCCGCACTGGCGGACGCGTCCTCACTGAAGAAGAACGTCGTGGAGGGTCTCGACATCCTCATCGTGCGCGAACTCACGGGCGGCGTGTACTTCGGCGAGCCCAAGACCATCACCGACCTTGGCAACGGCCAGAAGCGCGGCATCGACACGCAGGTCTATGACACCTTCGAGATCGAGCGCATTGCCCGCGTGGCCTTCGACCTCGCCCGGACGCGCCGCAACAAGGTGTCCTCCGCCGAAAAGCGCAACGTCATGAAGACCGGCGTGTTGTGGAACGAGGTGGTGACGCGCATCCACAAGGAAGAATACGCCTCCGTCCAGCTTGAGCATGTGCTGGCCGACAACTGCGCCATGCAGCTCGTGCGCTGGCCGAAGCAGTATGACGTGATCGTCACCGACAACCTCTTCGGCGACGTCCTGTCCGACGTTGCGGCAATGCTTACAGGCTCGCTCGGCATGCTGCCGTCGGCCTCGCTGGGCGCGCCCGACGCCAAGACCAAGCGGCGCAAGTCGCTCTATGAGCCGGTGCACGGGTCGGCTCCCGACATCGCCGGAACGGGCGCGGCAAACCCCATCGCCATGATTGCCAGCTTCGGCATGGCGCTGCGCTATTCGCTGGCCATGGGCGAGTGGGCCGACAGGCTCGACGCCGCGATTTCAGCCGTGCTGGCCGATGGCCTCCGCACCAGGGACATTGCCAGCGAGACGGCGCCCGCCAATGCGACAACCACGCAAATGGGCGACGCCATCCTGAAAGCCCTGCAATCAAGGGCATGACAGGAAAACCCGCCATGATCACACTCACCTCACCCGGCATCACCGTGACCCTGCACCCCATGGGTGCACGCATCCTGTCGTGCCTCGTCGATGGGGTGGAGACTGTTTTCGGATCCGGCGGGCAGGATTCGGTCATGTCCGGCGACATCTACGCGGGCGCCATCTGCGGGCGCCACGCCGGTCGCATCACCAATGCGGAAGTGCCGATCGATGGCAGGCGGGTGAAGCTCACGGCCAACATGGGGCCACACCAGTTGCATGGCGGCGACAGCGGCTTTCATGCCCGCCGCTGGGACCACATGATCGAGGGCAACAAGATTGGTTTCTACCTGAGGTCGGGCGACGGCCACGAGGGCTTTCCCGGCATCCTCGACGTGAAGGCGTCCTATGCCCTTTTCGGCAGGACGCTGTCGCTCACCATTGAGGCCCGCACCTCCCGGCCCACCGTGTGCAATCTCACCAACCATGCCTATTGGAATCTGGCCGGTGCAGGCCCGGTGCTCGGTCACGAATTGCAGATCATGGGCGAGCGCCATTTCCCCCTGGACGAAACCCTTCTCCCCCTCGGGCGCATCGAGGATACGGCGGGAACGGGCTTCGATTTCCGCTCACCCAGGGTGATCGGCGAGGACCACGATTTCTGCACGCTGCTCTCAGGCCCGCGCGGAGAGCTGAAACACGGCCTCACCTTGCGTGACCCCCGGTCAGGCCGCCGCATGGAGGTTTGGACCACCGAAGGCTGCATGCAGACCTACACGGCGATCCACTGGCAGCCTGGCTTCATCGGCCACACGGGACCGCTGCAGCGGTCGCAGGCACTGGCCATCGAACCGCAGAACGTGGCCGACGCGCCCAACAATCCCGCCTTCCCTCCCTCCATCCTCCGGCCCGGCGAACTCTACCGCAACCACATGGAATGGCGTTTCTCCTGATCAGAGGAAGTTGTAGGGGTCCACGTCGATCTGCAGCCCGAGAGAGCCTTTCACCTTCGCGTCCTTGAGCCAGAGCCGGAGGAAGGCCTGAAGGTCAACCTCGCGTCCCGCCTTCACCAGCAGGCGCCAGCGATGCCGCCCCCGCACCACCGAGATGGGCGCTGCCGCCGGGCCCAGCACCTGGACATCGTCCGTGGGCGGAATGTTTCGCGCCAGTGATCTGGCAAAGCGCTCCGCCGAGGGGCCATCCGTATCCGAGACGATCAGCGCCGCGAGGCGGCCATAGGGCGGCAACGCGGCATTCTGCCGGATGATCTTCTCCTGCTCGTAATAGGCGTCACGATTGCCGCTGGCGAGCGCCCGCATCAGCGCGTGATCGGGCGCATGGGTCTGCACGAAGGCGCGGCCCGGCCTTTCGCCGCGTCCGGCACGACCCGCAACCTGCGCCAGCAGGGCCCAGGTGCGTTCACCTGCGCGCGGGTCCGATGATTCAAGCGCAAGGTCGGCATCCACCACGCCCACGCAGGTGAGATGCGGGAAGTGATGTCCTTTCGCCACAAGCTGCGTGCCGATCACGAGGTTGTGCACGCCGTCGGCCACGTCGCGCAGGACATCGCGCAGCAGCACACCGCGCGTGATGTCGCTCGACAGGATGGCAAGCCGCGCCTCCGGGAAGTGCCGGGCCGCCTCTTCCGCCAGCCGCTCCACGCCCGGCCCCACGGGCACCAGCTTGCCTTCCGTGCCGCACTTCGGGCAGGCGGCGGGCACAGGCTCCTGATGGCCGCAATGATGGCATTGCATGAGGCGGCGGAAACGATGCTCCACCATGCTGGCGGCACAGTTGGGGCAATCGAGATGATGCCCGCAGGCGCGGCAGAGCGTCAGGGGCGCGTAACCCCGGCGGTTGAGGAAGAGCAGTGCCTGTTCACCCGCATCGAGGGCCGTCCGCACCTCCGCAAGCAACGGCTCCGACAGCCACGACCCGGACGGGGCAGGCGCCACGCGCATGTCGATGAGCCTGATTTCAGGCAGTTCCGGACGGCCATGACGGTCGCGCAGCTTCACGCTGGCGTAGCGTCCCCGGTCCACATTGACGAGGCTTTCAAGCGAGGGCGTGGCCGATGACAACACCACCGGGAACCTCGCCAGCGCACCATAGAGCACGGCCATGTCGCGGGCATGATAGGTGACGCCCTCATCCTGCTTGTATGCGCCTTCGTGTTCCTCATCGACCACGATGAGGCCGGGATTGGCCCAGGGCAGGAACAGGGCCGAGCGTGCGCCGACCACGATCCTGGCCGAACCGTCGGCCACCCCGCGCCAGGTGCGCTCGCGCTCGCGGGGGCGCAGGTCCGAGTGCCAGCCCGCAGGCTCGACACCGAAGCGCCGCTCGACGCGGGCAAGAAACGGTGCGGTGAGTGCGATCTCCGGGAGCAGCAGGAGCACCTGCTTTCCCTGCCGCAGCGTTTCCGCCATGGCCTCGAAATAGACTTCCGTCTTGCCGGAGCCTGTCACGCCATCGAGCAAGGTGACGCTGTGCCGCGACTCGCGCACCGCAGCCTTGAGCGCGTCGGCGGCAACCTGCTGGTCGGGCGAGAGCGAGAAGGCTTCGGCATCCGGGTCTGGCGCGGAGAAGGGCCGCAGGGCGGGAAGCGCCACCGGCTGCAATGCGCCATCCTTCGCCATGGCCTTGATGACGGAGGTGCCGACACCTGCCGCCTGGGCCAGCTCGCCCGCCGGAAGCGGAAAGCCGTCACGCAGGATCTCGAGCACGCGCTGGCGCTGGGGCGTCATGCGCCTGGGCGGGGTTCCGCCGGAACGATAGGCCACCTGCTCGCGCGGCGCCTCAAGGGCCGCAGGCACGCGCAGCACCATGCGCAGCACGTTGCCGATGGGTTCAAGGTAGTAGTCGGCCAGCCACGAGATGAACTTGCGGTGCGTCTCCGGCATCGGCGGCGCATCGAAGCGTCGCGTGACATCGCGCATCCTGAGATTCGTCGGCACCGCGGGCCTCACCTCCCACACCACGCCGATGTAGCTGCGCGGCCCCAGGGGCACTTCCACATAATCGCCCGGCGACAGGCGGAGCCCGCGCGGCACGCCATAGCTGTAGGCACTCGCCAGCGCGAGCGGCAGCAGCACTTCGGCAACCTCGGCAGATGTGGCGTGCGAGTCAGGCATGAGGCGAGGAATAGACATGGCGGCGGCCCGCTTCCAGCCCTATATCCACTCTCCATGACGGAAGCCCGCACCCGTCCTGCCCTGCCCTTTGTCCGCGAGATCATCTATGCGGAACCCTTTGCCATGGCCCGCCGGCTGAAAGCGGGAGAGCGGCCTGCCCGCGCCCTCACGCTCCTGGAAAGCGTGCAGCGCCACGAGCACCTGGGGCGTTATTCCTTCCTCGCCTGTGACCCTGCGCAAACCCTTGTGGTCGAGAACGGCGTGGGCTTTCTCGATGGCGAGCCGCAATCGATTGCGCCCTTCGCCCTCCTGCAACGCCTCGTGGGTGAGCGGCCCCGCGCCCATGTGGCGGGCCTGCCGCCGTTCCAGGGCGGCTGGGCAGGCTATATCTCCTACGACTATGGCCGCCATCTCGAACCCAAGGCCAGGATTCCCGCCTTTGCGCCCGCCTGCCCCGACATGGTCTTCCACCGCTTCGATACGGTGATCGCCACCGACCACCTGCAGGAGCGGGCCTGGATCATCTCCGCGACGGCAGCAGGGGCCGACGCCATCGAGGCCCGCCTCAAGCAGAAGCAGGGTCCGCTCGGCCCCTTCGCCGTCCCCGGCCTCGGTCCCGACATCACCCGCGACCGCCACGAGGACAATGTGCGCCGTACCGTTGAGTACATCCTCGCGGGCGACATCTTCCAGGCCAACATCACCCAGGGTTTCACCGCGGCAGAGCCTGCCGGATTCGACCCTCTCGCCCTCTACGGCCGCCTGCGCGACCGGAATCCCGCCACCTTCGCCGCACTGCTCGATTACGAGGGATTGAAGATCATCTCGTCGTCGCCGGAACGCCTGGTGCGCTTCAATGGCATCACGGCAGAGGCACGGCCGATCAAGGGCACGAGCCGTCGCGATGCCGATCCCATGCGCGACCAGGGCCTGATGATCGAGTTGCAGGCCTCGCGCAAGGACCGCGCCGAGAACGTGATGATCGTCGATCTCCTGCGCAACGACCTCTCGCGCGTCTCGAAACCGGGAACGGTGCATGTGCCGGTGCTTTGCGGGCTGGAATCCTATGCCAATGTGCATCACCTCGTCTCGGTGGTGCAGGGTGACCTGCGTGACGACATGACTGTCGCTGACCTGCTGGCGGCCGTCTTTCCCGGCGGGTCCATCACCGGCGCGCCGAAGATCAGGTCCATGGAGGTGATCGCCGAACTGGAGGAACGCCCGCGCGGGGTTTACTGCGGCTCCATCGGCTACATCGGATTCAACGGGCATTGCGATTTCAACATCGCCATCCGCACCGTGCAGGTGTCCGGCGGCGTGGTGCGGGTGCAGGGCGGCGGCGGCATCACCGCACGCTCGCAGGCGCCTGCCGAGTACGATGAGAGCCTCACCAAGATCGCCCGCCTGCGCGAAGCCATGGCGGAGGCGGCACCATGATCCTGATCGTCGATAACTACGACAGCTTCGTGCACAACGTCGCCCGCTATTTCGCCGAACTGGGGGAACGCACCCTCATTCGCCGCAACGACGAGGTGCGGGACGACGATCTCGCCGCAGCGAGCGCCATCGTCATCTCCCCGGGGCCGTGTGCGCCGCTTCAGGCGGGCCAGTCCATCGCCATCGTGCGCGAGCATTCCGGCCGCATTCCCATTCTCGGCATCTGCCTCGGCCATCAGGTGATCGGCGCGGTGTTCGGTGACGAGGTGAAGCGGGCAAGGCGGCCCATGCACGGCGACAGCTCCGACATCACCCATGACGGTGCCGGTGTCTTCACGGGCCTTCCCCAGGGCTTCAGCGCCGGGCGCTATCACTCCCTGATCGTGGAGACGCGACCGGATTCGCCGCTGGTCGTGACCGCCCACAGTGACGATGGCGAGGTGATGGGCCTTCGCCACAGGCACCATCCCACCCATGGCGTGCAGTTTCACCCGGAGTCCATTCTCACCGAACACGGCTACGACATGTTGCGCAATTTCCTGAAGGTGGTGGCATGAGTTTCGTCTGGTCCGATGGCAGGCTGCACCAGCACGAGACGGTTCCGCTCTCGCCCAGGAATCGCGGCCTGACCCTGGGGGATGGCCTCTTCGAAACCATTCTTGCGGTCAACCGTGTGGCCCTGTGGCGGGACGAGCATCTCGCCCGCATGAAGCATTCCGCCGCCGTGCTGGGCATTCCGTTCCCGCAGGACGAGATCGGCGCCGCCGTGGATGCGCTGCTCGCCGCGGGCGGCGAGAATGCCCATGTGCTCCGCCTCACCCTCACCCGCGGGGCAACGGCGAGGGGCCTTGCGGGCGAGAGCAAGGCACCTGTCGTCCTGGCCACGCTCGATCCCTTCGACACGCGCCTCGTGGGCCAGCCCGCAACGCTGGTCACCAGCGCCGTCCGGCGCAGTGCCGGAAGCATTGCAGCCACCCACAAGACACTGAGCTATGCCGACAACATCGCTGCCGCCCGCGAGGCGGCGGCGGCGGGTGCCGATGATGCCCTGATGCTGAACAGTGCCGGAAACGTCGCCTGCACCAGCATTGCCAACGTCTTCGCGGTGAGGGGACGGCATCTCCTCACCCCCGCCCGCGACCAGGCCATCCTGCCCGGCGTGATGCGGGGTGTGTTGCTGCTCCATGCCCAGGCGCTCGGCCTCACGCCGGAGGAAACGGTGCTTACGCCGGAACAGCTCACGGACGCCGATGCCGTGTTCATCACCAATTCCCTGCGTTTCCTGCGGCCCGTGTCACGTCTCGACGGCAACGCCATCGCCACCGCTGTTTCCGACACGATCCTCGATCATCTCTGTGGCCTTGCCGCAGGACTGTGCCAACGCGACTTCCGCGCCTGAAAAGGAGAAACCACCATGAAGTTCTTTGCCGATAGCGCCGACATTGCCGAACTCAGGGCCTGTCATGACATGGGCCTCGTTGACGGTGTCACCACCAATCCCTCCATCATCGCCAAGTCTGGCCGGAAGATCAGGGAGGTGATCGCCGAGATCTGCAGCTTCGTCGAAGGTCCGGTTTCGGCCGAGGTGGCCGCACTCGATTTCGACGGCATGGTGCGCGAGGGCAGCGAGCTGAGCGCCATCGCCAAGAACGTTGCCGTGAAGGTTCCGCTCACCCCCGCCGGGCTGAAGGCGTGCCGGCATTTCCGGGAGAAGGACGTGATGGTGAACGTCACCCTCTGTTTCTCGGCCAATCAGGCGCTGCTGGCCGCGAAGGCGGGCGCGACGTTCATCTCTCCCTTCGTGGGCCGCCTTGATGACATCGGGCTTCCGGGCATGGACCTGATCGGCGAGATCCGCACGATCTATGACAACTACGGTTTCGACACCAACATCCTCGCCGCGTCCATGCGCACCGTGAACCACATCAAGGAGGCGGCCCTGATCGGTGCCGATTATGCCACGGCACCTCCTGCCGTGCTGAAGGCGCTCTACAGCCACCCCCTCACCGACAAGGGCATCGAGAGTTTTCTCGCCGACTGGAAGAAGTCGGGCCAGTCGATATGATCACCGAACACGCCATCCTGCAGGTGAAGGCGGGACAGGCGGACGCCTTCACCGCCGCGATGCGCGAGGCGGAACCGCTGATTGCGGCCACACCGGGTTTCCTCGGCATTGCCGTCCTGCCCTGCGTCGAGACGCCGGACCGCTTTCTCCTGCTGGTGCGCTGGGAGAGCGTGGAGGCGCACGAAAAGGGCTTCCGCGGCTCCGACCGCTATCTCCGCTGGAAGGCGCTGCTGCACCACTTCTACGAGCCGTTCCCGTCCGTCGGGCACTATGGGCCTTCGATCCTCGACAGGCCGTAACGTCCCGGCAATAACTTCGCCTTAACTGTGGACCCCATGGACCCCGCCCAATTCCAGCTTGCTCCCGATGCCGCCGAGGTGGCGCGGAAATGGCTCCTGTCGCTTGCCTCGGAGAAGCGCCTTGCCCTCAAGTCGCGGGAAGCCTACGCCCGCGACCTTTCGCAGTTCGCCGCTTTCCTCGCCGCCCACCACGACGGCGGCGTGGACAAGACCGTTCTGGAAAGCCTGCCGCTGGCAGATTTCCGGTCGTTCCTCGCCCATCGCAAGGGCAACGACATCGCCAGCCGCTCACTGGCAAGGCAGGTATCGGCGCTCCGCTCCTTCTTCCGCTTTGCCGAACGCAACGGCCATTTCGTCAACCGCGCCTATGTGGCGCTGCGCAGTCCCAAGCTGCCCCATTCCATTCCCCGGCCCTTGCCGGAACAGGCCGCGCGCGAGACGGCGGAGGTGTCATTGGACTTTGCACCGGGCTGGGTGGGCCTGCGCGACCGGGCCGTGCTGACCTTGCTGTATGCCTGCGGGCTGCGCATCTCCGAGGCCCTGTCGCTCACCCCCCGCGATTTTGACCGGAACCCCATGACGGTGAGGGGCAAGGGCGGCAAGGAACGCCTCGTGCCGGTGATCGAGGGCGCGCGGGATGCGGTGAAGGCCTATCTTGCCGCCTGTCCCTTCGAGCTGGCCGCCACCGAACCCATGTTCCGGGGCGAAAAGGGCGGGCCGCTGTCGCCCCGCATCGTGCAATTGCTGATGGAGAAGCTGCGGGGGGCGCTTTCACTGCCCGATTCGGCCACGCCCCATGCACTCCGCCACAGCTTTGCCTCCCATCTCCTGGGCAACGGGGCGGACCTGCGGGTCATCCAGGAATTGATGGGCCATGCCTCGCTGTCCACCACCCAGGTCTATACCGAGGTCAACCGCGCCCATTTGCTGCAGCAATATCGCAAGGCTTTTCCCCAAGGGTAAGGCATGCTGACCTTGCCCGGCTCAGGCGCTTGTTCTACCAAGCCTCATGGCCGGCCACCTCACCTTGCTCGATATCGTCACCCCCAATGACACTTTTCCTGAAAAGGCCGACGCGGTTGTTGTCGGTGGCGGCATCATCGGGGTAATGACGGCGCTGGAATTGTCCGAACGCGGACTTCTCGTTGCCGTCATTGAAAAGGGCGAGATCGCCGCCGAGCAATCCAGCCGCAATTGGGGCTGGTGCCGGCAGATGGGCCGCGACCCCCGCGAACTGCCCCTCATCCAGGTGGCCCTCGAAAAGTGGCGCAGGATGAATGATCGCGTCGGCGCCGAAACCGGCTTCCGCCAATGCGGCATTCTCTACATGAGCGAAACCGACCAGCACCTTGCCGACAAGGAAGCCTGGTATCGCAACAATGCCGTGCCCTACAAGCTCAACACCCGGCTTGTCTCCAGCAAGGAAGTGGCCGCACTGGCACCCGGCAGCCTGAAAACCTGGCGCGGCGGATTGTTCACGGCGGAGGATGGCCGCGCCGAACCGTTTCTGGCCGTGCCCGCGATGGCGAGGGCCTTGCAGAAGCGCGGCGGCGTGGTGCTGACCAACTGCGCGGCACGCGGCATCGAAAGGACGGCGGGCCGGGTCTCGGCTCTCGTCACCGAGAAAGGCACGATCCGGACAGATACGGTGATCGTTGCGGGGGGCTATTGGACGCGGGCCTTCCTGCGCAATGCCGGAATCAGGTTTCCGCAACTGGGTGTGGTCAACTCGGCGATGCGCACCTCACCCCGCGAGGCAGGATTGCGCCACACCATTTCCGGCAGCAAGTATGCCGTGCGCCGCCGCATGGACGGCGGTTACACCATCACCCACAATCATCTCTCGGTGGCCGAACTCACCCCGGGCCACTTCCGCCAGATGAACAAGTTCATGCCGCTCCTGATGCTGGAGCACAAGGGCGTGAAACTGCGCTTCGGCACGCGCTTCTTCCGCGAACTGATCATGCGCAAGAACTGGCGCCTTGATGAAATCTCGCCCTTCGAGCGTTGGCGCATCCTGAATCCCAAGCCCTACAACGGCATCCTGAAAGAGGCCCTGGATTGCCTGCAGAAGGATTTTCCGGCCTTTCAGGGCATTGAAGTGACGGAGCGCTGGGCAGGCATGATCGATGCGACGCCTGACGCCGTTCCCGTCATCGACAGGATCGAGAAGATTCCCGGCCTCTTCGTGGCGTCGGGCTTTTCGGGGCATGGCTTCGGGCTTGGGCCGGGCGCGGGCAAGCTGATGGCGGAAATCGTGACGGGCGAAACACCATGTGTCGACCCCACGCCGTTCCGCCATGGCCGATTTGGCTGGTTCAGCAAGGCAAGGCCGACGACGGGCCTTTGAGGCAGGAGATCAGGCGGCGCGGGCGGAATACTCGAGCGCGCGTTCCACCGTGTTCAGCAATTCCTGCGGCTGCACCGGCTTGCGCATGAACTCAAACACCTTGAGTCCGAGGGCGCGAAGCTGGGTGGAGCGTTCCACATCCGCCGTCACCATCACGATGGCCGCATTCGAGCCCATGGCCTGCAGCGTTTCCACCACATCGAGACCGTTCTTCACGCTGCCGAGGCGGAAATCGAAAACGCCGACGGCGAATTTCTGGTCCACGGCAAACTCGACGGCGCTCTCCGGGTCGGCGAAGCCCTTCACCCGGTAGCCGACATCGGCCAGCAGTTCCGCGACGCTGGTCAGAAGATCAACGTCGTCGTCGAGAACCATCACATCGACATTTCTTGCGTCACCGGACATGGAGCCACCCCTCTTTGTTTTGTTAAGAGGAGTTTTAGGCAATTCCGATTGCCGCCTGCTGAATCAGGAGATTCAAATTTTAACGGTCGGGAATCCTATGGTTTCTCAACTGTGAATGGCGCGGCCGGCAACCGCCAAGGCTGCTTCCTTCACCGCTTCCGCCAGGGTGGGATGGGCATGGCAGGTGCGGGCGAGGTCTTCCGCCGAGCCGCCGAACTCCATGAGCACGGCAACCTCGTGGATCAACTCACCGGCCTGCGGCCCGATGATGTGGCACCCCAGCACCCGGTCGGTGGCGGCATCGGCGAGGATCTTCACGAAGCCGTCGGTGGTCTGGTTCGCCTTGGCCCGGCCATTGGCAAGGAACATGAACTTGCCAGCCTTGTAGGCAACCCCTGCCGCCTTGAGATCGTCCTCGGTCTTCCCCACGCTCGCCACCTCCGGCGCCGTGTAGACCACACCGGGAATGACATCATAGTTCACATGACCCGCCTGGCCTGCAAGCAGTTCAGCGACGGCAATGCCCTCGTCTTCCGCCTTGTGGGCCAGCATCGGCCCGCGGATCACATCGCCGATGGCGTGAACGCCCGGCAACGACGTGGCAAAATGGTCATAGACAATGATGCGGCCACGCTCATCGAGCGCAATTCCCGCCTCCTTCGCGCCCAGCCCTTCGGTGAAGGGCACGCGCCCGATGGCGACCAGCACCACATCGGCCGCAACGGTTTCAGCAGTGCCCCCCGCCGCCGGCTCGACCGAAAGCGAGACGCCCGCAGCGGAAGCCGTGGCCCCCGTGACCTTCGAGCCCAGCCTGAAGGTGAAGCCCTGCCTTTCAAGAAGGCGCTGGAAGGCTTTCGCAACCTCGCTGTCCATGCCGGGCAGGATGCGGTCGAGGTATTCGATGACCGTCACCTTGGAGCCGAGGCGGCCATAGACCGAGCCAAGCTCAAGGCCGATGACGCCCGCCCCGATGACGACCAGATGCCCCGGAATCTTCTCAAGCGTCAGCGCACCCGTCGATGTCACGATCTGCCGTTCATCGATGGTGACCCCGCGAAGCCGGGCGGATTCGGAACCGGTGGCGATCACGATGGACCTTGCCTCCATCACCTTGCCATCCACTTCGACCTTGCCCGCACCCAGGATCCTGGCCGTGCCGCGCACCACCTCGACCTTGTTCTTCTTGAGCAGGAAGTCGATGCCCTTGGTGTTGCCGTCGATGGCCTCCTGCTTGAACTTCATCATCTGGCCGAAGTCCACTTTGGTATCGGAGATGAGGCCCATCCTGGCGAAGCTGTGCTTCGTTTCGGCGAGGAGTTCGGTGGCGTGCAACAGCGCCTTCGACGGAATGCAGCCCACGTTGAGGCAGGTGCCGCCATGGGTGGCGCGCTTTTCGATGACGGCAACCTTCATGCCGAGCTGTGCTGCGCGGATGGCGCAGACATAGCCGCCGGGGCCGGTGCCGATGACGATGAGATCATGTGCCATGGGACGGAACCTCAGAGATCGAGCAGCGCACGCTGCGGGTCTTCAAGGGCTTCCTTGATGCGCACGAGGAAGGTGACCGCCTCCTTGCCGTCCACGATGCGGTGATCATAGCTGAGGGCAAGATACATCATCGGCCGGATCACCACCTGCCCGTTCACGGCGATCGGGCGGTCCTGGATCTTGTGCATGCCGAGAATGCCGGACTGCGGCGCGTTGAGGATCGGCGTGGACATGAGGGAGCCGTAGATGCCGCCATTCGAGATGGTGAAGGTGCCGCCCTGCATGTCGGCAATCTGGAGCTGGCCGTCACGCGCCTTCTTGCCGTAGTCGGCGATCGTCTTCTCGATCCCCGCGAACGAGAGCATGTCGCAGTTGCGCACCACCGGAACCACAAGCCCCTTCTCGGTGCCGACCGCAACGCCGACGTGATAATAGTTCTTGTAGACGATGTCCTCGCCGTCGATCTCGGCGTTGACGGCGGGAATTTCCCTGAGCGCATTCACCGCCGCCTTCACGAAGAAACTCATGAAGCCGAGCTTCACGCCATGCTTCTTCTCGAACACATCCTTGTACTGGTTGCGCAGCGCCATCACCGCCGTCATGTCCACCTCGTTGAAGGTGGTGAGCATGGCAGCCGTGTTCTGCGCTTCCTTGAGGCGACGCGCGATGGTGGCGCGCAGGCGCGTCATCTTCACACGTTCCTCGCCGCCGGCAGGCGCGGGCGGCACGGCGGGAATGTTCAGGACAGGGGCGGCAGCCGCAGCAGGCGCGGCGGGCCGCGCCACATGGGCCGCCACATCGGCCTTGGTGAGACGGCCATCCTTGCCCGTGCCTGCCACATCGGCGGGATTCACATTGGCTTCGGTCACGGCCTTGCGCACGGCAGGCGAGAGCGGCTGTTCTGCCGCCTTGGCCGCCAGAACGGGCGTTGGGGCGGGCGTGAGGGCGGGCGCAGGTGCCGCGGCCTTTGCCGGAGCCGATGCGGCCGCACCGGCTGCACCCTCGGCAATCGAACCCAGCAGCGCACCCACCGCAACGGTGGAGCCGGCCTGGGCCAGGATCTTTTCCAGCTTGCCGGAGACGGGCGCGGGCACTTCGACGGCCACCTTGTCGGTTTCCAGTTCGACCAGCGGCTCGTCGGCCTTCACGGCGTCGCCTTCCTTCTTCAGCCACTTGGCAATTGTTGCCTCGACGACGCTTTCGCCGAGGGTGGGAACCTTGATGTCAGTGCTCATGGGTGTTGCTTTCGGAACGGATGAAATCGGGAGAATGGAAAGGGATCAGGACATTGCTTCATCAAGGAACATCTTGAGTTCCTTGAGGTGGCGGCTCATCAGGCCGGTGGCGGTGGCGGCGGAAGCCGCACGTCCGGCATAGCGGGGCCGCGTGTTCTTTGCCTTGATGAACTCAAGCACACGCTCGATGCCGGGCTGCACGAAGGTCCATGCCCCCATGTTCTGGGGTTCTTCCTGGCACCAGATGAACTCGGCCTTCTTGAAGCGCGAAAGTTCCTGGGCCAACGCCCGGTGCGGCCAGGGATAGAGCTGCTCGACGCGAAGGATATAGATGTCGTCGATGCCGCGCTTCTCGCGTTCCTCGTAGAGATCGTAGTAGACCTTGCCCGAACAGAGGATGACGCGGCGGATCTTGTCGTCCTTCTGCAGCTTGATCTTCTCGTTGGGCAGGCTCTGGGCATCGTCCCAGAGGATGCGGTGGAAGGTGGTGCCTTCGCCCATGTCCTCAAGCCGCGAGGTCGCCCGCTTGTGACGCAGGATCGACTTCGGCGTCATGATGATGAGCGGCTTGCGGAAGTCGCGCTTCAGCTGGCGGCGAAGGATATGGAAGTAGTTCGATGGCGTGGTGCAGTTGGCAACCTGCATGTTGTCTTCGGCACACATCTGCAGGAAGCGTTCAAGTCGCGCCGACGAATGCTCCGGCCCCTGGCCTTCATAGCCATGCGGCAGGAGGCAGACGAGGCCCGACATGCGCAGCCACTTGCGCTCCGATGACGAGATGAACTGGTCGAAGACCACTTGCGCGCCATTGGCGAAATCGCCGAACTGCGCTTCCCACAGCACCAGCGCATTGGGTTCGGCCAGCGAGTAGCCGTATTCGAAGCCCAGCACCGCCTCTTCCGAGAGCATGGAGTTGATCGCTTCGATCTTGATGTCCTGATCCTTCTTCAGGTGGTTGAGGGGCGTGTAACGCTTCTCCGTCACCTGGTCGACCAGAACCGCATGGCGTTGCGAGAACGTGCCGCGCTGCACGTCCTGTCCGGAAAGGCGGATCTTGTAGCCGTCATCCAGCAGGGTGCCGAAGGCGAGATGCTCGGCCATGGCCCAATCGATGCCGGCGCCATCCTCGATCATCTTGCGGCGGGCGTCGAGCACGCGCTGCATGGTCTTGTGTGCGGTGAAGCTCTTCGGAATCTTGGTGAGCTTCATGCCGATCTCGCGCAGGCGGTCAGTGGCAACACCCGTGGCGCCCCGGCGCTCATCGTCGGCGGCAGAGGCGGTCTTGATCCCCGCCCAGCGGCCGTCGAGCCAGTCGGCCTTGTTGGACTTGTAGGCCGAAGCCACGCTCATCGCGTCTTCCAGGCGCTTGCGGTAGTCCGCCTTCATCGCCTCGAACTCATCCGCGGTGATCACGCCTTCCGCGACCAGGCGCTCGCCGTAAAGCGCCACCACGGTGCGATGGCCGGAGATGCGCTTGTACATGAGCGGCTGCGTGAAGGCAGGCTCGTCGGTCTCGTTGTGGCCGAAGCGGCGGTAGCAGAACATGTCGATGACGACAGGCTTCTTGAATTTCTGCCGGAATTCCGTCGCCACCTTGGCTGCGAACACCACCGATTCCGGGTCATCGCCATTGGCATGGAAAATGGGTGCATCGATCATCTTGGCGATGTCGGAGGGATAGGGCGAGGACCGCGACCAGATGGGAGAAGTGGTGAAACCGATCTGGTTGTTGACGATGAAATGCAGGGAACCGCCGGAGCGGTGGCCCTTCAGCCCGGAAAGGCCGAAGCATTCGGCAATGACGCCCTGCCCCGCGAAGGCGGCATCGCCATGGATGAGCAGCGGCATCACGGAGGTGCGGGTCTTGTCGCCGCGCTGGTCCTGCTTGGCGCGGGCCTTGCCGAGCACGACAGGATCGACGATTTCGAGATGCGACGGATTGGCGGTGAGCGAGAGGTGGACCGTGTTGCCGTCGAAGGCGCGGTCGGAGGAGGACCCCAGGTGATACTTGACGTCGCCTGAGCCTTCCACCTCGTCCGGCGTGGTGGAGCCGCCCTGGAATTCATGGAAGATGGCGGAGAACGGCTTGGCCATCACATTGGCCAGCACGTTCAGGCGGCCACGATGGGCCATGCCGAGGACGATTTCGCGCACGCCGAGATTGCCGCCGCGCTTGATGATCTGCTCCAGCGCCGGGATCATGCTCTCGCCGCCATCGAGGCCGAAGCGCTTGGTGCCGGTATACTTGACGTTGAGGAAGGTCTCGAAGCCTTCCGCCTCGATCAGCTTGTTGAGGATGGCCTTCTTGCCTTGCGGCGTGAAGGTGATCTCCTTGTCCGGGCCTTCGATGCGCTGTTGCAGCCAGCTCTTCTGCTCGGCATCGGTGATGTGCATGAACTCGACGCCCAGCGTGCCGCAGTAGGTCCGCTTCAGGATATCGACGATCTGGCGCATGGTGGCGCTTTCCAGCCCCAGCACGTTGTCGAGGAAGATCGGGCGGTCGAGGTCGTTGGGGCCGAAGCCGTAGGTCGCGGGATCAAGCTCCGGATGCTGCTCCGGGTCCTTCAGCTTGAGGGGATCGAGATCAGCCGCAAAGTGGCCGCGAATGCGGTAGGCGCGGATCATCATCAGCGCCTTCACGCTGTCATTGGTGGCCCGCTTGACCTCGTCGGCGGAGGGGCCGGCGGCGGGCGCGGGCGCGGCGGGCCTGGCGCCCTCGCCCTTCAGCTTGGCGGCGACCTTGGGAGCGAGAAGCTGTTCGAGGGCAACCCAGTTGCCGTCGAGGGCGGCGGTGCGCTCATCGACCGGCTTCGGCGGCCAGTCGGGACGGGCCCAGGACGGGCTGTGCGGCCTTGCCTGGCCATCGGCCATGTTGGCAAAAAAATTCCGCCAGTGGGCGTCCACGGCGGCGGGGTCTTTCAGATACCTGGCATACAGGTCCTCGATGAATTGGGCGTTTCCGCCATAGAGGAACGAGGTTTCCTCAAAAGCCGCGGTGGCTTCCGTCTTGTTCATGTCGTCCGTCCCGTCTGGTTTCCGCGGGGATTGGCTTCATTGCCAACATGCCGGGGGGCGCAATCGCCCGTAACCTACTCAGTGAACTCTGTTCATATGACCCCCATGTGAAGGAATTTCCATGGGGTAACGGCGAGGGTTTACGCCCCCGCCGGTTACAATTCCATTGCAAATTAGTCGAAATTATTTCCGCTTCAGCTTTTTCATCAGTGTTTCGCCCAGAAGTGCGGGCGAATCCGAAACGGCAATTCCGGCCCTCTTCATGGCATCCACCTTGGACCCTGCGTCACCCTTACCACCGGAAATGATGGCACCCGCATGGCCCATGCGGCGTCCCGGAGGGGCGGTGCGCCCGGCGATGAAGCCCGCCATGGGCTTCTTCACCTTGTTCTTGCGGAGGAATTCGGCGGCTTCTTCCTCGGCCGAGCCACCGATCTCGCCGATCATGATGATGGATTCGGTCTTGGGGTCGGCAAGGAACATTTCCAGCACGTCGATGAACTCCGTGCCCTTCACGGGGTCGCCGCCGATGCCCACGGCCGTCGTCTGCCCGAGGCCGAGGCGGGTGGTCTGGAACACTGCCTCATAGGTGAGGGTGCCCGAGCGCGAGACCACGCCCACCTTGCCCTTCTTGAAGATATTGCCCGGCATGATGCCGATCTTGCACTCGCCGGGGGTGAGGACGCCGGGGCAGTTGGGGCCGATGAGGCGCGAGCGGGAACCGGAAAGCGCCCGCTTCACCTTCACCATGTCGGCCACCGGAATGCCTTCGGTGATGCAGACGATCAGGGGAATGTCTGCGGCGATGGCTTCGAGGATCGAGTCGGCCGCGAAGGGCGGCGGAACATAGATGACCGAGGCATCCGCACCGGTCGCCTCGCGGGCTTCCGAAACCGTGTCGAACACGGGCAGGCCGAGGTGCTTCATGCCGCCCTTGCCGGGCGTGACGCCCGCCACCATCTGAGTGCCGTAGGCAATCGCCTGTTCCGTGTGGAAGGTGCCGTTGTTGCCGGTGATGCCCTGGCAAATGACCTTGGTCTTCTTGTTGACGAGGATGGACATCAGGCGGCTTCCTTCACGGCTTTCACGATCTTCTTGGCGGCGTCGTTGAGGTCATCGGCGGGGATGACGTTGAGGCCGGAGCGGTTGATGATGTCCTTGCCCAGATCGACGTTGGTGCCTTCGAGGCGAACCACCAGCGGAACCTTGAGGCCCACTTCCTTGACCGCCGCGATCACGCCTTCGGCAATCACGTCGCACTTCATGATGCCGCCGAAGATGTTGACGAGGATGCCCTTCACGCGCGGGTCGGCGGTGATGATCTTGAAGGCTGCCGCAACCTTTTCCTTCGAGGCGCCACCTCCGACGTCGAGGAAGTTGGCAGGCTCTGAGCCATAGAGCTTGATGATGTCCATGGTGGCCATGGCGAGGCCCGCACCGTTCACCATGCAGCCGATCGAGCCGTCGAGCGCGACGTAGGACAGGTCATACTTCGAGGCTTCGATTTCCTTCGGGTCCTCTTCCGTGAGATCCCGCAATTCCATGATCTCCGGATGGCGGTAGAGGGCGTTCGAATCGAAGTTCACCTTGGCATCGAGACACACGAGGTTGCCGTCGCTGGTGATGACCAGCGGGTTGATTTCGAGCAGGCTCATGTCCTTCTCGACGAAGGCCCTGTAGAGGCCGGCCGCCATCTTCGCCATCTGCTTGCCCTGGTTGGCATCGAGCTTGAGGGCCTTGGCCATGCGGCGGGTGTGGTGCGGCATCAGCCCGGTGGCCGGATCGACATGCACCGTGGTGATCTTTTCGGGCGTGTCATGGGCCACTTCCTCGATGTTCATGCCGCCTTCGGTGGAGACGATGAAGGCCACCTGCGAGGTGGCACGGTCAACGAGGATGGACAGGTACAGCTCCTTCGCGATGGCCGTGCCTTCCTCGATGTAGAGGCGCTGCACCAGCTTGCCCTGCGGACCTGTCTGATGGGTGACGAGGGTCATGCCGAGCATGCGCTCGGCCTCCTTCTTCACGTCATCGATCGACTTCACGACCTTGACGCCGCCGCCCTTGCCGCGGCCGCCGGCGTGGATCTGCGCCTTCACCACCCAGACGGGGCCTGGCTGTGACTGTGCCGCCTTCACCGCTTCATCGACGGTGAAGGCCGGAGCGCCCTTGCCTGTCGGCACGCCGAACTGGCGGAGGATTTCCTTGGCCTGGTATTCGTGAATGTTCATCTGGTGTCCTGCCTCGCGGTTTCGATGGCCTTCAAGAGAGAGTGTGCGCGTTACGCCAGTTCGGGCGCCAGCGTCCTGGCCGCATCCATGAGGCCATGGACGGCGGCAACCGACTTGGTGAAGCCCGCCTTGTCTTCCTCGGTGAGGACGACTTCGACAATCCGCTCCACGCCCTTTTCGCCGATCACGACGGGCACGCCCACATAGGTGTCCTTCACGCCATACTGGCCGTCGAGGTAGGCGGCGCAGGGCAGGACGCGCTTGTAGTCCTTGAGGTAGCTCTCGGCCATGGCGATGGCGGACGAGGCGGGCGCGTAATAGGCAGAGCCGGTCTTGAGGAGGTTCACCACTTCGGCACCGCCATCGCGGGTGCGCTGCACGATCTTGGCAATCTTCTCTTCCGAGCTCCACCCCATCTTGACGAGATCGGGAACGGGAATGCCGGCCACGGTGGAGTAGCGGACCAGCGGCACCATGGTGTCACCATGGCCGCCCAGCACGAAGGCAGTCACGTCCTTGACGGAGACGTTGAATTCCTCGGCGAGGAAGTGACGGAAGCGGGCGGAGTCGAGAACGCCCGCCATGCCGATCACCTTGTTCTTGGGAAGGCCGGAGAACTTCTGCAGAGCCCAGACCATCACGTCGAGCGGGTTGGTGATGCAGATGACGAAGGCATTGGGCGCATGGGCCTTGATGCCCTCGCCCACCGCCTTCATGACCTTGAGGTTGATGCCCACCAGATCGTCGCGGCTCATGCCGGGCTTGCGCGGCACGCCCGCCGTGACGATGCAGACATCGGCACCGGCAATCGCCTCATAGCCGTTGGTGCCCGAAAGCCTTGCATCGAACCCCTCGACCGGACCCGACTGCGACAGGTCGAGGGCCTTGCCCTGGGGCAGGCCTTCGGCGATGTCGAAAATCGTGATGTCACCCAGTTCGCGGAGGGCCGCGAGGTGCGCCAGCGTGCCCCCGATCATGCCACCACCGATCAATGCGATTTTCTTGCGCGCCATGGAAACCCCTCTCCGCCGCTCTTTCGCGGCATGTTGCAGTGCGAAATCGGCATCTCCTCTAGTCCCCTTAAGCCTTGCGGGCAAGGGCGGGAAATCCGACTTTCGTGGACCTATGTTTCGACGAGGGTCGCCCCCCACCAGGATTGTGATTGCATTTCCTTGAGCCGGCTTATCGTGCGTGCGCTTTCAAAGGCATGCTGGTTTTTCGGGAAGATGCTCTCCGGCGGACCATCCGCCAGCGCAACCAGCCTGATGTGCGCATCATAAAACGTGTCGATCATCAGGATGAAGCGCTTCGTCTCATTCCTCTGGGAGGCTTTCAGGCGCGGCATCCCGGAGATGAATATCGTCGCGTAGGCTTTGGATATTGCAAGATAATCGGGCGGACCCAATGGCTCCATGCAGAGTTCCGCGAAGGTGAAGGCGGCGCAGCCATGGGCTGCTTTCGGCACCACCAGCTTGCGGCCCATCACCTCCAGGGTCTCGGCGCGGCCCTGCGCATTGTCGGTGAGGTCTTTCCACAGGGTGTTGAAGGCAACGCGATTCTCGGCGGTGGCGGGGTGGAGGAAGGTTTCCCGCGCCCGGATGCGGCCAAGCCGGTAATCGGTTGTTGACTGCAACGACACCACATCCAGCGTTTCGCGCAGACGTGCAATGAAGGGCAGGAAGAGGTCGCGGTTGAGGCCGTCCCGGTAGAGGTCCTCCGGCGGCAGGTTGGAGGTTGTGACCAGAACGACGCCACGGGCGTGAAGCGCTTCGTAGAGCCTGCCGATGATCATGGCGTCGGCGATATCGACAACCTGCATTTCATCGAGGCAGAGGAGGCGTGCGTTGCTGGCCCACTCGTCGGCAATGCGGTTGATCACGTCCTCGCCGCCCAGACGCTGGCGCTGGCCGTGCACGTCCTGCATGAAGGCGTGGAAATGGATGCGCCGCTTCGGCCAGTTCTGCACGCTGTCATAGAACAGGTCCATCAGCATGGTCTTGCCGCGGCCCACGTCCCCGAAGACATAGAGGCCGCGCGGGCCGGGCAGCGACGACTTGCGGAAGAGCCTACCCAGCAACGTGGGCTTCTGCGGCGGCGACAGGTTGAGCGCAACCGAAAGCGCCGACAGCTTTTCCAGCACCGCCTGCTGCGCCTGATCGGGCTTGAGCGTGCCGTCCTTCAGCTTTTCGCGGTAGTGCCTGGTGAGCGCCATGATGTTCTGGCCGCTAAGGCGTCAGGAGGCGGATTGCAAGAGGCTGGCGTAGGCCAGGAAATACTTGAACAGGGTCATGTAGGCGGCCGTCATCGACACATAGGCAAAGATGGTGATGACGATCTGCAGGCGGCTGAGCGGTACCAGCCCCACGTCGATACGGCGCTGGCGGATGTTGGCGAGAATCGCGATGCCGCCGAACAGCACCAGCACGAACTGGTGCATCAGCATGCCGATGCCGCCGATCAGGAGACCGACGAACATCAACCCGAACCGTGCTGCCGATCCCATGATGCGGCCCAGCACCGAGCGCAGGGCCACACCCCCGTCGAGGGGTTCGGCCGGCAGCAGGTTGAAGATGTTGAGGCCGACGACAATCAGCCCGAAGAGGGCCACATAGGGGTTGGGCGCATCACCGAGCATGGCGGGGATCAGGCAGAGGAGCGCAAGGAGTGTCGAGAATCCGGGGCCCATGAGTGCGGCAAAGACCGACTGCCCCTGGCTGTGGAAGGGAAGGCGCGGCAGCGCCACGGCACCCAGGAAGGGCAGGAAGATCATGCGGCCCCAGGGCTGCCCCATCAGGCGATAGGCCAAGAGGTGGCCGAACTCGTGCACGAACAGCGCGATCACCAGCATCAGCGCCGCCCGCCAGCCCAGCAGCAGGCCGAAGGCACCCATGGAGATCAGGCCGGTGATCAGGGCCACGCCGGCCGAGATCACCATGTAGGGCCTTTCATCGGGCGTGCCGGTTTCGGCGAGGCCCTTGATGCGGAAGATGCCGCCCCAGAGATCGGCCCGCGCCAGCATCTGCGCGAGCAGCGGGCGCGGTCCCCACTCGTAGGTCATGGAGAGTCGCGTGCCGCCGTCCTCTTCCTCCAGCATGTAGCGCTGGACAAGCAGTTCATTCGCGGTGGAGCGGCCTTCAAGCCCTTCCCGGCGCAACACGAGAAGCCTGGGTTCGACACGTTCATCGATCGAGAACAGCGCCTCGCCCGTCTGTTGCGCGCCGGTGGTGAGGGTTGTGGTGTAGGTCTTGCGGTAGATGCGATGGGCGGCATCGACCAGCGTGGAGGTGACGACGGTGGAACTCCAGCGGTTGATCTTGCCGTCGGTGAGATCGATGATGTTGAAGACCTGCGCGATGGGAGCGCGGATGAAGAGGTTGACCTTTGGCGTCACCCTGTGGCGCAAACCCAACAGTGCCAGCAGCACGAGGGTGAGGGGAATTTCGGGGCCGATGGAATTCAGGATCGAGAACATGCAGGGCCCACGCTAGCCAGCGAGGCATTAAGGATTCGACAAGGCCTGAAACCCATGGGTGAGACCGATTGCAGGGACAACTTCGCTTCTTGCCCTTCAGTTAGGAATGCGTTGCGTCGCCGTTCCATCCACCACCACATTGGCGCCCGACACGAAACTGGCCCGCGCACTGGAGAGGAACACCGTCACGTCGGCGATCTCCTGCGGCGTGGCCATTCGCTTCATCGGATTGAACGCGATGGTCTCGGCAAACTGTTGCGGGTCGTTCTTCTTCACGCTGTCCCAGAAGCCGCCTTCAAAATAGGTGGTGCCGGGTGAAACGATGTTGGCACGGATGTTCCGGCCAGCGACATGGCGGGCCAGCGATTTCATATAGAAGAACAGTGCGGCCTTCATCGTTCCATATGAGACGCCGTCGTAGCCATAGTCCTCGGATCCCGAAATGGACGAGATGGCGATGATTGAACCTGCTTTCGACTTCTCCAAGAAGGGAATGGCCGCTTCCGCCGCATTGCGCGTGTGCAGGAGATCGGTGCGGTAGGCCGCATCGAAGGCGGCGACATCGCTTCCCGATGACAGGGCGCTGGTGTTTGCGACAATGCCGTCAAGCCCATCCATCTCGCGCGCCGCAGCGCCGATGAAGGACTGCAACGCCTCCTTGTCGGTGACATCGAGGGCGCGGCCGAAGGCTTTCACGCCCATGTCCTGCAACGCCTTCACGGTATCGGCAACCTCTCCGGCAGTGCGGGCGCAGAGCGAGACATTGGCCCCTTCACGCGCGAATGTTTCGGCGATGGCCCGGCCAATGCCACGGGTGCCGCCCGTGACCAGGACGTGCTTGCCGGCAAGATGAAGGTCCATGATCCAAACCCCGAAATGAAAAAGGCCAGCGCGAAGGCTGGCCTTTCAGTGCGTCCTTGGCAAGTCCCTCAAAGCGAGGCTTGCAGTGCCTTCAGGTGATCCAGCGTTTCCGCGGCCTTGGCGCGGGCGGCGTCGGTCTTGGCGTCGGCCACGTCTTCTTCCGCGTTCCTGATCTGCTGGGCAATCGCTGCTGCATCGAGATCGGCAAGGGCAATCGCCGTTTCGGCAAGAACCGTCAGGCCCTTGGCGTTCACTTCGGCAAAGCCGCCGCGCACGAAGATCTTGTCGGTGCCGCCATCCTTCTGGATCGAGACAACACCGGGCTTCAGCGTGGAGAGCACGGGCGCGTGGCCCGGCAGGATCGTCATTTCACCTTCCGCGCCCGGAATCTGCACGGACACCACGTCGCCGGAGAACAGCAGGCGGGCGGGAGAGACGAGTTCGAAATGCAGTGCCATGTCGTTCGCTTTCTCTTTGCGCCGTCCCCACCGCTCGGGCGGGGACGCGCAATCATTCACTCAATCAGGCGGCGTCAGCCGCAAGCTTCTTGGCCTTGGCGACAGCATCCTCGATGGTGCCCACCATGTAGAAGGCGGGTTCGGGGAGATGGTCGTACTCGCCGTTGGCAATGCCCTTGAAACCCTTGATGGTGTCTTCGAGCTTCACCTGCACGCCGGGCGAGCCGGTGAACACGGCCGCCACGTCGAAGGGCTGCGACATGAAGCGCTCGATCTTGCGGGCGCGGGCCACGGTGAGCTTGTCCTCTTCGGAAAGCTCGTCCATGCCGAGAATGGCGATGATGTCCTGCAGGGCCTTGTAGCGTTGCAGGATCGACTGCACCTGACGGGCCACCTGATAATGTTCTTCGCCCACAACGGCGGGCTGCAACATGCGGCTGGTGGAGTCGAGCGGGTCAACCGCCGGATAGATGCCCTTTTCGGCAATCGAACGCGACAACACGGTGGTGGCGTCAAGATGGGCGAAGGAGGTGGCCGGTGCCGGGTCGGTCAGGTCGTCGGCAGGCACGTAAATGGCCTGCACCGAGGTGATCGAGCCCTTGGTGGTGGTGGTGATGCGTTCCTGCAGCGCGCCCATGTCGGTGGCGAGGGTCGGCTGGTAACCCACGGCGGACGGAATGCGGCCGAGAAGGGCCGACACTTCCGAACCTGCCTGGGTGAAGCGGAAGATGTTGTCCACGAAGAACAGCACGTCCTGGCCCTGATCGCGGAAGTGCTCGGCAACCGTGAGGCCGGTGAGGGCCACGCGGGCGCGGGCGCCCGGCGGTTCGTTCATCTGGCCGAAGACGAGGGCGCACTTCGACTTGACGTTCGGATCGGGATTGTGCGGATCAGCATTCACCTTGGATTCGATGAACTCGTGATAGAGGTCGTTGCCTTCACGGGTGCGCTCACCCACGCCGGCGAACACCGAGTAGCCGCCGTGCGTCTTGGCGACGTTGTTGATGAGTTCCTGGATGAGCACGGTCTTGCCCACGCCGGCGCCGCCGAAGAGGCCGATCTTGCCGCCCTTGGCGTAAGGAGCGAGAAGGTCCACGACCTTGATGCCCGTCACGAGGATTTCGGCTTCGGTGGACTGCTCGGCGAATTCGGGAGCCGGGGCATGGATGGGGCGGCGGGCCTTGGTCTTCACCGGGCCGGCTTCATCGATGGATTCACCGATCACGTTCATGATGCGGCCCAGTGTCTCGTCACCCACCGGAACGGTGATGGGCGAGCCCGTGTCCTTCACGGCCTGGCCACGCACGAGTCCTTCGGTCGAGTCCATGGCGATGGTGCGCACAGTATTTTCGCCGAGGTGCTGCGCCACTTCGAGAATGAGGCGGTTGCCGCCGTTGTCGGTTTCAAGGGCGTTGAGGATTTCCGGAAGTGTGCCTTCAAAGGCCACGTCAACGACGGCGCCGGTGACCTGGACGATGCGACCGGTGGCACCGGAGGTGGAGGAAGCTGCTTTCTTGGCCATGACTGTCTGTCCTGTGCTTGAGTTTCGTCAGAGCGCTTCCGCGCCCGAAATGATTTCGATGAGTTCCTTGGTGATCTGCGCCTGGCGCTGGCGGTTGTACTTGATCGACAGCTTGTTGATCATGTCACCGGCGTTGCGCGTGGCGTTGTCCATGGCGCTCATGCGGGCGCCCTGCTCGGAGGCCGCATTTTCAAGAAGGCCGCGGAAAATCTGCACCGCGATGTTGCGCGGCAGGAGATCATCGAGGATGACGCTCTCTTCCGGCTCCGCCTCATAGACAGCGCCGCCGAGATCAGGCGTGCGGGAGGTGTCGATCTGGGCCGGGATGAGGCGCAGCGCCGTGGGCTTCTGGGCAATCACCGACTTGAATTCGGAGAAGAACAGTGTCGCGACATCGAACTCGCCCGCCTCATACATGGCAAGCACCTTGTCGGCGACGCTCGTGGCGTTCTCGAAGGACACCGATTTCACGCCACGGAAGTCAACCGCATCGACGATATAGCGACCGTACAGTCGCTTCAGCGCATCATTGCCCTTCTTGCCCACCGTCAGGATCTTGACGGTCTTGCCTTCGCGGACGAGGCGATCGGCATGTTCACGCGCCAGCTTGACGATGGAGGAATTGAAGCCACCGCAAAGGCCGCGCTCGGCGGTTGCGATGACGAGAAGATGCACATCGTTCTTGCCGGTTCCGGCCAGCAGCGCAGGTGCGCCCGCCTGGCCTTCCATGGCAGACGCGAGATTGGAGAGCACCACCGCCATGCGTTCGGCATAGGGGCGTGCGGCAACCGCCGCTTCCTGGGCGCGGCGCAGTTTCGCCGCAGCCACCATCTGCATGGCCTTGGTGATCTTGCGTGTCGCCTTCACCGAGGCGATGCGGTTGCGTAAGTCCTTGAGACTTGGCATCGGAGCCCCTGTGCTTAGGCGAAGGACTTGGCGAAGGCGTCAACCGCCGCCTTGAGCTTCGGCATGGTGGCGTCCGAGATGGCCTTCTCCGTGCGGATGGTGTCGAGCACGTCAGCGTGCTTGTCGCGCATCGTGCGGAGCAGACCGTCTTCGAAGGACTTCACCTTGTTGACCGGAAGGTTGTCGAGATAGCCGTTCACGCCGGCGTAGATCGAGACAACCTGCTCTTCCATCTTGAGCGGCGAGAACTGCGCCTGCTTCAGGAGTTCGGTGAGGCGCGAGCCGCGGTTCAGCAGCTTCTGCGTTGCCGCATCGAGGTCAGAGCCGAACTGGGCGAAGGCAGCCATTTCACGATACTGGGCAAGCTCGCCCTTGATCTTGCCGGCAACCTGCTTCATCGCCTTCGTCTGGGCCGCCGAACCCACGCGCGACACCGAGAGGCCGACGTTCACGGCGGGGCGGATGCCCTGGTAGAAGAGATCGGTTTCAAGGAAGATCTGGCCGTCGGTGATCGAGATCACGTTGGTCGGGATGTAGGCCGACACGTCGTTGGCCTGGGTTTCGATGACCGGAAGGGCGGTGAGCGAACCGGCGCCGTTGTCGTCGTTCAGCTTGGCTGCGCGTTCCAGCAGGCGGGAGTGGAGGTAGAACACGTCGCCGGGATAGGCTTCGCGGCCCGGCGGGCGGCGCAGCAGCAGCGACATCTGGCGGTAGGCGACAGCCTGCTTCGAGAGGTCGTCATAGGCGATGAGGGCGTGCATGCCGTTGTCGCGGAAGTATTCGCCGATGGCGCAACCGGCGAAGGGTGCGAGATACTGCATCGGCGCGGGGTCGGAGGCGGTGGCGGCGACGATCACCGAATATTCAAGCGCGCCGTTGTCTTCCAGCACCTTCACGAACTGGGCCACCGTCGAGCGCTTCTGGCCGCAGGCGACATACACGCAATAGAGCTTGTCCTTTTCCGGACCGGCGAGGTGGATCGGCTTCTGGTTCAGGATGGTGTCGAGAATGATGGCGGTCTTGCCGGTCTGGCGGTCGCCGATGACGAGTTCGCGCTGGCCGCGGCCGATCGGGATGAGGGCGTCAACGGCCTTGAGGCCGGTGGACATGGGCTCATGCACCGACTTGCGCGGAATGATGCCGGGGGCCTTCACGTCAACGCGGGCGCGGGCCTTGGCCTTGATCGGGCCCTTGCCGTCAATGGGGTTGCCGAGCGGATCGACGACGCGGCCCAGCATTTCCTTGCCGATGGGGATTTCCACGATGGCGCCGGTGCGCTTCACCGTATCGCCTTCCTTGATGTCACGGTCGGAGCCGAAGACCACGACGCCGACGTTGTCGGATTCAAGGTTGAGGGCCATGCCCTTGATGCCGTTCGAGAACTCGACCATTTCGCCGGCCTGCACGTTGTCGAGGCCATAGACGCGGGCGATGCCGTCACCGACGGAGAGAACCTGGCCGATCTCGGCCACTTCGGCTTCCTTGCCGAAGTCCTTGATCTGCTTCTTGAGGATGGAGGAAATTTCGGCGGCGCGGATATCCATTACTGGTTCCCCTTCATGGCGACTTTGAGTGAATTGAGTTTGGTGCGGAGCGAGTTGTCCATCATGCGGCTCCCCACCTTGACGATGAGGCCACCGAGGATGGCGGGATCAACCTTGGCGTCGAGCGCCACGTCGGATCCGGTTGCGGCCTTGAGCGATGCCTTGAGGTCGGCGAGCTGCTTGGCCGAAAGCTTTTCCGCGGAGGTCACTTCCGCGGTCGTTTCACCCTTCGACTGGGCAACGAGGGCGTTGAATGCAGAAATCGAGGACGGCACTGCGGCGAGGCGGCGGTTGCTGCCCATCACCTTCAGGAAGTTGAGGGCGAGGCCCTTGATCCCGGCCTTTGCGGCCAGCGCCTCGATGGCGGCCGTCTGGTCTTCGGTCTTGAAGACGGGCGAGCGCATCAGGCGCTGCAGGTCTTCGGACTCATCAACGAGGCCCTGGAAGGAGGAAAGGGCAGAGGCCACCTCGGCCACGGCCTTTGTTTCGGTAGCGAGGTCGAACAGGGCGCGGGCATAGCGGCCTGCAACACCGGAATGGGACTGATCTGTCGTTGCCACGATCGATCTTTCAATTGCGACGCCGGGCACCGTTTTGGCGATGACCTAAGTCATTGAAATGGATGGGAAGCACTTTGCACAAGTCAAAACGCTGCGATGCGGGAGGTTCCCGCCGCGCGCGGGAGCTAACATATGCCACCGAGACTCGCAACAGCGATTCGAACGGGCTTTTTGCTCATTTCGTGGAATGCCGCGGAAGACCGCCGGCGGCGGTTGCAAGGGTCGGGGCCAGTGTCGGGGCCAGGGTCGTTGCCAGGGTCGGGGCCAGTGTCAGGAGCCGGTGTCGCAGCCGGGGACCGGTATCCCGAAAAAGGGAGGGGCCCGCCGCCGCTTGCGCGGACAACGAGCCCCGGGAGGAACTTGTCGGATGGGAAGGCCCTTACCTGAGGGCTTTCACGCGGGCCACATGGCCCATCTGATACCGCTTTGCGCCAATGTCGGCGAGATCGGCCTCAGAGAGGGAGTCCAGCTCCATGCGCATGGCCTGATAACCCTTGTAGCGGGCCCGGCGCTCGAGCAGGCGACCGAAGAAAGACAGGCTGTTCATGGACTGCACTCTCCTTTGAATGATTTAGCGTGCGGCCTCGCGGGCAACGCGCTGGATGTCGGCGCGGGCAATGCCCAGATCGGCCAGTTCACGGTTGGTGAGGGCATTCAGCTCGCTCACGGTGCGGCTGTAGCGCTTCCAGGCGGTGATGCGGGTCTTGAGGACTTCAAACATGGTGTTCTCCTGATACATGCTCCGGACGGTTCCGGAATTTCTGCTTTTCGTTTCTTTCGACAACCGGAAGATATGTGCAATGCAGCAAAAAGAGAAATGCAAAAAACGCATATCGCGCATGACAGGGAATTCTGGTGGATTCATGAAGAAGTAACACTTTCTCCCGTGGCCTGACGCCTCTTGACGGAAATTTCCGCCCGAAAGAGCGAAGATTTCCGTCACAGATGAGCGAATGTGGGCGAATTTCGTCATGCTTCTGTCGCGAGACATACACATTCTGCATATCATGAAGGCAAATCGCCCGCTCTTTGTGCAGATTACGCTGCATTGCAACATGAACGGCCCGCAGGAACGTGCAGACAGGGGCGACGGCCACCGGGATTGCAACTTGCGGGTCCGGGCCTGCCGGATAATGTCGTCGAATCATGCGTGATTTCACCTTTCCCGGCCGCTCCCTTGCCTTTGGCGAGCAGGCCATGGCCGCCACATCCTCGCCCCAGGCCACCCTCGCCGCCATCGACGTGCTGCGCCGGGGCGGCAATGCCGTCGATGCCGCCGTCACCGCCTCAGCCGTGCTCTGTGTCACCGAACCGCACATGACCGGGATCGGGGGTGACTGCTTTGCCATCCTGGCAACGCCGGAAGGCAAGATCCTCGGCCTCAACGGGGCGGGCCGAAGCGCCTTTGCCGCAACGCCGGACTGGTTGCGGGCATCGGGGCTTGCGGCAATCGGGCCGCAGTCCGTCCATGCCGTCACCGTGCCCGGCGCCATCGATGCCTGGGACGAACTGCTGCGCTCGCACGGCACCTATTCGCTGGGCCAGTGCCTTGCCCCCGCCATCGCCCTCGCCGAATCGGGCGTCGCCACCCTTCCCCGCGTGGCCCGCGACTGGCCGGAGCATGAAGCCCTGCTCAAGGCCGATGCCGGAGGGCGGCGGCATTATCTCCGCAACGGTGACGTGCCGCGGGCCGGCGACATCATGACCTACCCTGCCCTCGCCGAAACGCTGAAGCAGATCGCCCGCGAGGGGCGCGACGGCTTCTATACCGGCGCAATCGCCGAGGACATGGTGCAGACGCTGCGCGCCCGCGGCAGCCTCCTGACCCTGGAGGATTTCGCCGCCACGCAATGCGACTGGGTAAAGCCCATCTCCACCCCGTTCAACGGCCGCCGGATTTATGAGATCCCGCCATCCGGCCAGGGACTCACGGTGCTGCTCACCCTCAATATCCTGAAGTGCTTCGGCCTGAAGGCGCTCGATCCCGAGGGCCCGCAGCGCCGCCATCTTGAAATCGAGGCACTGAAACGGGCCTGGGTGCTGCGCAACCGCCACATCGCCGATCCGGAACATGCCGAAGTCCCCGTCGATGAATTGCTGGGCGAGACCACCGCGAAGCGCCTCGCAGCCTCGATCGACCCGAACAAGGCAAGCGACATGCGGGTGACGCTGCCGCCGTCGGATACCGTCTATCTCTCGGTGGTGGACCGCAATCGCCTCTGCATCTCCTTCATCAATTCGATCTACTGGGGCTTCGGCTCCGGCATCGTCACGGAGAAGACAGGCATCACCTTGCAGAACCGGGGGGCGGGATTCTCCTGCGACCCGCGGCATCCCAATGTCATCGCCCCGGCCAAGCGCCCCCTCCACACCATCATTCCGGCGCTGGCGACGGAGAACGGCAAGCCCGAGATGGTCTTCGGCGTCATGGGCGGCGACTTCCAGCCCATGGGCCATGTCAACATGGTGGTGAACCGCTATGTCTATGGCATGGACCCGCAGGAGGCACTCGACCTGCCCCGCCTCGTGCCCTCCGGAAGCGACGTGGACGTGGAGGCATCCATGCCGGCAAGCGTGGTGAGCGATCTTCGCGCCCGTGGCCACACCCTCGTGCCCGCCGCAGAACCGCTGGGCGGAGGACAGATCATCACGCTGGATCAATCGCGCGGGATTCTTGCCGGCGGCTCCGATCCCCGCAAGGACGGCTTTGCGCTGGGCTTCTGATCCGGCGTCAGCAGCCAAAGGTTAACGGCTGTTAGCCATGATCGTTCTGCAAAAATTTACGACCGCCATTTAGCTTGTCTTGATGATCGGGAGGGGCGCGCGTTCGGCTGGTGCCTCCATGTTTTCTCCCGGTGGGCAAGAATAACGGCGAACGGACCACGGCGAACCGACCCATGACAGAAGAATCCGGCATGACACTGCCCACCGCATCCGGCGAGGACGCGGAATGCGTCAACGTCACGTTAATCCCGCAGGATCCGGACAGCGTGGCACTGGCCATCGCGGCGGCAGGTGACGTGACCTACCACTGGGACCTGAAGAGCGACGCACTCTCCTGGGGCTTGGGCGCCGACACGGTGCTGAGGCGACCGCCCGAATGCCTCATCAACGGAAAGCAGTTTGCCGCGCTGCTCGATCCGGAGAATCTTGCCAGCCGTTACGATGCGATCATGAACGGTGCCGGGGAGGACAGCGGGACCGGCGTTCCCTACCATATCGAATACCAGCTCAGGGCCGACTCCGCCCTCGGCGTTGCCGCCATGTGGATCGAGGATCGTGGCCGCTGGTTTGCCGGCGAGGACGGCCGCCCGGCGCAGGCCGTGGGCATCGTGCGCCCCGTCGATGAGCGCCACAGCCGCGACCAGATGCTGAGCGCCCTGTCGCACACCGACCCGCTGACCGGCATGATGAACCGCACCCGTCTCGACGAGGCGCTGGAAGAAGCCATCGGACAGGCCCGCAGCAGCGAAACCAGTTGCGCCTTCGCAGTGGCGGCCATCCGCAACCTCGATGTGGTGAATGAAGCCTACGGCTTCGAAGTTGCCGACGAGGTGATTGCCGCCCTCTCGCATCGCCTGCGCGGCGTCACGCGCACCGGCGACGGCATTGCGCGCTACTCCGGCAGCAAGTTCGGGTTCATCCTCAACAATTGTTCCGGCGCCGATCTTCCCGTGGCCATCGAGCGTTTCCTCAATGTCGCCCGCGACAGCGTGATCGAAACCTCCCACGGCCCGGTGTGGGCGCTGCTCTCGGTCGGCGCCGTCCTGCTTCCGGTTCATGCGGAGTCGGGCGTCGCGGCCCGCGCCCATGCCGAAGAAGCCCTCTCGGCGGCGCTGCGCCTGTCGAGCGACAGCTTCGTCGTGCATCTCCCGTCCGAGAAGGTCAACACCTCCCGCATGGTGAACGCCCGCTGTGCTGCCGAAATTGTCGAGTGCCTGCGCTCCAACAAGTTCCATCTGGCGTTCCAGCCCCTCATCGATGCGCAGAGCGGCCAGGTGGCCTGTCACGAGGCGCTGCTGCGGATGCGCGACACCTCCGGCGAGGTGGTGACGGCCGGGCATCTGGTTCCCGTGGCCGAGCGCCTCGGCCTCATTCGGCTGGTTGACCGCGCGGTCGTGCAGATGGCGCTGGAGACGCTGCATCGCCATGAAGGGGCCAGCCTCTCCATCAATCTCTCCGCCACCACCGCCAACGATCCGCGCTGGAACGCACAGATCATCGAGATGATCGAAATGGCCGGCGAAGTGGCGAAGCGCCTGACGATCGAGATCACCGAGACGACCGCTCTCACCGACCTCACCTCCGCACTCGCCTTCCTCGAACGCCTGCGCACCACCGGCTGCTGCGTGGCGATCGATGATTTCGGCGCCGGCTTCACCTCGTTCCGCAACCTGCGCGACCTGCCCATCGATGTGATCAAGCTCGATGGCAGCTATTGCCGCAACCTCGTGAAGGATCCGGAGAACGTCTATTTCGCCCGCACCCTGATCGAGATGGCGCATCATTTCGGCATCCGCACGGTGGCGGAATGGGTCGAGACGGAATCGGATGCGGAAATCCTGAAGAGCCTCGGCATCGACTTCCTGCAAGGCAATTATCTCGGCCTGCCGGATTCGGAAGCGCCGTGGACGGAAACCTCCGCCGCCGCCTTTACCTTCTTCGACGGCCCGCAGCCCGGCTTGCGCGGCAAGGACAGGCGCGACGACACGGCAGAGGACGCGGGCGATAATACCGGCCCGATCAGTGGCGAAGTCATTGGCGACGTCGGCAACCAGGGCCATGGGTCGGACGTCGATGCCGCGCCTGAGCCGGACCAGGTGGACGAGATCACCGAAGACATCCTGATGGAACTCGCCGCCCAGATCCTTCCTGCCGAACACGGGCCAGACGCCGCCGACACCGCCGACACCGCCGGTGAACCTGCCGCGGGCACCGAAGGGCCTGCCGCTGCCACCCCGCCACAATCGGTCGCTGCCGCAAGCGGCGCGCCTGGCCCCGCAGCCCATGACGAGATCACGGCCCTGGAGGACGAGGTGGACGGCAGCCTGGCGCGCCTCAAGGCCGCGCTCGATCTCCTGAGCCGCGAGATCGAAGCGCCCGATGCCGTCGGCAGTGCCGGAAATGAAAACGGCGAGGACGTTCGCCTCGCCGGTTGATCCCGCCAGCCGTTGCCGTCTCAGCGGTTGAGCTGATCGATCTTCTCTTGCATCGCGGCAAGCTGGTCCTTGAGGGACTGCAATTCGTCCTTGCTCGGCCCCGCGGTACCGGTGGATGAGGCCGCGGGCTTTTCCGCCGGACGCTGCGCTGCCGCAAAGGGATTGGGGAAGCCCCCTGGCATGCTGCCGGCGAAGGGCGTGAACATCTTCAACGAGTCCTGGAAAAGCTGCATGTTGCGCTTTGCGGCATCTTCCATGGCCTTGAAGGCATCGCCGCCAAAGGCATCCATCATCTGCTTGCGGACCTTGTCCTGCTCTTTCATCAGGTTGCCGAGGGAGAATTCCAGATAGCCCGGCACCATGCCCTGCATGCTGTCGCCGTAGAAGCGGATGAGCTGGCGCAGGAAGTTGATCGGCAAGAGGTTGTTATCGCCCTTGTTCTCTTCTTCGAAGATGATCTGGGTGAGCACCGAGCGGGTGATGTCCTCTCCGCTCTTGGCGTCATAGACGATGAAGTCTGCGCCCTCCTTCACCATGCGGGCCAGGTCCTCCAGCGTGACGTAGGTGGAGGTCGCCGTGTTGTAGAGGCGCCTGTTGGCGTATTTCTTGATGACGGTGGCGTTGCGCGACTGCTCTTGCTTGGGCTGGCCTGCGGAGGAGGCTGTTTCGTCGGTCACTTGTAACGTCTCCAGGACACATGGAACTGACCCGTCGGACGCCGGGCCTTGCACTGCGAAAAAATCTGCTCTCCGCACCGCACAATTGCAAGTGCAAAAAAGAATGAACTTGCCTAACCGAGTCCTATGTCGCATTGCAGCAAACGACATTGAACTGCCATAAGTCCACTCTCTCGCCGTCACCAGGAGATCTGCATGTCAGACGTCGTCATCGTATCCGCCGCCCGCACCCCCATCGGTTCCTTCAACGGGGCATTGGCCTCGCTCACGGGTGCACAACTCGGCACCATCGCGCTCAAGGCGGCGCTGGAACGGGCCGCCGTCGCGCCTGAAGACGTGAACGAGGTGATCCTGGGCCAGGTGCTGACTGCCGCCCAGGGCCAGAACCCGGCCCGCCAGGCCGCGATCAACGCCGGCATTCCCAACAGCGCCACCGCCTGGGGCCTCAATCAGGTCTGCGGTTCCGGCCTTCGCGCCGTCGCCCTCGCTGCCCAGCAGATCGCCGACGGCTCGGCCCGCATCGTCGCCGCCGGCGGCCAGGAAAGCATGTCGAAGTCGGCTCACGCCGCCCACCTCCGCGATGGCGTGAAGATGGGTGACTGGACCTTCATCGATACCATGATCAGGGACGGCCTGTGGGACGCCTTCAACGGCTACCACATGGGCACGACCGCCGAGAATGTTGCCAGGCAGTGGCAGATCACCCGCGAGCAGCAGGACGCCTTCGCGGTCGCATCGCAGAACAAGGCCGAGGCGGCCCAGGCTGCCGGAAAGTTCAAGGACGAGATCACCCCCGTCACCATCTCCACCCGCAAGGGCGATGTGACGGTGGCCGACGACGAATACATCAAGAAGGGCGTGACGCTGGACTCCGTCGCCAAGCTCCGTCCCGCCTTCTCCAAGGACGGCACCGTGACCGCCGCAAACGCCTCCGGCATCAATGACGGCGCCGCCGTGCTCATCCTCATGTCGGCTGCGGAAGCGGCCAAGCGCGGGCTGACGCCGCTGGCCCGCATCGCGTCTGCCGCGACGGCAGGCGTCGATCCGGCCATCATGGGGTCGGGCCCCATTCCCGCCTCCAAGCTCGCTCTCCAGAAGGCGGGCTGGAAGGCATCCGATCTTGACCTCGTGGAGGCGAACGAAGCCTTCGCCGCGCAGGCCTGTGCGGTGAACAAGGACATGGGCTGGGACACCGCTAAGGTGAACGTGAACGGCGGCGCCATTGCTCTCGGCCATCCCATCGGGGCATCGGGTGCGCGCGTGCTCACCACGCTGCTGCACGAGATGAAGCGCACCAATGCCAAGAAGGGCCTGACCACCCTGTGCATCGGCGGCGGCATGGGCATTGCCATGTGCGTCGAGCGCTGAGCCACACCGGGCCCGGCACAATCATCAGCCCACCCGGAAGGATCCGGGTGGGCTTTTCATTGCGGCAGGGGCGGACTTGCGGCCCGGACGGGATTGGCCCAACCTCCAGGCCGAAGGAGATGCCATGCAGGACCGCGACCTTCTCGCCATCCGTGATGCAGGACTGATCAGCACCTCGCAGTTCGAGGAGATTTCCGCCTTCCTGCAGGGACGCGACAAGGCGACGGCCACCGGCCCGCGCTTCGATCTCACCCATGTGCTCTGGTATGCGGGCGCCCTCATCATCATGGGGGCGATGGGACTGTTCACCAACGAGGCCTTCAACAGCATGGGCGGTCTCGCCCTCGCCATGTGCGGCGCCGCCTACATGCTGGCCTTCGGCATCGCCGGGCATCTGCTGTGGCGGTCGAAGGCCACGCGCACGCCGGGCGGACTCGCCATCGCCGTTGCCATCGCCATGGTGCCGCTCATCGTCTACGGCATCCAGGACTGGCTCAACCTGTGGGACTACGCCAAGGGCGACCCCGGCCAATACCGGAACTTCTTTCCCTATGTGCACGGAAGCTGGCTCTACATGGAAGCGGCCACGGCGCTGGCGGCCCTCATCGCGGTTCGCTCCTACCGCTTCCCCTTCATCCTGATGGTGGCGGCGGTGGCCCTCTGGTTCATGTCGATGGATCTCGCCATGTGGTTCACCCGCTCGCCGGACGCTTCCTATACCGACACGTTCGACATCAGGCGGACGGTTTCCATGTGGTTCGGCCTCGCCCTGATGATCGTTGCCTGGCTGGCCGACCTCCGCCGCAAGGGACCGGAGGACATGACCTTCTGGCTCCATATGGCCGGTGCCGCCGCCTTCTGGGGCGGGCTGAGCCTGAGCAGCGGCGCGCCGGAGTTCCAGAAGTTCCTCTACTGCCTGATCAACGTCGCACTTCTGGGCTACAGCCTCTTCATCAACCGCCGCATCTATGCCGTGTTCGCCGCCTTCGGCGTGGCGCTCTATCTTGGGCACCTCGCACAGGACGTGTTCCGCGACACGATCCTGTTCTCCTTTGCGCTCTCCGCAATCGGCATCGCCATCGTCGCGGCGGGGCTTTACCTGCACAAGACGCGCGCGAGCCTGGAACGGCGCTTCGCCGACATGCTGCCGGAGGGCCTCCGCCGTTTCCGCCCCGGCCCAGGGACATGACACCGGTAAAGATGGGTTAACCTTGCCCGCAGGTTTCAGGCCGGGCGCGACCGTCACTTAATCCGCACGCAATGGCTGCAATGCTACCTCCCCTGCAAAGCAATTCGGGTGGGAGTTCTTCCAATGCTGACTGATCTCGTTGCCAAGGTGTCCAAGGCCGGCCGCATCACCGCTGAGGATGTGCTGGCTTTCCGCCGCGCCTATTATGACGATGGCCGCATCACCGATGCCGAAGCGGAGGCGATCTTCAGGGCCAACGGCCTCTGCGCCGACAGCCATCCCACATGGGCTGTCTTCTTCTGCGAGGCGCTGTGCGACTACATCGTCCACCAGAAGGAACCGCACGGCCATGTCAGCGGCGACAACGCCCGCTGGCTGATCGACCAGATTTCGGCGGACGGCCGGGTTGACAGCCTGTGCGAGCTTGAGCTTCTGGTTGCCGTTCTGGAGCAGGCCAAGACAACGCCTGAATCCCTCGCTGCCTTCGCGCTTCAGCAGGTGAAGGAAGCGGTCATCTCCGGTGAAGGCCCGCTGCGCAGCGGCAAGAGCCTGAAGCCCGGCATGGTCGATGAGGCCGATGTCGAGCTGCTCCGGCGCATCCTCTATGCCTATGCCGGTGGCGGCAACATCGCCGTCACGGCGGCGGAAGCCGATGTGCTGTTCGAGATCAATGACGCGACCGCCAGCGCCCCGCAACATCCGGCCTGGAACGATCTCTTTGCCAAGGCCATCGCCAATCACCTGATGTTCGCCACCAACCACGCGCCGGTAAGCCGCGAGGAGGCATTGCGCCGCGATGCCTGGCTGAACGACACCAAACCCGACGTCGGCAACTTCATTGCCGCGATGGTGACATCGCTCCGCGACATCTACCGTGTCGCCACCTTCAAGGAAACGGAGGCGCAGCGCCGCCGCCGCGAAGCCTATTTCAACGAGATGAAGGCCGCCGAGGAGATCAGCGAGGGCGAAGCCCTTTGGCTTTCGGACCGCATCACCCGTGACGGCATCCTCAGCGATGCGGAAAGGGCCGCGCTCCTTTTCATCAAGCAGGAAGCAACCGGCATTCACCCTGCCCTTGAGCCGCTGCTGGCCAAGGTGGCCTGAGGCAACCTCGACCGGCTGGCCGGACGGACCCGGCGGAATGGACAGGGAGGGTGGGCGCAAGCGCCCGCCCTCATTCCTTTTTCCATACCCAAAATGACTATGGCCGGGGGCCCATGACCCCGCTATGCCTAGATGCAACGGGTACAGAACAAGGAGGATGTCCATGTCTCGCGTTGCATTGGTCACTGGAGGCTCCCGCGGCATCGGGGCTGCCATCTCGAAAGCCCTGAAGGCTGCGGGCTGCAAGGTGGCCGCAAGCTATGCCGGCAACGACGAGGCCGCCCAGGCCTTCAAGGCCGAGACGGGCATTCCGGTCTACAAGTGGGATGTCGCCAGCCCCGAAGCCTGTGCTGCGGGCATCAGGCAGGTGGAGGCCGACCTTGGCCCCATCGACATCCTCGTCAACAACGCCGGCATCACCAAGGATGCGATGTTCCACAAGATGACGCTGGAACAGTGGCAGGCGGTGATCAACACCAACCTCAATTCCCTTTTCAACATGACCCATCCGGTCTGGAGCGGCATGCGTGACCGGGGCTTCGGCCGCATCATCTGCATCTCCTCGATCAACGGCCAGAAGGGCCAGATGGGCCAGGCCAACTATTCCGCCGCCAAGGCCGGCGAGATCGGCTTCGTCAAGGCCCTGGCCCAGGAAGGCGCGGCCAAGAACATCACCGTCAACGCCATCTGCCCCGGCTACATCGGCACCGACATGGTGAAGGCGGTGCCCGAAAAGGTGATGAACGAGCGCATCCTTCCCTTCATCCCGGTGGGCCGCGTCGGCGAGCCGGAGGAGATCGCCCGCACCGTCGTGTTCCTCGCCGCCGATCAGGCCGGCTTCATCACCGGCGCCACCCTTTCGGTGAACGGTGGACAATACATGATCTGAGCGGCTAAACCGCCCGTCATGAAACTCACCGCCAACGCGCTCGCTTGTGAACGAAACGGGCGCGTTGTCTTTTCCGGGCTGTCGTTCGCGCTGGCCGCAGGGGAATATGCCGAGCTGCGCGGCCCCAACGGTTCGGGCAAGTCGTCGCTCCTGCGCCTCATCGCCGGGCTGGTGCCGGCCATGGCGGGAACGCTGGAGCTGACACCCCACGACGAGCGCGCCATTCCCCGGCACTGCCCCTACATCGGCCATCACGATGCCCTCAAGAACGTGCTGAGCGTGCGTGAGAACATTGCGTTCTGGTCGGCGATGCTGGGGGGCGGCGACGCCGTTGAGGCGCTTCGCCCCTTCAGGATGGAACGGCTGGCCGATGATCCGGTCCAATTGCTGTCTGCCGGTCAGCGGCGGCGGCTTTCGCTCTCGCGCCTTCTTGCCGCCCGCCGCCCGATCTGGCTTCTCGACGAACCGATGACGGCACTCGATGTGGACTCGCAGGAAACCCTGGCGGGCATCGTCGGCAGACACCTTGAAACGGGCGGCATCGTGCTTGCCGCCATTCACGGCGAGGGCTTGCGCAAGCCCGATCACGTCATCACCCTTGCGGGAGCGGCGTGATGGACTTCACCACCCTCCTGCGCCGCGATCTTGTCCTGATGTTCCGCCAGGGAGGCAGCCTAGGGGCGGCGCTGTCCTTCATGCTCGCCTTCATGGTGATGATCCCGCTGGC
>JAEUMJ010000073.1 GCA_016792865.1 Hyphomicrobiales bacterium | reverse complement strand
CGGCCCTTGCCGCCGGTTCGCTTGCACATGGCCAGGACGGGCGATGGGCTGGCCTTCACATGGATCCGGCAGACACGCATCGACGGTGACTCATGGGATCTTGCGGAGGTGCCGCTTGGCGAAACCAGCGAAGCCTATCGGGTCTGGTTCCTCGACGGCGACCGCCTTTGCCGCACCATCGACGTCGGCACGGCGGAATGCCTCTACAGCACCGCCGAGATGACGCGTGACTTCACCGTCACGCCGCAGCGGGTGACGGTGCGGGTGGCGCAATTGAGCAGCGCCGTGGGCGCAGGGATCACAACGGAAAGGACTTTCAATGTCTGACACACCCATCCTGGGGTTGCCCTATCTTGCGGCAGCACAGGCCCAGAAGCACGTCACGCACAACGAGGCACTCACCATCCTCGATATACTGGTGCAGGCTTCGGCAAAGTCGCGCCACGAAGCCTCTCCCCCGGCAACGCCCGCGAACGGTGACCGGTACCTCGTTCCGTCAGGAGCAAGCGCCGAATGGGCCACTGCAACCGGCAAGCTTGCCGTGTTCAGCGACGGCGGCTGGCGCTTTCATGCTCCGCGCGAGGGCTGGCGCCTGTGGATCGACGATGAGGACAAGCTGATCGTTTACGATGGCAGCGCCTGGCATGCCACCGGCGGGGAAGCGCCTCCGCCACCGCCGCCACCGCCTCCGCCGGAAACGCTGGACCATCTCGGCATTCACGCCACTGCCGACCCAACCAACCGGTTCGTCGTTTCATCGGCGGCGACGCTCCTCAACCACGAGGGCGAGGGGCATCAGTTGAAGGTCAACAAGGCCAAGGCCACCGACACGGCCTCGCTTCTCTTCCAGACCGGGTTTTCGGGCCGTGCCGAAATGGGCGTGGTCGGCAACGACGATTTCAAGATCAAGGTGAGTGCCGATGGCGCAACCTTCAAGGAAGCCTTGAGTGCCGAGGCCGCGACTGGGGTCATCACCGCGCATCAATCCTTGCGGCTTGCTCCACGAGAGGCCGACCCCGCCACACCCATCGACGGAGAAATCTGGTACAGCGCCGCGAGCAAGACACTGCGCAAGCGCCAGAACGGCGTGAGCATGGACCTTGTTCCCGCCACGAGCGGCGGCGGCCCAGGCAACGCTGCCAATGTCAACGTGGTCACGGCAAGCCTGCCTGCCGATGTGACCATGGCGCAACTCAACAATTTCTATGAGTGCGCCAAGGTCGATATCGGACCAGGTACGTGGCTGGTTTTCGCCCTCGCCCATTTCATGCGCATGAGCCCAAACGCGTCGATTGTCTCGGTAAGATTGACGGACGATACAACGGTCTTCGGGACAATCTCTGCCTCAATTCCTTCCACTACCGGCTGGATCACGCCGTTCCCGCTGACAACCGTTGTTACGGCCACTTCGCCGATTGCCCTGAAGCTCCAGATGGCGGTGACGCTTGGGGTCAGCGCGGTCATGAAGGCGGTGTTCCCGGTCAACGGGTCCAACAGCCGGGCAACAACATTGACGGCGGTCCGCATAGCATGACGATGGCTGATGACAGGATGAATGGTCTGGAACGGGAAATCGGCGGGCTGCAGGCGCGCATGGAGACGGTGGAGCACGAGCTGCAGGCGATCCGCAGTGACGTACGCGAAATCCGGGACACGGTTGTGCGCGCAAAGGGAGGCTGGATGGCGCTGCTGCTCATGTTTTCCGCTGCCGCCGCAATGGGAGCGTGGGCCGTTCAGGCGCTCAACCTCCTCGCAGGAGCGCGGCCATGAAGGTGACAGAAGAAGGACTGGCCCTGATCCGGCGCTTCGAGGGATTTCGCAGCGAAGCCTATCGCGATGCCGTCGGTGTGTGGACGATTGGTTACGGCCACACCTCCATGGCCGGCCCTCCCAAGGTGACAGCCGGACTCCGCATCAGTGCGGAAGAGGGCGCTGCAATCCTGGCGCGGGATGTTGAGCATTTCGCAGCGGGCGTTGCGCAGCTGGTGAAGGTGCCGATCAGCGACACGCAGTTTTCGGCCCTTGTATCGTTCGCCTACAATGTCGGTCTTGGCGCCTTCCGGGCGTCGAGCGTGCTGAAGGCGGTGAACGAGGGCGATTTTCCTGCCGTGCCCCACCGCCTCGGCCTTTGGGTGCGGGCTGGTGGCAAGACCCTGCCGGGATTGGTCAAGCGCCGTGCCATGGAAGGGGAATTGTTTGCCTCCCGTCCCGCGCCGCCCGCCGACACGCCGGCGCCGCCCCGGCCATTGCCCCCAACGCCAGCTCCACCGCCGCAAACCGAACCGCGGCGCTCATGGGGTGCGGCGCTTCTGGCGCTGCTCCACGTCACCTGGAACCTGATCCTGAACCATAAGAAGGAGGGCCGCTGATGCCCATTCCCGTTCCGCTTGTCACGAATCTGGTCGGCAGCCTGATGTCAGGCCCCGTGAACAAGATCCTCGACGCCTACATCGCCGACACGGAATTGCGGCGCAAGCTGGAGGCGGACTTCAAGACCCGGCTGGTGGAGCATCTGGGGCGGGAGGAAGCTCTCCAGCAATCGGCGGTTCTGGCCGAGATCGGTTCGGACTCCTGGCTGACCAAGACCTGGCGGCCCCTGATGATGATCGCCATCCTTGGTTTCCTGGGCTTCGTTGGCCTCATCCTGCCGCTGGCCGACATGCTCGTCGGCCATCCACTGCCCTTTGCCCCCCGCTGGAACCTTGTTCCACCGGAGGCATGGCAATTTTTGTCAATCGGCGTGGGGGGTTACGTGGGCGGTCGGTCGCTCGAAAAGATCGCCGCAGCGGTGCAGCTTCCCCCCGTCCGGAACAAGCGCTGAGGAAGCCGGAAGGATTTGGTAAACCATTGTTCTCAGGCCCTTTCCGGTCTTCGCGGAGGCGGAACCGTTCATGTGCCGTTCAGGTTATATGCCCTATGAGCAGGGCAATTCTATTGGGGCGGAGTACCATGACGAATCTGCTGACAAGGATTGCTGCATTCATCCTGCCGCTGGCGACGGCGGCGGGATTGCTGCTCAATCTGGCCGGCCCCGCCGAGGCGGGCCGCCTGAAACGGGCCTACCGTTTTCCCGATCAGGGTGAATTCCTTCGGGCCGTTCCGCCCGACACCATGGACTTTGCCCAGGTGCAGAACCCCGACTTCGGTGACGATGAAGGCATGGGCGGATCCATGGACCAGCGCGTGAGCATCCGCCCGCGCGAGGCTGCCCGCATTGCCCGGCAGGCCGTTCCCGGCGCAAAGGTGTTGAATGTCAAACTCTTGCCCTCCGGCGTTTATGCTGTCACTTTGCGGGGTGATGGCAAGCTGACTCGTGTGATGGTGGATGGTCGCAGCGGCGACATCCTTTAGACGCAGAGCCCGGCTGCCGCAGTTGGAGCCTTTTCATTCATGCGCGTTCTCGTTGTTGAAGACGATGCCGACCTCAACCGGCAGATCTCCTCGGCCCTCACCGATGCAGGCTATGTGGTGGACAAGGCCCTTGACGGTGAGGAGGGACATTACCTCGGTGAAACCTCGCCTTACGACGCCGTGATCCTTGACCTCGGCCTTCCGGTTCTGGACGGCGTGAGCGTGCTGGAAAAATGGCGTCGCGCCGGACGCAAGATGCCGGTCCTGATCCTGACCGCCCGCGACCGCTGGAGCGACAAGGTGGCGGGTTTCGATGCCGGCGCCGATGATTACGTGACCAAGCCATTCCACATGGAAGAAATTCTCGCCCGCGTCCGCGCATTGGTGCGCCGCAGCGCCGGGCAGGCTTCAAGTGAACTGACCTGTGGGCCGGTGACGCTGGACACCAAGGGGGCGAAGGTTCTGGTGAACGGCATGGCGATCAAGCTGACGTCGCTCGAATACCGGCTGCTTGAATACCTGATGATGCACATGGGCAAGGTCGTCTCGCGCACCGAACTGGTCGAGCATCTCTACGATCAGGATTTCGACCGCGATTCCAACACCGTGGAAGTGTTCGTGGGTCGTTTGCGCAAAAAGCTGGGCGTAGACGTGCTCCATACGATCCGCGGCATGGGCTATTGTGTCCAGCCGCCCGGCAATGCGGACTAACTCACTCGCCTTCCGCCTCACCGTTTCGGCGGCCGTGACAGCCGTCGTGCTGCTTCTGGCTGCGGTGATCGTGCTGTCGGAACTGTTCGAGCAAACGGTGCAGCGGAACTTCGACGCCCGCTTGCGCGCCATCATGGATGGCTTGCAGGTAAACATCGAACTGTCGCCCGATGGTGCGCCACGCATTCAGGGGAGCCTTGCCGACACACGATTCCAGCTTCAGGATTCGGGCTGGTACTGGCAGGTCATCGCGCTGAAGCAGGGCGGCAAGTTCGTCTCTTCCGCGTCGCTGCTGGAACCGCCGCTTGTCCTGCCCGTGTCTGCCGTGAGCAAGCGCGACCAGGAGGGCTATGCCCGCTTTTCCCTTGTGGACGGGGCCGGCAATCAGCTCCGCGGCATTGAGCAGCGCCTCAAGCTGTTTGGCAGCGATGACGACTACTCGTTCGTGGTGACCGGCAACTTCGATGAACTGCGCACCGAAGTCCTGGCCTTCCGGCGTGGGCTTTACGTGTCTCTGGCGCTGATCGGGTTCGGCCTGCTTGCCGCGATCTTCTTCCAGGTTCGCTACGGCCTCCAGCCGATGAAGGTGATGGAGCGGAAGCTGAACGACATCCGCGCAGGAAAGGTCGAGATGCTTGAGGGCGATTTCCCCGCCGAGATGCAGCCCATCGCCGACGAGCTGAACCTTCTGGTTCAATCCAACTTCGAGATCATCGACCGCGCCCGCATGCAGGTTGGCAATCTTGCTCACGCCCTCAAGACTCCCATCAGCGTACTGACGAATGAAGCCCGCGACCACAAGGGGCCCTTGTCGGAGAAGGTGACGGAGCAGATCGGCGTGATGCGCGAGCAGGTGAACCTCTATCTCGATCGCGCCCGCCGCGCCGCCCGCGCCCAGACCGTTGGCTCCGCCACCGATGTGGACCCCGTGTTGCAGGCGCTGGCGCGGACCCTGCAACGCATCAACCGCGACCGGGGCCTTGAGGTGACGGTGGAGGCCGGGCCACCGCTGAAGTTCCGTGGCGAGCGTCAGGATCTCGAAGAGATGGTCGGCAACCTGATGGACAACGCCTGCAAGTGGAGCAAGTCGAAGGTGCTGGTCCGGGCACGCTTGCTGACGCAGAATGGCGAAGACGGCAGGCCATGGATGATGATCGAAGTGGATGACGATGGCCCAGGCCTTCCGCCCGACAAGCGTGCCATCGCCATGAAGCGCGGGCAGCGGCTGGACGAGTCGAAACCGGGTTCCGGATTGGGCCTCAATATCGTTTCGGAAACAGCCGCGATGTACAGCGGCGAGGCTTCTCTGGATCAGGCGGAATTGGGCGGCTTGCGCGCCCGGCTGAAGCTTCCGGCGCTCCTGGGTGCAACTGCACCTTCAATCTGATTGAACCTTTGCCCGATTTTCGATCTCTTTGAGCGCGATTGCAACTTGAGATTATTTCAATTCGAATTGCGACAACCAAGTTTACATATTCAAAAGGTTGATAATGAAAGAAATATGGAAAAATCCCACGCTACTTGATTCTAACTCATGCGAGAGTTAAGTGAAACTTTATACCATTGACGCGCCTGAAACGCGCGCCTGAGCCTCGACAAGTTTGTCTCAGACAGCATTCCGTTTACTGCCCCCGGTCGCGGACTGCCGTCGGAGTAGGGGAGCGAATCGTCAGATTCGCTCCCCGATTTCCATCGTGGCCTCGGCTGCTGCCGGGGTGGGCAGGCCCCGTTCACGGTAGGGCGTGCGGCCATAGAACGAGCGGTAGCATTTCGAAAAATGTGACGGCGAAGAGAAGCCGCAGGCCAGTGCCACGTTGATCACCGACAGGTCTGTTTGCAGAAGCAGCGAACGCGCCTTCTTCAGCCTCAGTTCAAGATAGTAGCGCTTCGGCGAACGGTCGAGGTAGCGGCGGAAAAGACGTTCGAGCTGGCGCGTGGAGAGTCCCGCCTGCTTTGCCAGCACGCTGGGCGAGAGCGGGTCTTCCAGGCAGCCCTCCATCTTTTCGATGATCGAAACGAGCTTCGGATGCCGCGCACCGATGCGGGCGGGGAGCGACATGCGCTGGTTTTCGCTGTGATGGCGAATGGGAGAGTGCAGGATTGCTTCTGCCACCTGTGCTGCGAGGTCAGGCCCGTGCTGGCTGGCGATCAGCGTCAGCATCATGTCGATGGCCGTGGTGCCGCCGGCACTGGTGAAGCGGTCGCGGTCGATCTCGAACAGCCCGCCGGTAGCTTCAAGCTCAGGGAATGCCTCGGTGAAGCCCGGCAGGTTTTCCCAGTGGATTGTGCACTTGTAGCCGTCAAGCAGCCCGGCTTCGGCAAGGATATGAGCACCCGTGCAGACGGCACCGATATCAACACCACGCCGGGCCACCTTGCGCAGCCAGCTGATCAGGCGGCGATCGGCGTGTTTCTGCACATTGAGGCCGCCGCAGATGATGATCGAGGAATCCGGCGGCACGGCTTCAAGATCACCGTTCACCATCGTGAGGATGTTGTTGGAGGCGGCGACCGGTTGCCCGTCTATCGAATGCATGGTCCAGCGGTACAGGGCCTTTTCGGCAAAGCGGTTGGCCTGCCGGAGCGGCTCGATGGCCGATGTGACCGGCATCATCGTGAATTCCGGCAGGAGAATGAGGGCCACGGAATGGGGCAGTGACTTGGCCTTGTCTCCGAACATGGGACGCTCCGGGGGAATTGTCTGTTTGCGACTCCATGGTCCATTTCCGGCATTTTGTCCATAGGCGTCATCGAGCGGTCATTTTGCGACGCAATATCAGGGGAACAGTCGGGAACAGGCTGTCCATGTCGCAAAAGCATGAGCGGTGGGCGACAGGCATGGCACGATAGCGACGTATTGATCGAGGCACGTCCATGGATACCAGCGTCAAGTTTCCCCCCACCGCATCGGCCGCAATGGCAAATCCCACGGCTGCCTTTCTGGCCCAGGCCACCATCGAGGTGACCGGCAAGCAGATCGAGAAATTCCCGCTGCTGAAAGACAACATGCCAGCGGGCGCAACCGTGTTCATCGCGCTCATCGAAGCTCAAGACCTCGACGCCCAGATCAACGCATGTGCCGAGCTTCGCAAGCTTGGCTTTGAACCCGTTCCGCATGTGCCGGCGCGTTTCGTGCGTGACGAGGCCGACCTTGACAACCGCCTTGCTGCCTTCCGCGACAAGGCAGGTGTGAAGACCGTTCTTGCCCTGGGTGGCGGCGCGCCGGAACCGATCGGCAAGTTCGACGCCGCGATCCAGATGATGCGAACCGGCCTCTTCCAGAAGCACGGCATCACGAAAATGGGCATTGCCGGCCATCCCGAAGGCAATCCCGACATCACCAAGAAGCATGGCGAGGAAGCCTTGCTTGCTGCCCTGTCCGAAAAGAACGCCTGGCTGAAGACCAATGGCATCGAAGGCTTCATCGCCACGCAATTCCTGTTCGAGGCAGGTCCGCTGGCCCTGTGGGCGCAATCGTTGCGCACGGCGGGAATTGATCTGCCAGTCTATGTCGGCATTCCCGGACCGGCCACCATCAAGACGCTGGTGAAGTACGCAGCCATGTGCGGTGTCGGAAATTCGGCCCGCTTCATCCGCAAGCAGGCGCTGAACATCACCAAGCTGCTCACCGTTTCAGAGCCGACCGAGTTCGTGGACCAGCTTGCGAAGCTGCACTTCGACAAGCCGGAGCTGAAGATCGCCGCTCCGCACCTCTATCCCTTCGGAGGTTTCGACAAGCTGTTCGACTGGAAGAAGCGCAGCATGGCTTGAGGCCGCATTCAGAAAAAGCAAAACGCCGTCTCCCGCAGGGGAGGCGGCGTTTTTTTCGTTTGCAGGAGGCTCAGACCGCTTTCGGGAAAACGCGCACTTCGCTGCCCTTGCGGGCGGCCTTGCGCAGGAACTCCCAGGCATAGTGCGCGTAGGAGCGGAAGACGTAGATGTCGATCACGTTGTCTTCCACCACATGCAGCAGGGCTGCAATCTCGGCAAAGCGCATGCGCCGCACCGATCCCGGCGGATAGTCGCCGTGGGTCAGGTCGATCGACGTTCCCTTCATCACCACTTCGCGAACACCTTCGCCTTCAAGCCGGATGATCGCGCGCATGTCCGACACGTTCACGGCCAGGGAATGCACGCCTGCGAGTTCTGCCGACAGGGCTTCGCTCAAGTCCTGGGCACGGGCACGGGGGCAGGTGATGAGCCACTGGTCCGGCGAGAGCCAGAACACGCGGATATCGCCCCACGTCGCCGAGGTCCGTGGCTGCTTCGGAAGGTCCACTTCCAGCACCGCCTTTGCAGCGGCCAGGAATTTCTTGTCGCCAGCCGATCCGCGCAGGTCGATCATCCCGCGCTCGCCGATTTCGCGGAGCGAGACATAGGTGCCGGTGGCTGCTTCGCAGTTGGCGAGCGGCGTTTCAAAGCGGGCCTCAAGCATTGATGCGGCCTCCATCCTGATCATAGAACACGGGGCTGACGATCCTGGCCTTCACCACCTTGCCGCCTTCCAGCGGGAAGGAGATGGTTTCACCCATGCGGGCGCGGCCATTCTCGATGAGGGCCATGGCAATCGAGCGGCCCAGCGTCGGCGACATGTAGGTCGATGTCACCTGGCCGATCATGTCCATGGGGGGCTTGTCCTTCACTTCGCGCACGGCATAGGCACCGTCGGGCAGGACTTCGTTCGGATCATCGGTGAGGAGGCCGACAAGCTGCTTGCGGTTCGGACCCTTGAGGAAGGACTGTTCCAGCGAACGCTTGCCGATGAAGTCTGCCTTCTTCTTGGAGACAAGACCTTCGAGACCGACGTCGATGGGAGTCGTGGTGCCGTCGGTTTCGTCGCCGACAACGATGTATCCCTTTTCAGCACGCAGCACATGCAGCGCTTCGGTGCCGTAGGCCTCGATGCCGAATTCCTCGCCGGCAGCCAGGATTGCGTCCCAGAGACCGCGCCCGAGATTGGCGGGCGTCGCAACTTCGTAGGACATCTCGCCGGAGAAGGAGATGCGGAAGACGCGGACGGGATAGCCGCCGAGCCTGCCGACCTTGAAGGACATGTGCGGGAATGCCTCGTTCGACATGTCGAAGTCGGGTTCGAGCTTCTGCAACACCTCGCGTGCCCTCGGACCGGCAACGGCAAATTGTGCCCATTGCTCCGTGACCGGGGTGACGAACACCTTGTAGTGGGTCCACTCCGTTTGCAGCCATTCCTCAAGCCAGGCGGCGATGCGGTCGGCGCCGCCCGAAGTGGTGTGCATGAGGAAGTGATCATCGGCGAGGCGCACCGTGACGCCGTCATCAGTGAGGAAGCCCAGCTCGTTCATCATCAGGCCGTAGCGGCACTTGCCCACCTTCAAGGTGGAGAACATGTTGGTGTACATGCGGTCGAGGAATTCGGCCGCATCCGGTCCCTTGATCTCGATCTTGCCGAGCGTGGAGGCATCGAGCAGGCCGACCTTGTTGCGCACCGCGAGAATCTCGCGCGCAATCGCGGCGTGCTTGTCCTCACCGGCGGTGGGGTAGGTGTAGGCGCGGCGCCACTGCCCCACGGGTTCGAACACGGCTCCCTTGTCCTTGTGCCACTGGAAGATCGGCGTGCGGCGCACCGGCAGGAACAGATCCTTGGTGAGAGAACCGGCAATCGCGCCGAAAGAGTAGGGGGTATAGGGCGGCCGGAACGTGGTGACACCGATTTCCGGGATGGACTTGCCGGTTGCCTCCGACAGCACGCCAAGCCCGTTCAGGTTCGAGGTCTTGCCCTGATCGGTCGCCATGCCGAAGGTCGTGTAGCGCTTGGTATGCTCCACTGACTCATAGCCTTCGCGCTGGGCGAGTTCGAGGTCTGCCGCCGTGACGTCGTTCTGGTAGTCGATGAAGTGCTTGTTTCCTTCATTGTAGCCACCCGTGGCCGGGGCAAACCAGAGAGGCTCCAGGGCGCCACGCGACGGTTCTTCAACCGCCGGCATCTTGGCCTTGAGGGCCTTGGCCTTGGCATTGACCGATTTCGCCGCAGCCTCGCCCGCCGCAACCGCCTCGGTCAGGGTCTCGGCAACGCTCATCGTGCCGTTGGCCGCACCCACTGCCGTGATGGCGTCGGTGTGGGTGTTGGGGCGGAAGCTCGCGAGGCCATCGTCGAACCTGATCTTGCCGCCGTTGTGGCACCACAGATGCAGCGCCGGATTCCAGCCGCCCGACATGGCGATGAAATCGCAATCCACCTGGCGCTCGGTGATGACCCGGCCCTGGCCCTTGCGATAGGCGGCGATCTTCACCGACTTCACGTTGAGCGTGCCATCCACCTTCGAGATCACGGAACTGGGGGAAACTTCAATGCCTTCCGCGAGGGCAAGCTTCACAAGATCGCCCTGGGGACGGGCACGGCTATCCACGACGCGGACATTCACACCGGCTTTGCGCAGTGCGAGCGCCGTGAGGTAGGCGTCGTCGTTGTTGGTGAAGACAACGCCGTTGGTGCCCGGCGCAACTCCATAGCGTTCCACCATGCCGCGAACGGCCGAGGCAAGCGCGATGCCGGGACGGTCGTTGTTTGCAAAGGCAATCGGGCGCTCAAGTGCACCCGATGCCAAAATGATGTGGCCGGCGCGGATCTTCCACAACCGGTGACGCGGCGCGCCATTGGCAAGGAGAGAGGGGTCGTGATCGGCCACACGCTCGAAGGCCATCATGTAGTTGTGATGGAAATGCCCCACGGCGGTCGTGCGCGACAGGATCTGCACATTCGGGAGGGCGGCGAGGCGTTCGGCAACCGCCCTGGCGTGATCGGCAACGCTTCCTTCGCCCACCTTCCCGGCGGTGAGATCGGCAATGCCGCCGAGCACGGGATTTTCATCGATCAGCAGCACGCGCACGCCTCCTGCCGCAGCTGCTTCCGCTGCCGTCAGGCCGGCAATGCCACCGCCCACCACCACGACATCGGCGTGGATGTGCATGTGCTCGTAGGAGTCGGGATCGCGTTCTTCCGCCGCCTTGCCGAGGCCCGCGGCATGCCGGATCACCGGTTCATAGACGTGCTTCCAGAAGGAGCGCGGCCACATGAAGGTCTTGTAGTAGAAGCCCCCCGGAAAGAAGCGCGAGAGCTTGTTGTTGATCGCGCCAATGTCGAAGTTCAGCGAAGGCCAGCGGTTCTGGGAAACCGTGGTCATGCCGTTGTAAAGCTCGATCTGCGTGGCCCGGAGGTTCGGTTCGTGGCGGGCGCCGATGCCGACGCCGATGAGCGCGTTCATCTCTTCCGAGCCGAGGCCGATGACACCGCGCGGGCGGTGATACTTGTAGCTGCGGCCCATGACGCGCTGGCCGGACGCCTGGACGGCGGAGGCGACGGTATCACCGGCGAAGGCCGGGAGCATGCGGCCATCGAAGGAGAAGGTGATGGGCTTTGTTCGGTCAATGCGGCTTCCGCCGGTTGCCAGACGATAGGGTTTGCCGGTCATCTTCTTACCTTGCCTTCGCACGGGATTGGAAATAGTCGGCCCATGGGCCTTTCGCCTGCTGCTGCAATTCCACGGGCGGCAACTCGGTGATGCCGTAGAACGCCTTGAAATCCAGCGTTACGGTGTCGCGCGCGGCATGGAACCACTTGCCGCAACCACGGTCACACCGCCAACGTTCGAAATGGAGGCCCTTGGGATTGTGGCGGATGAAGAGATAGTCGCGCTGTTCCTCGTCGGTGATGTTGACGGGGTCCGTGGTGGCGGGACGGCGGACGTGGGCCTGGCCGCCATAGTGGAAATCCGTTTCATCGCCCTTGATGCCGCAGACGGGGCAGGTGACAACAATCATTCGTAACCTCCCTTAGTGTGCCACGGCGGCGGCGACGCTTTCGTCGATCAGCCGGCCTTCGGTAAAGCGCTTGAGTGAGAAGGGCTCTGCAATCGGGTGCGGGCGGTCGTTCGCCATCGTGTCGGCGAATACCCAGCCTGATCCCGGAATGGCCTTGAAGCCCCCCGTTCCCCAGCCGCAGTTCACGTACAATCCCTGCACATCCGTCTTGGACAGGATGGGGGAACGGTCTCCCGTCATGTCCACGATCCCGCCCCACTGGCGCAACATGCGCAGTCGCGAAATGACCGGGAAGGTTTCGACCAGTGCAGTGACGGTGTGTTCGAGAGCGGTGAATGAGCCGCGCTGCGAATAATTGTTGTAGGGATCGGTGCCGCCGCCGATCACCAGCTCGCCCTTGTCGGACTGGCTGATGTAGCCGTGCACGGTATTCGCCATGACGACGCAATCGATCAGCGGCTTGATCGGCTCGGAAACAAGGGCCTGCAAGCACATGCTTTCAATCGGCATGCGCACGCCGGCGAGGTCCATGATGGTGGATACGTGGCCCGCAGCGACAACGCCGATCTTCCGTGTCTTGATGAAACCCTTCGTGGTGTCGAGGCCGACGACCTTGTCGCCTTCGCGGCGAATGCCCGTGACCTCGCAGTTCTGGATGATGTCCACGCCCATGGCGTCGGCCCCGCGTGCATAACCCCAGGCCACGGCGTCGTGACGGCCCGTGCCGCCGCGCGGCTGATAGTAGGCGCCGAGGATGGGATAGCGGCAGTTCGGATCATCATTGACGATGGGAACGATCTCCTTCACCTCGGCCGGCGTGATCATGCGGCAGTCGAGGCCGGCCAGGCGGTTGGCGTGGGAGGTGCGCTTCATGGCGCGGAATTCATGTTCCGTCTGGCACAGCATCATCAGCCCGCGCGGCGAGAACATCATGTTGTAGTTCAGTTCCTGGGAGAGGTTCTCGTAGAGTGAGCGCGACAGCTCATAGATCGCAATCGAGGGATCCTGAAGGTAATTGGAGCGGATGATGGTGGTGTTGCGGCCCGTATTGCCGCCGCCCAGCCAGCCTTTTTCCACAACGGCGATATTGGTCATGCCGTGGTTCTTGGCGAGGTAATAGGCGGTGGCGAGGCCATGGCCGCCGGCGCCGACGATCACGGCATCATATTCCGCCTTCGGAGAGGGCGAACGCCAGGCGCGTTCCCAATCCTTGTGATAGGAGAAGGCATTGCGGGCCAAGGAAAAAACTGAATAACGGCTCTTCATGGGCGATTTCCGGTTGAACCGCCCTCATAACAAAGTGGCAGCGCAGCCTCCATTCTTTTCCGACAAGCCGCGCCGCCCATGCGACAATGGGCCATGGCGGATTGATGCATTGCATCTATATGTAGGGTCAAAATCAAGAACGCTCAGGTCACATGGAAATTTGGTTCATATTTGCCGGTTTGTCGCTGCTGACGGTGGTGGCGCTGATTTGGGGTGCCCGTCGCATGGGCAGCACGCTGGGCACTGATTCTGCTTCTGCCCAAATGGCCATCTACAAAGACCAGCTGACCGAAATCGAGGCTGATCTGGCGCGGGGGCTTCTGGCGCCGCAGGAGGCCGATGCCCATCGTGCCGAGGTGGCCCGGCGCCTCCTGGCCGTGAACGCCGAAGGTGGCCTTCCTTCCGGGCGGGCGAGAAGCTGGCTCCTGCTGCTGCCGGTGCTGCTGGTGCCGCTCATTGCCTTTGCGATCTATGCGAGGACCGGCGCTCCCTCACTACCGGACCTGCCGCAGGCCGAACGCATGGCAAATGCGGAAAGGACCGGCGACCTTGAAGCGATGATTTACAAGGTGGAGCAACATCTTCAGGCCAATCCCGATGATGCGGCGGGCTGGGAAGTGATCCTGCCCAGCTATAACGCGATGGCGCGTTACGACGATGCCGCCCGCGCCATGCGGCAGATCATCAGGCTGAAGGGCGGCAGCGCCGAGCAGTATGCCGATCTTGCGGAAATCCTGGTGTTCTCCGGGAACGGGCTGGTGCCTGCCGACGGCATGGCGGCGGCGCGCGATGCCCTGAAACTTGATCCGAAGAACAGCAAGGCCCGTTACTATGAGGCCCTTGGGCTTTCGCAGGATAACCAGCACGCGGCTGCACTCGCCGCTTTTGAAAACCTTCTGGCCGATGCGCCAGCCGATGCGCCGTGGCGCGCCGCCGTGGAGAAGCAGATCGCCAACCTGAAAAATCCCAAGGCCGTTCAGCCCGGCCCCAGCCAACAGCAGGTGCAGGATGCCGCAGGCATGAATGCGGGCGATCAGGAGGCCATGATCCGTTCCATGGTCGATGGGCTGGCCGCCAAACTTGAGGCGGACCCGAACAACCTTGATGGCTGGCTTCGCCTTATTCGCGCCCGCGTTGTGCTGAAAGAGCCGGACGCTGCCCAGGCGGCGCTCGAAAAAGCGCGGGGCACGTTTGAGAAAGATCAAGGTGCGCTGTCGGAACTTGGGGCATTGGCGCAGGAACTGGGACTGAAATGACACGCAAACAGACTCGCACCGCCGTAATCCTTGCCTCTCTCGCGATCCTTGGCATTGCCGCCGGCCTCATCCTCTATGCCATCCGGGACACGATTGTCTTCTTTTATACCCCAAGCGAAATCGCCGAAAAGGCGGTTCAGCCGGGAACGCGCCTTCGCCTCGGCGGACTTGTCGAGCAGGGCACCTTTGTGCAGGGCGAGAATGCCATGTATTCCTTTGCCGTGACGGACACGCTGAAATCCATGAAGGTGACCTACAAGGGCCAACTGCCGGACCTGTTCCGCGAAGGGCAGGGCGTTGTTGCCGAGGGCACGCTCCAGGGTGACGGAACGATGCTGGCCGACACCGTTCTTGCCAAGCATGACGAAAAATACATGCCGAAGGACGTGGCGGACAAGCTGAAGGAAAAGGGGGTCTGGCAGGAAGGCCAGACGACGGCGCAGTGATCAGCGAGATCGGGCATTTCACACTGCTGCTGGCGCTTGCTGTCGCCGCGTACCAGACCATTGTGCCGCAATGGGGCGCATGGCGGAACGATGCCGTCCTGATGGCGTCCGCCTCGGTTGCCGCACTCCTGCAACTTGCGCTTCTCCTGATCTCCTTTGCCGCGCTGACCCATGCCTACCTGACATCCGATTTCTCGGTGCTGAACGTGGCCGAGAACTCGCACTCGATGAAGCCGCTGCTCTACAAGATCAGCGGCGTCTGGGGAAACCACGAAGGTTCCATGCTGCTGTGGGTGGCAATCCTCGCCCTCTTCGGCGCGGCTGTCGCCGTGTTTGGCCGTAACCTGCCCGACACAACAAAGGCCCGCATTCTCTCAGTGCAAGGCTCGGTCGGCCTGGCATTCCTCATCTTCATTGCCGCGGCGAGCAATCCGTTCCTGCGCCTGATGCCGCCTCCGGTGGAAGGAAACGGCCTCAACCCGATCCTGCAGGATCCGGCGCTCGCGTTTCACCCGCCGTTTCTCTATGCCGGTTATGTCGGCCTCTCGATCGCCTTCTCCTTTGCCGTTGCGGCGCTGATCGAAGGCCGCGTCGATGCGGCGTGGGCGCGCTGGGTGCGGCCCTGGACACTGGTTTCCTGGGCGCTCCTCACCATCGGCATCGGCATGGGCGCGTGGTGGGCCTATTACGAACTGGGCTGGGGCGGCTTCTGGTTCTGGGATCCGGTCGAAAATGCCAGCCTCATGCCATGGCTCATCGCGACGGCCTTGCTGCATTCGGCGATCGTGGTCGAAAAGCGCGGGGCGCTGAAGATCTGGACGATCCTCCTTTCGATCCTTGCCTTTTCGCTCTCCCTTGTCGGCACCTTCCTTGTGCGCTCCGGCATTCTCACCTCCGTGCATGCCTTTGCTGTCGATCCGGCCCGCGGCACCTTCATCCTCGCGATTCTTGCCGTCTTCGTGGGCGGCAGCCTGACCCTGTTCGCCGTGCGGGCGCCGTCGCTGAAGACCGGCGGCCTTTTTGCAACGGTGAGCCGTGAGGGCGGATTGGTGCTGAACAACCTGCTGCTGTCGGCGGCCTGCACCGCCGTGTTCTTCGGCACGCTTTATCCGCTGGCGCTGGAAACACTGACCGGCGACAAGATTTCCGTTGGTCCGCCCTACTTCAATCTCACCTTTGGCCCGATCTTCCTGCCGCTCCTGCTGCTGATGCCGCTGGGAACCATGTTGACGTGGAAGCGGGCCGACGTGCTGAACGCCCTCCGCCGCCTCTGGTGGGCCGCCGCGGCAGCCCTCGCCATCACATTGCTTGTCCTCGTCCTCACGGTGCGCGGGCCGTGGCTGGCACCTCTGGGCATAGCCATGGGGTTCTGGCTGATTTTCGGAGCTGCCGCCGATATCTTCCAAAGGGCAGGGATCGGATCGCAGCCCGTTCACATTGCCTGGGCGCGATTCAAGGGCCTGCCGCGCAGCGCCTTCGGAACGGCGCTTGCACACGGCGGGCTGGGCGTGATGGTGATCGGCATCATCGTGCTGTCGCTCTGGAAGGAGGAGCACATCACCTCGATCAAGCCGGGCGAGAGCATTCCGGTTGCAGGATACACCGTCGTTTTCAAGGGTATCGAGCCTTTGTCAGGGCCGAACTACGATGGCATCCTCGGCCGCTTCGACATCATGAAAGACAAGGCGTTGGTGAAGGATGTCGTCTCGGAAAAGCGCCAGTTCCGCCCGCGCGGCATGCCGACGACGGAAGTCGGCCTGTACCAGGGATTCTGGGGCGATGTTTACGTGGTGCTTGGCGATGCGGCATCCGATGGCACCTATGTGGTGCGCGCCTCCTTCAACCCCATGGCGAGCTTCATATGGCTGGGTGCCTTCATCATGTTCATGGGCGGCATCCTCTCGCTCACGGACCGGCGCCTCCGCATCGGGGTTCCCAAGCGGGCCGCCGCTGCTCCCAACGCAGCCCCCCAGCCCGCGGAGTGACGGGATGAACCGTACACGGACCATTCTGGCATTGCTGCTCTCCGCATGGATGGCCTTGCCCGCCTTCGCCGTGCAGCCCGACGAGGTGCTGAAGGATCCGGCCCTTGAGCAAAGGGCGAGGAACATTTCGGCTGGCTTGCGCTGCCTTGTTTGCCAGAACCAGTCGATCGACGAGTCCGACGCGGGGGTTGCACGCGATCTCCGCATCCTCATTCGCGAGCAACTGCTTCAACAGAAAACCGATGACCAGATCATCACCTTCGTCGTGGACCGCTACGGCGACTACGTGCTGCTGAAGCCGCGCTTCAAGCGGGAGACGCTGATTCTCTGGCTGGCACCATTCGTGGTGCTTGTGGCGGGCGGGATTTTTGTCCTGCGCCGCCGCGCCACGCCGGTCGCTCCGGTTGAGGGCCTGACTGAGGCCGAAAAGGCCAGGCTGGACGACCTGGTCCGCAAATAAGTCCGATTTGCCGCGAGCTTGCCGCAAATCTTACGGTTAATTCATGCCGCCGTAATGCCTGTGTAAGTTGGGAAACCCTATCTCTTCACCATACCACCTGACGATGGAGTGATGAGAAAATGTCAGCGAAGTTTTCCCCTTCCCGCAAGACGGTTCTTGGTCTCCTGGCCGCAGCTTTGATGGGCTCGACCCTGCTGACCGCCTCGACCTTCGTGCCGCCTCCCATGCCCGCCCTTGCGCAGTCCCAGACCCAGATTGCCCCGCTTGTCGATCCCACCCGCAGCTTTGCACCCCTCGTTGAAAAAGTGATGCCCGCCGTCGTGAGCGTGCAGGTGAAGATCGAGGAAGTGGCAAGCCGTGGGGGCTTGCAGGGCCAGATCCCGGAACAGTTCCGCGATTTCTTCAACCAGTTCCCCCAGTTCCGTGACCAGTTCGGCAACTCCATGCCGGACCAGAAGCCACAGCGCCGTGAAGGCACGGCCGTGGGGTCCGGTTTTGTGATCACGAATGATGGCTATGTCGTCACCAACAATCATGTTGTGGACAGTGCCAAGTCCGTGACCGTCACCTTCCAGGACGGCACAGAATACGACGCGACCGTAGTGGGCAAAGACCAGAAGACAGACCTCGCTCTTCTGAAAATCAAGTCGGACAAGACCTTCCCGGCCGTTCCGCTGTCCTCCCAGGAAGCCAAGGTCGGCGATTGGGTGATGGCGGTGGGCAACCCGTTCGGCCTTGGCGGAACGGTGACTGCCGGTATCGTCTCGGCCCGTGGCCGTGACATCGGGGCAGGCCCGTATGACGACTTCCTGCAGATCGACGCGTCGATCAACAAGGGCAATTCCGGCGGCCCCTCCTTCAACCTGAACGGTGAAGTTGTGGGCGTGAACTCGGCCATCTTCTCGCCGTCGGGCGGTTCCGTCGGCATCGGCTTCGCCATCCCCGCCTCGATTGTAAGGGACGTGGTGGACAGCCTGAAGTCGAATGGCGCCGTGACGCGCGGCTGGCTTGGCGTGCAGATCCAGCCGGTGACGGAAGATCTTGCGGAAGGCCTCGGCCTCTCGAAGGCACAGGGCGCCATCGTTGCCGACCTGACGGAAAACTCGCCCGCCCTGCAGGCTGGCATCAAGCAGGGTGACACGATCCTGAAGGTCAACGGCAAGGACATTGCCGACGCCCGTGATCTTGCCCGCACCATTGCAAAGGTGAAGCCCGGCACGGAAATTCCGGTCGACATCATCCGCAATGGCAAGGCGGAAACCATCAAGGTGAAAATTGGCACCATGCCAGGTGAACCGAACAAGATGGCCGGCGTTACAAGGCCCGACGACGGCTTTGATCTCTCCGCCCTCGGCATCGAGGTGGCACCGGCAGATGACGGTGCCGGCGTTCGCATCACCCAGGTCGATCCCAACTCGGCTGCCGCCGAGCGCGGCCTGAAGGAGGGCGATGTCATTCTTGAAGTGGCTGGCAAGCAGGTGGCCAATGCTGCCGATGTCGATGCCGCGATCAGGAAGGGCGATGGCAAGCGTGTCCTGATGTTGGTCCGCTCCGGCGACAACCAGCGTTATGTCGCACTTCCTCGTGAACGGAGTTGAAATCGGGAAGGTCACTTCCCATTTCATGAACAGTAAAGAGCGCAGCCCGCTTCCCCGCTCAGCGATCGCGCTCTCAGGCGCGGAGACAGTGTTCCCCCGACGTTCCCCTGAACTGTCTCCGCGCCGCCCCCCTTTTCAAGAGAGACAAGCTCATGCAATTAGCTTCCGGAGAGTCACCGACTCAAACGGGCAAGGGTGCCCGGGGAAAAACGATGCGGGTTTTGGTTATTGAGGACGACCGTGAGGCCGGTTCCTGGCTCGTCAAGGGCCTGGAGGAATCCGGTCACGTGGCGGATCTTGCAACCGACGGCGAGGAGGGGCTGACCCTCGCGCGTGAAGGCGTCCACGATGTCCTGATCGTTGACCGCATGTTGCCGAAGATTGACGGCCTCACCATCATCAAGACAATCCGCAGCGAGGGGCTGACAACTCCGGTGCTGATCCTGAGTGCCCTTTCCGATGTGGACGAGCGTGTCCGCGGCCTGCGTGCGGGCGGCGATGACTACCTCGCCAAGCCATATGCCTTTGCCGAACTCCTGGCCCGGGTGGAGGGCATGAAGCGGCGCGGCACCGAGCAGACGGCGGAAACCAGGCTTCGCGCCTGCGATCTTGAAATGGATCTTCTCTCCCGCACCGTGACGCGCGGCGGGAAGCCGATCCTGCTGCAACCCCGCGAATTCAAGCTGCTCGAATACCTGGTGCGCAATGCCGGGCATATCGTCACCCGCACCATGCTTCTGGAAAATGTCTGGGACTATCACTTCGATCCGCAAACCAACGTGATCGACGTGCACGTCTCGCGCCTGCGCAGCAAGATCGACAAGGGTTTCGAGGAACCCCTGCTTCAGACCGTGCGCGGGGCCGGGTACATGATACGTGACGTTTAACTCGAAGATATTCCGCACTTCGACGTTCCGCCTCGCCGCGATCTATCTCATCTTTTTTGCCTTCTCCGTCTCTGCCGTCCTGGCTTACGTGTATTGGAACACCGTGGGCATCCTGGAACGCCAGACCGACGAAACCATCAGGGCCGAAGTGCAGGGCCTCTCCGATCAATACAGGCTCCTGAGCCTCGCGGGCGTTGTGGACGTCCTGCAACGGCGCATCGATGAAGGCGCAGGCTCCATCTATCTCCTTGCCAATGCCCGCAACGAGCAGGTGATCGGCAATATCGACAAGCTTCCGGCCTCCGCGAGCGGAGAGCCGGGCTGGGTGGATTTCCCCATCGTTGTGGGCCGTCCTCCCAAGCAGCAGAACCACACGGGCCGGGCCTATCACGCTCCATTGCCGGGCGGATATACGTTGCTGGTGGGCCGTGACGTGGAAGAGCAGCGCCTTTTCGGCAAGACCATTCGTCAGGCGGTGAGCTGGGCGCTGGCGCTGGCGCTGGTGCTGGGCCTGGGCGGTGGCTGGGTGCTGAGCCGCAACTTCCTGCGCCGGGTCGATGCGATCACCGATACGAGCCGCACCATCATGGCGGGCGACCTCACGCGGCGCATGCCCGTCTCCGGGTCCGATGACGAGCTGGATCGTCTCGCCCAATCACTCAACGACATGCTGGGGCAGATCGAGCGCCTGATGGCGGGCATGAAGGAAGTGTCGAGCAATGTGGCGCATGATCTTCGCACGCCGCTCACCCGCATGCGCGCCCGGATCGAATCGGCCTTGCGCACCGAAGACGACGCCACCCACAAGCAGGCGCTCGAAAAGACCCTGGAGGACAGTGACCGGCTTCTCGGCACCTTCAATGCCTTGCTCTCGATCGCGCGGGCCGAGGCGGGGCATTCGCGCGAGGGGCTTGCCGAGACCGATGCGGCGAGCATCGTGCATGAAGTGGCCGAACTCTATGAACCCATCGTCGAAGACGCGGGCGGCACGCTGACACTGGACGTGGATGCGAGCATCCCCGTGAAGGCCGACCGCCAGCTTCTGGCCCAGGCCCTGAGCAACCTTCTCGACAATGCTCTGAAGTATGGCGTGGTGGATGAAGGCGAAGCAACCGCAGTGACCGTGACGGCCAAGGCAGTGGACGGCAAGGCGGTGATCACGGTTTCAGACCGGGGTCATGGCATTGCCGTGGCCGACCGGACCCGTGTGCTCGACCGCTTTGTGCGTCTCGACGAGAGCCGCAACAAGCCCGGCAATGGCCTGGGCCTCAGTCTCGTTTCCTCGGTGATGAAGCTGCATGGCGGCTCCCTGACCCTGGGGGATGCCGCGCCCGGACTTCTGGCGACACTGGAACTGCCTCTGCTGCCCGACAGCAAGACGGCCTGAAACGCCAACGCGCACGCCTTCCGGGACAGCCGCCCGCACGGCCATGGGTTGCTCGCACACCCTGACAGGACGGCAGGCTGCGGCCAAAGTCGGCACTCGACTCCGGCCATGCTTGCGCTACACCCCAGACCATGACCCGTTCTCTCGAACACCGTATCCATGGCCATTGGCCCTTGGGCCGGGATCTCACTGCCATTCCGCATTTCTATGATGAGCTTGCACCGGCAACGCTCCAGCGTCTCGACAGGGCGAGGCCACTGCTCGACGCGATCCTGTCTGCTTCACCTTACTTGCGCGGGTTGATGCGGCACGATCCGGGCTTCGTGGCCGAATGTCTTGAATCATCTCCTGAAGATGTGCTGGCAAGACTCTGCGCCGAAACCGAAAAATCGGCCTTCCTCGCTGACGTTGCGGCAACCGGGCGGGTCTTGCGGCAGGTCAAGGCGAAGGTCGCCATGCTGCTTGCCCTTGCCGACGTGGGCCATGCCTGGACACTGATGGAGGTCACGGGCGCCCTGACCCGTTTTGCGGATGCTGCGGTGACGGCGGCGGTGTCGGCCTTGCTGCTCGAAAACCACCATGCCGGGAAGCTTGCCCTGAAAGACGTGGAGCATCCCGACCGGGACTGCGGTTACGTGGTGCTTGCCATGGGAAAGCATGGGGCGTTCGAGCTGAACTATTCCAGCGACATCGACCTTATCGTCCTCTTCGATCCCGAAACGATGCCGGTCACGGGCGAGCAGGATCCGGCAACGATGGCAATCCGCATGACCCGCAAGCTCGTTGCCCTGCTGCAGGATGTGGACGAGCATGGCTATGTCTTCCGCACGGACCTGCGCCTGCGGCCCGACCCCCGCGCAACGCAGGTGGCCATCGCCATTGAGGCGGCGGCGCATTACTACGAGAACCTCGGCCAGAACTGGGAACGCGCCGCCTACATCAAGGCGCGCGCGGTGGCGGGCGACATCGCGCTGGGCGAGGAGTTCCTGCACCGCCTCCGCCCATATGTCTGGCGGAAGTACCTCGACTTCGCATCCATCGCCGATGTCCAGTCTCTCATCCGGCAGATCCACGCGGTGAAGGGCCATGGCGCCATTGCCATCGAGGGCCACAACCTGAAGCTTGGGCGTGGCGGTATCCGCGAAATCGAGTTCTTCGTGCAGACACAGCAGCTCATTGCGGGCGGGCGCAATCCGAAACTGCGCGGGCGGGGCACGCTCGCCATGCTGGATCAACTGGCAGAGTCGCAATGGATCACTCCCGATACGGCGGCTGACCTGAAGGATTGCTATGTGTTGCTGCGCACCTTCGAGCATCGCGCCCAGATGATCGATGACCAGCAGACCCATCACGTTCCGCAAAAGCCGGAGGCGCTGGAGAACTATGCGCACTTCTGCGGCTTCGGTCACAGCGGCGCCTTTGCCCAGCGCCTGAGGAGCGTTCTGGAAACGGTGCAACGCCATTCCTCACGGCTGTTTGAAAGCTCCGATGCACTTGCAGGCGAAACGGGAAGCCTCGTTTTCACCGGCGGCGAGGATGATCCCGATACGATCGAGACACTCACCCGCATGGGCTTTCGCCAGCCCTCGGAGGTGTCCGCCATCATTCGCGGCTGGCACTTTGGCCGCTATGCCGCAACCCGCACCCGCCGCGCCCGCGAAGACCTGACCGAACTGATGCCCGCTCTCCTGCAGGCTCTGGCGCGGGATGGTGATGCGGACCGTGCCTTTACCGAGTTTGACCGCTTTCTCTCCGGGCTTGGCGCGGGCGTGCAGTTGTTCGCCATGCTGAAGGCCAATCCCGGCCTGCTGGATCTCATCACCCGCATTCTCGGAACCGCGCCGCGCCTTTCAGAGGGGCTGAGCCGCCGTCCGCGCGTCCTTGAGGCGGTGCTGGAGCCGGGGTTCTTCGGGCCGCTGCCGGGAAAGGCGCAGTTGCAGGCCGCGGCGGACCAGTTGCTGACGCCTGACCTGCCGCTGGAGGAGAGCATGGACCGCGCCCGCGTGCTGGGCCGCGAGCAGCAATTCCGCGTCGGCGTGCGGGTCTTGTCAGATACCGTTTCGGCGGAAGACGCGGGGCAGGGGTTTGCCAACATCGCGGACGTGCTGATCGGCAGTCTCCTGGCCGCGTCATTGCGGGACATGGAGGCACGCCATGGCCGGGTGGACGGTGGCCGCGTCGCCGTGATCGCCATGGGCAAGCTCGGCGGGCGCGAAATGACCGCCTCGTCCGATCTGGATCTCATTCTCGTCTATGATCATCCCGACGGCATGGCGGCCTCGTCGGGAACGCGGAGCTTGAGCGCGGGGCAGTTCTACCAACGGCTGACGCAGCGCTTCATCGCGGCCCTGACCTCTCCGACGGCGGAAGGGCCGCTCTACGAGGTGGACATGCGGCTTCGCCCCTCCGGCAGCAAGGGGCCGGTTGCGGCAAGTCTTGCCAGCTTCAAGACCTATCATGCCGAAAGTGCCTGGACATGGGAGAAGCTGGCGCTCACCCGCGCCCGCGTCGTTGCCGGCGATCCGTCGCTGGTGACGGAACTGCAAGAGGCCATCCAGGTGTTCCTGTCCATGAAGCGCGACGAAACGACGATCCGCAAGGACGTGGTGGACATGCGCAGCCTGATGTTGCGCGAGCATGATCCCAGAAGCCCGTGGGACATCAAGCGGATGCGGGGCGGCCTGGTGGAACTGGAGTTCATTGCCCAGTTCCTGCAACTGCTGCATGCCAACGCCCACCCGGAGGTGTTGCGCACAAATACCTTCGCCGCCTTTCAGGCCCTGCATGATGCAGGGGTTCTGGATGGCGGCACGGCTGGGAAACTGCTGGAGTCGGCTCGGCTCTACCATCGCCTCACGCAGGTGCTGCGTCTCTGCCTCGACACCACATTCGAACCCGACAGGGCCTTGCCTGGCCTGAACCGGGCCATTGCGGCGGCCGCCCAGGTTCCCGATGTCCGCATCACCGAAGACCTGCTGAAAGAACGGGAAGCGATGATCGCGGCCCTGTTCGATCGTCTGGTCGGCATCCCCGCACCCTGAAAAATCCGCTCGCCCCCGCGACGGAATCTCCTTGGCCGCACGTCTGAAGATCGGAAACCCCCGGTTCCGATCCCGCGATCACGACAACCAAGGAGTAAAATCGTGAAGAAAATCATCATTTTGGCAACCGGGTTTACACTGATTTCTTCGCTGGCGGCGTTGGCTGGCGAGCCTTACCTCCCGCGGACGGAGAAGGCCTTCCAGCGCATCGACACCAACAAGGACGGCAAGGTTGAACTGGGCGAATTCACGCCCGTGGCCAGCCGCAGCCTCAACCGGCTGGACGGTAACGGCGACAAGCAGGTGACGGCCCAGGAGATGGAGTCGGCACTGCAGAAGAAGCTGCACCAGCGGGTGGAGAAGATGATGGCGCTTCTCGACACCGACAGGAACGGCGTGGTGACGGAGGCAGAACTCGACAAGGTCTCCGCCGACATGTTCAATAGCGCCGACAACGATCACGATGGAGGCCTGTCCATGACGGAGGCTCACGACTTCAAGCGCAGCGCGTGGCGCAAGTCCTATCTGGCGCAGGCGGCGAACGTTGCAGGCAGCGGTCACTGACAGGCGCGTCTTGCTCAACGGACGCGACCCCGCCAAGGCATCGGCAGGTCTGGATCACTCAACTGATACGGACCTGCTGGCCCGCGCCGCCACGCAGGATGCTGCGGCCTTTGCGGCGCTGGTGGACAGGCACTTTCATGTCGTCCACCGGGTGGTGTGGCGCATGATGAACGGCCATGCGGATGCGGAAGACGTGGCGCAGGAGGCTTTCCTCCGGCTCTGGCGCAATCCTTCGCAGGTGCGCGAGGCGGGCGCCTTGCGCGGCTGGTTGATCCGGGTGGCGAGCAATCTCGTGATGGACCGTTTCAGGGCAAAACCCATGCAGGACATTGACGCCGGACTGGAGGTTGCCGATACGCGCAGCAGCGCCGAGGAAACACTGGATCGGGGCCGTGCCGTCGCTGCCATCGACGCCGCCGTGGCGCAACTGCCGGAACGGCAGAAACTGGCGCTGACGCTCGTTCATTTCGAGCAGATGACGAACATCGCCGCCGCCGCAATCATGGAGGTGAGCGTCGAGGCACTGGAGTCGCTCCTGGCACGGGCCCGCCGCAGCCTGAAAGAGCGCCTCGCCGCCGACAAGACAATGCTGCTGGCGACACTCGCCACAGAAAGGACCTGAGATGAGCAACGACCGCGACCTGATGAGCGATCACGAACTGGACCAGCTGCTGGCCCATGCCAGCACGCCGCCTGTGGCGGATGGTGCGCGGGGCCGGCTGTTGCAGCGCATCGCCGCTGAGGGGAGGGATGAGCCCCCATCGCCAGCTTCATCAAACGTGATTTCCCTGAGCGAGGCCCGCGCCCGCCGCAGCAAGCCCGCGCCCCAGCCGCGCCTTGGCTGGCTGGCCGGCCTGCCGCTTGCCGCCTCGCTGGCTCTTGGCATCTATCTCGG
>JAEUMJ010000058.1 GCA_016792865.1 Hyphomicrobiales bacterium | reverse complement strand
ACGCAGTACCGGCTCTCGCAGCGGCTCGCCCGCTGGCTGCTGATGTGTCAGGACAGGTCTGATTCCGCCGGCATCGAGATGACGCACGAATTCCTCTCAACCATGCTGTCGGTGCGGCGCGCCGGGGTGACGGAAGCCTTGAACGAACTGGAAGGGGCGCAGCTTGTGCGCAATTCCCGTGGGCGGGTGACGGTCCTTCTCCGGCCCGGCCTGATCGAATGGGCTGCCGGGTGCTACGGCGTGGCGGAACGGGAGTACGAACGCCTGTTTCCCGTGATCCAGAAGCGTTGTCTCTGACTGGCCCGCCCCCGACCATTGTGCATTACCGCACCAACCCTTGCATCCAACGCCCGCTGGGGCAGAAAGAATGTCATGATCAGTTCAATGTTACGGGGGACAATTGCCGCCATGCCGAAGACCGCTCTTGGGGTGTTGCCGGGAGTTTTCTCGGACGAAGACGTCGAAATCCTGTCCACGGCCTTCGAGGAGGCCTGGGCAGAGGTGGCAGTTCGCCACCGTCTTGCCGGCGAGGCCGCTGAAGATGCCCGCGACCTGCTTGGAAAGTTCATCGTGAAACGGGCGATGGACGGTGAAAGGTCTCCCTCAGTACTGAGGGATGAGGCGGTGGCCTATCTTGACCGCAAGCAGAACGCCCGGCCACCCATTCACCGCTAAGGTGCTCAGGCTGCCCTGCAGCGCCAACAGCCTTCGTCGGTGCCGCAAGTCAGTTTCGTGCCGTGCACGTTTTTCAGTTCGGAAATTCGGGATTCAAGGGTGTCGAGGCGGGACTTGAGGCAACTGAGGTCGCCTTCGGCGCATTGGCGTGTCGCTTCGATCGACTTTTGCATATCGTCAAGAATGACGGAAATCTTCTGGTAGAGTTCCACGCTCATGTTCGGCGTCTTTCATCACGGAAGCAAAAGATCGGTTGAAAGGAGTATCTAACAGGCATGTTTGCGGACTTCCTTGATCTGGAACAAACGCCTTATCGGGTGAGTGATGCGGCATTGGAATCGCCCATATCACGTCCTGATTGCTCCGTGTGCTGAATGTTTATTCGCAATCCGGGACGCTGAATTTTCCGTTTGTTAAGGCCGGTCTTGCGATTCTGCTCATGCTTGACGCTCAAAATCTTCATACGGAATACGGATTTTTCGCTGATTGGCGCATAGTGGCAATGCCGGGGAAGGTTTGCGGCCCTCGCCATAGGACTGGGACGCAGGATAGGAATGAAGCTGAACTTGCATTTTCTGGAAGCGGAAGGTTCGCTGGCCGGGTGGAGGGACCAGCTGGGCGAGGAAGCAACCGTTCTGGTTGAGCAGATCGACAGCATTGTCCCCGCCCGGTTGCACGGCCATGCTGTCGATGTCGTCATCCAGTATCTCCCGCAGGACTGTGTCGAGGGTCTCGCCATGGGCGGTAGCTGTTACCGGCGTGGAATGGTGAGCATTGCCCTTGATCCGGATGCGGAGTGCTTCAGCCACAATTTTGAGCGTGGTTTTTTCCGTCGCACGCTCGCACACGAACTCCACCATTCCATGCGCTGGAACAGTTGCGGCTATGGCATGAGGCTGGGCGAGGCGCTGGTGTCCGAGGGGCTTGCGGACATTTTCTCGGAGCTGGTTTCCGGAACCGAAACGCCTGCCTGGAGCAACGCCCTGGAAACGGATGAGTGGCCGATGCTGCTTGAGCGCGCCGAACGTGAGATCGACAGCGAGTCCTATGATCACGGCGAATGGTTTTTCGGAACCGGCGAGTTGCCCCGATGGGCGGGCTACACGCTGGGCTATCATCTGGCCTGTCATTATGCCCACAAGAACCCGAAGGCCGTGGCAACGGGGCTGGTCGATGTTCCGGCAGAGGCCGTGGTGGCCCGGTGGAACGAAATGAAGGCCGCCGTTGCGGCATCGCAGGGCTAGACCCCGCCCTTCGGCCATGCGGTCAGCCACCCGGTCGTGGGTGCTGTGTCCCGTGACGCTCCGCCGCGACGTTCAGCCGGTGAGACTCAGGAGATGAGATTCAGGAATTGAGGTTCAGGCGCCGCGCACCGGCATCATCAGCGAGGGCAACCAGGTGGCAAGGCCAGGCACCGCGATGAGGATAAAAACCATGGCGAGCATGATGACGTGCATGGGCACCGACCACCAGCCCACCTTGAACATGTCATGCCCGGTCATGGATTGCAGGACGGTGAGGTTGAACCCGACGGGCGGCGTGATCTGCGCCATCTCGACCACCAGAACCATGAAGATGCCGAACCAGATCATGTCGATGCCGGCATGTCGCACCATCGGCTCCACGATCGAAATGGTGAGGGCGACGCAGGAGATGCCGTCAAGGAAGTGTCCCAGGATGGTGTAGAGGGCAAGCAGGCCCATCAGCAGCCAGAACGGGGTGAGTTGCAGGCCGTCAACCCAGCTGGCCAGCATTTCCGGCAGGCGCAGGTAGCCCATGGCAAGCGAGAGGGAGCCTGCCGCAACGAGAATGAGCGAAATCATGACCGACGAGCGGGTGGCGCTCATCAGGCTGGCGATGAACATGTCCTTGTTCAGCGTGCCCTGGGCGAAGGCCAGGAGCAGGGCCCCCAGCACCCCGACCGCCGCTGCTTCCGTGGCAGTGGCAAAGCCGAACATCATGGAGCCGATCACGAGCGAAAGCAGCATGACCACCGGAATGAGCTTGCGCGAGGCATGGAGCTTTTCCTTCCACGACACCTCCGCTTCGGTGACGGGATTGTAGCCCGGCATGGTCAGGGCCTTGAAGGCGACATAGAGCGAGAACATGGCCGCAAGCACAAGCCCTGGCAGGATTCCCGCGATGTTGATCTTGGCAATCGACTCGTTGGTGAGCGCGCCATAGACGATCATGATGATCGAGGGCGGGATCATGAGGCCGAGGGTGGCCGGTCCCGCCAGCGTGGAGACGATCAGGTGTTCGGGATAGCCGCGCTTGCGCAGCTCCGGGATGGTCATCTTGCCCACGGTGGTGAGTGTGGCAACCGAGGAGCCGGAGACGGAGCCGAACAGTGTGCAACCCATGACGTTGGTGTGCAGGAGGCCCCCCGGCCAGCGCCGCATGAGGGGGGAAAGGCCCTTGAACATGTCCTCCGAGAGGCGGGAGTGAAACAGGATATCGCCCATCCAGATGAACATCGGCAGGGCCGTGAGCATCCAGGAGGATGAGGCGGACCACGCCGTCGTGGCGATGGAGGAGCCTGCCGGGCGACCGGCAATCACGTCGATGGCAACGGCCGCAACCGCCATGAGCACCGGCGCGATCCAGACGCCCGCCGCGAGCAGCAGGAACATCAGGCCGAGGAGAAGGGTGACCGTCAGAATGGGATCCATGACCGTGTGCGCCTCAGAGTGCTTCGCTGTTGGCCTGGATCCGGTGATGGCCGGTCAGGAGCAGGTTCAGGACGTTGTCGAGCATGGCGATGGTAAAGACGACCGTGCCGACAGCCATTGTGGCTTGCGGAATCCACAGGGGAGTGGCGTCGAGTTCGGAGCTGATGTCGTTCAGCACGTAGGTCAGATAGACCATGTTGCAGGAATGCCAGGCGAACCAGACAGCAACCGCAGAGCCGATGGCAAAGGCGACGAGATCAAGCCAGTAGCGGTTCTTGCCGAGGAGCTTGCCGATGGTTTCGATGCGGATGTGTGAACCGGCATTGAGGGCGTGGGCGAGGCCGAGGAAGGTGGAAGCGGCCATCAGGTAGCCCGCATAGCTGGTCAGGCCGAGAACGGTGATTCCGGCGCTGCGTGCGCCGATCTGCACCAGTGTGGTGAGCAGGATCAGGAGGATGCAGGCGGCTGCGGCATAGCCCCCGGCTGCATAGGTCGCATCAAGCACACGCCGTGCGTGAGTGGGGAGGCCGGAGGTGCGCATGGGGGCGTGGCTTTCAAGGGCAGATGCGGTCATGATTTTTCTATGGTCAATCGAACGAGTTCTCGCGTGTTCAAGCATTAACGGTCGAGACGTTGACCGATTGTTCCCGCAGACGTTGTCAATGCACCGATGGTTAATGGTTGGTGAACGCCGCAGCGGGCGTGTCATGGGAGAAGGCGTGCCTGCAACTCGCGCAAGAAAAGTTGCAAAAATTTCTCGGTCTAATTTGGCAATAACCAATGCACCCGGTAGCAACCGAAAGGTGCGCATAAACAGTCCGTATGCGTAAGGGAGATTTCCCGCTCTGCCGCTCCCCAGACCCGGAGCGGGAAACTCCTCTCCCACTTCTTTGAGTTGTGATTTGCACTCAAAGTCCGCGCGTTTACCGTCCGCACCTACAACTTGTGGGAGGGATCGGGAGAAAAAAACTTGCGGTGAACAATCCGGAATCGGCAACGTTGTATTGACCGTTCCCGAGTGTGCGGCCATAGCCGCTTTGACGTGGCGCCACTGCCTCGCTCCTTCGATTCTGCGATCTGTTCTGACTGGAATTCAGGAATGTCCTTGCCTCTCCTTGCCGCAACCCTGATCAGGGAATTGGCCCTTGAGGCGGAAAAGCGCCCAGACGAGGAACGTGCGGCAATTGAAAGCCTGATGGCGGAAATCAGCAGGCTGGGGGACGCCCTCGGCAGGCTCATGCGTGATGACGTGGGAGAGATGGACCTCGCGCACCTTCTCGCGGGCATCAAGTCTGCCTTTGATGACGAGCACGTCCACGCCGCTGCCCGTCAGGCCCAGGATACGTGCGCGAAGGTTTTCGCGGCCTTCCGGCTGAAACGTCAGGGTAACCGCGAACTGACCCTCAACCCACTGATCACCGACCTGGAAAGCGTGATGCTGGCCATTGCCAACCTGGCGGCGAAATCACTGTAGCCACAGGGCACGGCCTGCGCCGATTTGCATGTCCCCGGGAATGTTCTAGACAGTCCGCATGTCGGACAGGATTGACGTGATCGTTGTGGGCGCGGGCGTGGTGGGTCTTGCCATTGCACGGGCGCTGGCGGTGCAGGGCCGCGAGGTGCTGGTGGTTGAGGCCGCAAGCGAGATCGGCACCGGAACATCCTCGCGCAATTCCGAAGTGATCCACGCCGGCATCCATTATCCCCAAGGCAGCCTCAAGGCGCGGCTGTGCGTTGAAGGACGCGATCTCCTCTATGCCTATTGCGCCTCGCATGGCGTTGCGGCGAAGCGGCTGGGGAAGCTCATCGTTGCGACCTCCGCACCTGAGGAAGCAAAACTCGACACCGTGCTCGCCCAGGCAGAGGCCAATGGTGTCACCGATCTTGTTCGCCTGGACAAGGCCGAGGCGCAGGCCCTTGAACCAGAGGTGCATTGCACGGCTGCGGTGCTATCGCCGTCCACCGGAATCGTGGACAGTCACGCCCTGATGCTGGCCCTGCTGGGCGAGGCCGAAAGCCACGGCGCCATGCTGTCGCTCCGTACGCGGATGATTTCGGCAAGGA
>JAEUMJ010000013.1 GCA_016792865.1 Hyphomicrobiales bacterium | reverse complement strand
GGTCTGTGCATGATCGATGGGGCACAAGGCCATGTCGAGGTGGAAACACTCCTCCTCTTTCTGTCTTTCAGGTCTCTGTCCTGGGGTTAATGGGCAAGAAGAGCGTCACCAGAAAGCATATGACCAACATCAGTGCCGAGCCTGCGAGGCAAGCATTGAGACCACCCCATTGATAGAGCAGGCCCGACAGCAGCGTCCCTCCAAATCGACCAGCGGCGTTGGCAGCATAGTAGAACCCCACGTCTTCGGCCGCCTTTTCTGATCCCGCATAGGCGAGGATGAGATAAGAGTGGACGGAGGAGTTCACAGCGAAGGCGGCACCGAAGACACAGAGGCCCGTGACAAGAATGACGTCGGGGCGGAGCGGGACTTCAAATGCGAGCGCGGCAATGATCAATGTTGGCGTTGCTGCGAGTAGTGCCGACCATAGACGTGCGGCAGGAACTTCTGCCGAGAGCCCATCGGCGCTGCGCTTCACGACAGCCGGGGCGGACGCCTGGATGAGGCCGTAGAAGATGGTCCAAAGGGCCATGAATCCGCCGACCATGGTGAAGGTCCAGCCATTGGCGTAAAGAAAAACCGGCACGCCGACCACGAACCACACATCACGTGCTCCGAAGAGCGCGATGCGGGCGGCAGCGAGCAGGTTGACGCCTTTTGATTTGCCGAAGAGTTCCTTGGCAGAAGAGCTGGCCTTCGCCTTTCCCATGGTGCGAGGCAAGGACAGAAAGACGCCGGCCAGCACCAGCAGCAAGAGGCCTGCCATCAACCACAGGGAATAGCGGAAGCCCAGGGATTGCAGCAGAAGTCCGCCAAGAAAAAAGCCCAGCCCCTTCATGGCATTCTTGGAGCCGGTGAACCACGCCACCCAGCGGAACAAGCGTCCGCCGGCATCCTCGGCGCGGGCTTCCTTCTCCGCCACCTTGATGGCGGACTTTGAGGCTGTTTTGGTCAGGTCCTTGGCGATACCGCAGATGCCTTGTGCCGCAACAACCCAGGCGACGGACACGAAGACGGTCCATTCAGGCGAGAGCGCCGAGAGCACGAGAAAGCCCGTGATCTGCGACGTGAGGCCCACCATCAACATGCGCGTTATGCCAAAGCGTGTGGCCAGCCAGCCGCCAACGAAGTTGGCGGCGATGCCGGCTGCTTCATAGAGCAGGAACAGGAATGACAACGTGAAAGGCGAATAGCCCAGTTTGAAAAAGTGAAACAGCACCAGCATGCGCAATGCGCCATCGGTGAGGGTGAAGCCCCAGTAGGCTGCCGTGACAATGGCGTAATTGCGGGTTCCGGAAGTCATCAGATGCCCACGTGCTGCATATGGCAGGCCAGGTCCACCATGCGGCAGGCATAACCCATCTCATTGTCGTACCAGGCATAAACCTTGAGCATGGTACCATCGGTCACCAGCGTGGAAAGCCCGTCCACAATGGATGACCGCGTGTCACGGGCATAGTCAGCCGAGACGAGCGGCAAGTGCTCATAGCCCAGAATACCAGCCATCGCCCCTTCCGCCGCCTGTTTGAACAGTGTGTTCACTTCCTCTGCTGTTGTTGCGCGATTGAGTTCGAACACACAATCCGTCAGCGACGCATTCAGCACAGGCGCGCGCACGGCGTGGCCGTTCAGCTTGCCCTTGAGTTCGGGATAGATCAGCGCGATGGCAGTGGCGCTGCCTGTTGTTGTCGGTTGCAGCGAAAGCATGGCCGACCGGGCGCGGCGCAGGTCCTTGTGCGGCGCATCGACAACGACGTTGGTGTTGGTTGGATCGTGGATGGTGGTGATCTGCCCATGGCGGATGCCGATGTTCTCATGAACCACCTTCACAACTGGCGCCAGGCAATTGGTGGTGCAGGAGGCTGCGGTGACGATTGGATGCTTCGCCGGGTCATAGAGATGATGGTTGACACCCACCACAATGTTGAGGACATCGGGCTCCTTCACCGGCGCCGCGACGATCACCCGCTTGGCGCCGCGCCTCAGATGCCCGTCAAGTGTCGCATGGTTGAGAAACTTGCCCGTGCATTCGATGACCACGTCCACGCCGATGTCGCCCCAGGGAACGTCAGAGGCCGTGGGATTCGATGAGAAGCCAATCTCCTTGCCATTGACAGAGATGCTATTCTCACCTTGGGTCTTGACGTCTGCCCGCCAGCGGCCTTGCACAGTGTCGAACTGCAGGAGATGCGCTGTCGCTGCAGACCCCCCCTTGATCTCGTTCACATGAACAATATCAAGGCGATTGTTGCGGCGCGGATCATCGCTTCCACGTTCCGCAGCGCCAAAGGCCGCCCGAAAGGCCAGACGCCCAATGCGGCCCATGCCGTTGATGCCGATGCGCATGTGCTTCTCCTGAACTCAAGTTGAAGAGGTTGAAACCCGCCTGATCGTGCCGTCCAGCTTCGTGGCACGGGCAACGGTGTTTGAAATGGTGCCATACTTCCGCACATTGGTGTGCAGCAGTTCGAGACGGCGATCGTCCTCGTCGGTGTCTACGATGATCTCGTAAGTGATCTCCGTCATCATCGGCGGCGAATCCTGGCGGATACCGTGCAGCTTGACGCTTACACCGCGGAGCTGGAACTGAATCAGCGGCGTCACGCGCTCAATGCCCTTGATCATGCACGCCGCAATCGAAGCGAGCAGCAGTTCCGCCGGATTGAAAGCATCAAGGCGGCCCGCGATGTCAGTATCGAGCACGAGCCGTGCTTCCTTTGTTTGTGCTTCACTGCCGTGGCTATCAATGCGGGTGGCAGAGACATTGTATTCAAGCATGACGTGATACTCCTCTTTCGTACCAGGCCTTGCTGCCGTTCACGATCTTCACAAGGGACAGCATCACTGGGACTTCAATGAGGACACCTACCACAGTCGCAAGGGCCGCACCGGAGTCTAGACCAAAGAGACTGATGGCAGTGGCAACGGCCAGCTCGAAGAAGTTGCTGGCTCCGATCAGGGCTGATGGCCCGGCGATGCAATGCTGTTCGCCGCTGATCTTGTTCATCAGGTAACCGATGCCAAAAATGGCATAGCCCTGGATGGCGATGGGAACAGCAAGAAGAAGTATGACGAGAGGTTGCGCAAGTATCTGTTCGCCCTGAAATGCAAAGAGCAACACGAGCGTGGCCAGCAACGCGAGGAGCGAGACAGGCTGGATGGTCTTCAGAAAGTCATCCAGCCGCGCGGCGGCAATCAGTCCGCGGCGCAGGATTTGCGAGATGATGACGGGTATGACGATGTAGATGACCACCGAAAGAAGCAGTGTATCCCATGGAATGACGATGGCGGAGAGACCGAGCAATAGCGCCACGATAGGTGCAAACGCCACCACCATCACTGCGTCATTGAGCGCAACCTGCGACAACGTAAAGTGCGGTTCACCTTGAGAAAGGTTGCTCCAGACAAATACCATGGCTGTACAAGGCGCTGCACCGAGCAAGATCAGCCCTGCGATGTAACTGTCGATCTGCGCCTCTGGCAGCCATGACCGGAACAGCCAGCCGATGAACAGCCATCCCAACAGTGCCATGGTGAAGGGCTTGATGGCCCAATTGACAAACAGTGTGATTCCAATGCCACGCCAGTGTTTCGTCACCTGCTTCAAGGCTGCAAGATCTATCTTGACCAGCATGGGGATGATCATCAGCCAGACCAGAATGGCGACCGGCAGATTGACCTTCGATATTTCCATGCCACCGATGGCCGCGAAGACGCCCGGCGACATTTGGCCCAGCAACACACCTGCCACGATGCAGAGAAACACCCACAGGGTGAGATAACGCTCGAAGAGGGTCATGCTTTGGATCTTCCGATGCTCTCAAGGTCTCTTTGCAGGCGCAAGCGGTCAATTGAAGAAACAGGAAGATTGATGAATGAGGTAATGCGGTTCTTGAGCATGCGATAGCTTTCGGCAAAAGCCAGGCGGACTTCAGCCTCTGTGCCCTTTGCCTGAGCCGGATCCGGCATCCCCCAATGAGCCGTCATGGGGTGGCCGGGCCAAACCGGGCAAACCTCAGCTGCAGCGTCGTCGCAAACCGTGAACACAAAATCCATCTTTGGAGCCTTTGCTTTCGCAAACTCGCTCCAGTTTTTTGAACGCAAGCCTTCAATCGGATGCTTGAGATTCTTCAACAGATCAAGCGTATAGGGATGCACCTTGCCCTTGGGCTGGCTGCCCGCACTGTAGGCCGCAAAATTTCCAGCCCCTTCCTTGTTCAGGATGGCTTCGGCAAAGATGGAACGGGCAGAGTTGCCGGAACACAGGAAGAGCACATTGAAAACACGCTCAGGCACAAGAACCTCCAGGAGTTGAACAGCAGTTCGTCAGATCAGCAATCAAAGGAGCGCACAGTTCTGGTTGCCCATTGCAGCAATCCCGCAACAGGAACAGCACAAGGGCGCGGACGCAGTTGAGTTCGATACGGTAGATCATGCTGCGGCTGTGCCGCTCCACGCTGACCAGACCTGCCCGTGTGAGGATGCTGAGGTGTGTTGACATGGTGTTGTGAGGCACTGCCAGACGGCGGGCGATTTCACCCGCAGGCAAGCCATCCGGCTCCTGCTTCACCAGCAGACGAAAGACCTCAAGCCGCGTGGGCTGGGCAAGGGCCGACAGGCACTCTATGGCGAGATCACTTTTCATATGTCGGGAATAATAGACATGTCACATGACGATCAAGTGACGGCACGACCTTTCACAGATGTTTTGGGTAGGAGGAGCCCTGACAACTTGTGTGGACGCGAGCCACAGATATTTCTAAAATTCTAGAATTACGGTTGACAAATGAAAGTGGCCTGCTATTGTTGATCCCATGAACATCAGAGATTCAGCTGCACGCCTTGAAGCCCTCGGAAACCCAACCCGGTTGGAGATTTTTCGTTTGCTTGTGAGAGCGGGAGAAGGAGGTCTTTCCGTTGGCACCATCCAACAGAAACTGGATGTTGCTGCATCCACACTGTCCCATCACCTCAAGTCACTCGTGATTGTCGGTTTGATCCGCCAGGATCGCGATGGGACAACATTGATGTGCCGGGCAAATTTCCCTGTGATGCGGGCGCTGATGGATTTTCTGGTGGCTGAATGCTGCGTGGATGAATCGATCTGTTGTGACGTCTCTGCCGAGCAGCCTGCCTGAGGATCTTGTTGCAACCATTATTTCCTAACTTCTAGAAGGATGAGTTCTATGATCAAGAGCACTCATGAAGCTTTGCCGATTGCAGTCATCGGAGCAGGACCTGTTGGACTCGCAGCTGCCGCACATCTTGCCGAACGGAACTTGCCTTTCGTTGTCCTGGAGGCAGGTTCTCGCCCGGCCCATGCGGTGCAGCAATGGCGGCACGTCACTGTTTTCTCGCCCTGGCGCTTTAACATCGATTCAGCGGCGGAACGTCTCCTGGCAAGAGCCGGCTGGAAGAAACCAGACCCGGAGCGCGACCCGACCGGTGGAGAACTGATTGATCTCTATTTGACACCTCTCTCGTCTCTGCCTGAAATCGCATCCCATGTACGGTACAATTCAAGGGTGAATTCTGTAACCCGTCTGGGCATGGATCGTGTTCCGACCCGAGGCCGCAATTCGCGTCCCTTCGAACTCACGATCGATCATGGAAACGAGAAATTCGAGCGCATTCTCGCGCGAGCCGTGATTGACGCTTCAGGCACCTGGAATTCACCCAATCCCGCCGGTGCCAATGGCAGGCCAGCTCCTGGCGAGCGCGAGTCCCAGAGCAGGATCTCGTCAGGCGTACCAGACGTGCTGGGTACAGCACGGGATCGATACGCCGGCAAACGCACTCTCGTCGTTGGTTCGGGACATTCGGCAATGGATTCAATTCTCAATCTGGTCCGGCTGAAATCGCAGATACCAACGACCGACATCATCTGGGCTATGCGATCCGAGCCTTCCGCCAAGACTTTCGGTGGAGGCGACGAAGACCAACTTGCGCAGCGCGGTGCATTGGGTCAGCGCGCCAAGGATGCTGTCACACATGGGCATGTAACCTTGCTGTCGCCGTTTCGAGTGAGCTCATTCAAGCTTCTGGGAGATGCCATCGAGGTGGCATCAGAAAATGGAGAGACGGTTGTAGCCGACGAGATTATTGTGGCCACCGGCTTCCGGCCTGACTTCACCATGCTCAGTGAAATCAGGCTGGATCTCCATCCATGGCTTGAATGTGCGCGAGAACTTGGTCCGCTGATCGATCCCAATGAACACAGTTGTGGTGATGTTCCGCCTCATGGCGTGCGCGAGCTCACCCAGCCGGAACGTGATTTCTATGTCGTGGGCATGAAGAGCTATGGCCGTGCCCCCACGTTTCTCATGGCAACTGGATATGAGCAGGTCAGATCAATCGTTGCGGCGTTGGCTGGCGACATGGAGGCCGCACTAGATACAAAGCTCGTGCTGCCGCAGACAGGCGTATGCGACGGGCTTGGTCACAACGGAGACGAAGCCGCCGGTTGTTGTGGCGGTCCGGCGCCAACGCGTCCTGATAGTTGTTGCGTTAGAGATGCGGTTGCCAAGGACGAAGGCAAGTCCGGCTGTGGTTGCATGGAGTTGAACGCTTGCGGATGAACGGCAGGTCTGATCGTTGTGGTGACCTGCCACGGAAGAGTTCTGCCAGCAGACACTGGAACATCGCCCTTCAGAAAGGTGATGCAAGATGAGAATGAGAGGGACACGTCTCGGTGGTCAAATTGTTGCCGTGCCCCGACTCCTCCGGCCAGACAGGATCAATCGGCAGCGTGGCACTTTCGCATCACTTTTCTCTTCTGACGCTCCCTCCGGCAATCGTCGGTTGGTCGATCTGTCACGACTTTTCAGCCGTCAGTGTCTTCGGCGAACGTCTCTCTGCGGCGGCCACGAACGGACCAAGGCATGGCGTTTGCATGCCCTTGGTCGATCAGGTGGTCTTCGTCTTGGGGCCAGTACCGGAACTCGAACTGTCAAGTTGCGGGAAAAGGCTTTTCCGCGGTGGCTTCTTCGGTTTCGGCTTTGGCATGGGGAGAAGTCCCTCACGCTGGGCCTTCTTGCGGGCCAGTTTCCTTGAGCGGCGAATGGCCTCTGCAAGCTCGCGAATTCTCTTCTCTGAAGGCTTCTCATAAGACTGCTTTGCCTTCACTTCACGCAGCAGGCCCTCTCGTTGCATCTTCTTCTTGAGCACCCGCAGGGCCTGATCAATGTTGTTGTCACGAACGACCACTTGCATGTCAGCTTTCCTTCCGCTGGGATGTCGAGGCGCTCTTTTTCCTCAACAGCTGATACCCATTCGACCGCACCCCACTCTCGATGTCCTCACGAGACAGGCCATAGGGTGGCTTCTGATCGGTTCGCAGCACGCCCAGGGCCAGCCAGGGCGAATACTTTTGGGGCAATCCCTCGGCATCCGCATGTCGCGAGTAGCAGAGCAATCCACTCTGCTTCTTCGAGGAATACAGAAAGAGATTGGCAGGTGTGTGCATGATCTACTCCTTTGGAAATACGGACTGTTGAAAAAGAAAGCGCCGGCTTCAGAAACCGGCGCTCACCAAAATCCCGTGTTGCGGTGCCAGTACATCCGTGGCTCCCGTCACCTGAGATCGTGAAATTGTCATGCAGCCTGGAGGTTGCCCGCTGCCATCTTGCCGGTCTTTTCCGTCAAGATTTCAAAGGACAGCTTCTGTCCTTCGTTCAGCGTGCTCATGCCGGCGCGTTCGACCGCGCTGATGTGGACGAAAACGTCCTTGCCGCCGCCATTCTGTTCAATAAAACCAAAGCCCTTCTGGGCGTTGAACCACTTTACGATGCCTGTTTGCATTGAATGCTCCTTGAAAAATGCAAGTCGAAGCGTCCCCTGGATGAGGGACGGCCTTTTCGATGTTCTGGAAAATGAGAAAAGCTAATGCACTTGCATTAAGTGCAGAGCAAAGCCAACCGGCCGAAACTCGATGGGGCTGATATGGGCGCTTCATGCCGCAATAGCAAGCTCTTTCTCAGGAAGAGTGGCGAGCGTTGAAGTCTCGATCGTTCACGAATGTGACGTCTTGCGCGCCATGAGCTTCTCTTGGTGCTTCGAGATATCGCCGTTGCAATTGCCGGAACGTCAGCCTGCATACCAGATCTTGCGCGGGTCACCGGGATCGCGACGGTAGTCAAACGCAAGATCGATGAGCCGGGGAAGATCGATCACCGGACGCCAGCCCACGTCGAACTTGAAAGCCGAATTATCCATCCAGTTGGAGTGGTAGGCGCTCGGAATGCGGATGCTCTTGAGGCCGCGGGTCTGCAACAGATGCTCGGCCACGGCGCCATAATCCACGGGTTCATCCATGCAGATGTTGTAGGTGCGTCCCGCGACGGCCTTGTTGTCCAGTGCAAGCCCGATCGCTTTCACCAGATCATCCACATGCACGAAGTTGCGCTTGAGCGGCCTGCCGTGGGCGTCGAGAAGCAGCGGCACCGTGCCTTCGCGCACGCAGGTTTCCGCCACCGCAGGAGCGACCATGTCCTTCCAGCGCGGACCGCCGAACACGTCATCGCCAAAGGAGAGGCTGTACTTGAAATCGTCCTTTTCCATGATCCAGGGCGCACGCAGGCAGCAGGCCGGGATGCCGTACTGGATGACGAACTGCTTCACCATCACCTCCTCCAGGACCTTGGAGAGCGCATAGCAGCCGGGATAGGCCATGTGGGGCGTCGCCTCTGTCACCGGTGCGCCGTGGTCGTAGAAGAAATGCCCGACCGCCGCATCTCCCCCCAGGAGGATGAATTGCTGCGCCGTCGGGCTCAGGCGGAATTCCTCCAGAAGCCAGAAAAGCCCCTTCACCGTCACGTCCATGACATCGTCGGGCGTTTCCTTGCAGGTCGCCATGTGCACGACATGGGTAACGCCATCCATCGCGGCGCGTGCCACAGCGCGGTCGGCAATCGAGCCGCGCACGATCTCCATGTCGGCGATGGTGCGGTTGTGGCAGAGCGCCCGCATGCCGGAACGCGGCAACCCAAGGTCAGCGTGCAGGTGCGCGATAAGCCGTGTCCCCACTTTCCCCGTGGCACCGGTGATCAGAAGCTTCATGTCTTCACTCCCTTCCTGGTGCCCGCAGCCCCGCAATCGCTCAGGGTGAGCCGGACGACTGCCGCAGCACCAATGGACATTCCGTTTTCAGTTGCGCCGGCGGCATGCCGGGCTGGTCAATGCGTTCCAGCAACAGCTCTGCCGCCATGACCCCCATTTCGAAGTGGGGCAGCAGAACGGTCGTGAGCGGCGGATGGGTGAACTGCGCGATCTCGCGGTCATCGTATCCCACCACGCTGATGTCGCGGGGAATGTCCTTGCCCAGTTCCTTCAGGGCTTCGAGGCTCCCCAAGGCCATCAGGTCATTGCAGCAGAAAATGGCGGTGGGCGGATCGGCAAGCTTCAGCAATTCCCTGGTCTGCGCATATCCGGCGGATGGCTCCCAGTTGCCGGGGCGGACCAGCTTCTCGTCAAAGGTGATGTCGGCGGAAGCGAGCGCCTGGCGATACCCCTTGAGGCGGTCCTTGGAGGCATCCATCCACTCTTCGCCCTGGATGATGGCAATGCGGCGGTGGCCGAGATCGATCAGATGCTGTGTGGCGGTCCTGCCGCCCACCACTTCGCCCGGCGTCACCGATGGGAGGCTGCGGTCAGTGAGATAGCAGTTCAGCAGAACCGTGTGCTGGTCGAGCTGGTCGGGCGAGAGGGTCACGGCGCGGGTCTGGATCGTGCCATAGACCAGGCCCTTGAAGTTGAGCTTGCCCAGCGTGCGGATCGCCGATGCTTCTGCATCCGCGTCGCCGCTGGTCACGAAGGTCATGATGTCGAGGCCCGATGCGGCAGCCTTCTCCCGCAAGCCGTCCAATGCGATGGCCATCCAGGGGTCGGTGGAAATCTCGTCGATGAGGAAACCGATCACGCCGCCTCCCGGCCGCGTGCCGCTTCCGGCGCGACGCACCGCATGCATGTAGCCCAGGGTTTTCGCGGCCTTCTTCACCCGCAGGATTGTCTCGTCGGAGACCCGCGCCTCGCCGATGCCGTTCAGGACGAGTGAGACTGTAGTCTGCGACACGCCCGCCAGCGCCGCCACGTCGGTCATCGTGGGCCTTCTCTTCTCAGTCACAGGTAATAACCCCCGCATCGTTCAGGTTGAAACCACGGTGGGCATCCTGCCCCCCGGTTCCCTCGATGCAACCACAGGGAGCCTCGCCTTCAAACTGTATTTTCGCGGGTCCACAGCTTCCAACACTGATCTTGACTGATATTAGTAATACTGATTACGTTTTATCCACGGTGCAGCCGGATTGGCAAGCCGCAATAAGAAAATCGACAACTTTTATGGGAGACGCCTGATGAAACTGACATTCGCCGCAGCCCTTGCAGCTGGCCTGATGCTTTCGGTCACCCCCGGCCTGGCTCAGGAAAAGAAGCAACTCGCCTTCATCGTCAACGCCGCCTCGGACTTCTGGAAACTCGCCGAAGCGGGGGTGAAGAAGGCGCAGGACGAACTGCCGAACTACGAACTGCAGTTCAAATACCCGGCACAAGGGACGGCTGCCCTGCAGAACGCCCTGATGGATGACCTCGTGGCCGCCGGAACCGATGCCATCATGATCTCGTCGGTCGATCCCAAGACCTCGATCGACGCCTTCAACCGGATCGCAGCGCAGGTGCCGCTCTTCACCACGGACAGCGACGCACCGGCCAGCAACCGCATTGCCTATCTCGGCTCCTCAAACACCGATGCCGGCGTGCAGGCCGGCGAGATCGCCGTGAAGGCCCTGCCCAATGGCGGCAAGTGCATGGGATTCGTCGGCTTCCTTGATGCCGACAATGCCAAGGAGCGCATTGCAGGCTTCAAGAAGGCGGTGGAAGGCAAGGGCATCGAACTGGTGGACACCCGCGGCGATGACGTGGACTTTGCCCGCGCCCGCAGCAATGTCGATGACGTGCTTGCCGCCAACCCGGACATCAATTGCATGGTGGGCTTCTATTCGTACAATCCGCCCAAGATCTACGAAGCGTTGCAGGCTGCCAACAAGCTCGGCCAGATCACCGTCATTGCCTTTGACGAGGATCCGATCACGCTTGGAGCGGTGCGTCAGGGAAGTTTCGCGGGCACCGTCGTGCAACAGCCCTTCGAATGGGGCTACCAGGGCATGAAGCTGATGGCCAAGTATCTTGAGGGTGACAAGTCGGGCATTCCCGACAACAAGCTGATCATCGTCCCCACCAAGGTGATCGACAAGTCCAATGTCGATCAGTTCGAAGCCGATCTCAAGGCAGCGATCGGGAAGTAAGCGCGTGCGTCAGTGGCCGGCGGGTTCCTCCACCCCCGGCCATTCGTCGCGCCCGCATCCCAGCGCAAGAGCAGGCCAGCGAAAGCCATGACCCCGCCGCTTCTCACCGTGGAAGGCGTGTCCAAGAGTTTTGGACCCGTCGTCGCCCTGCAGGACGTGTCCTTTTCCATTGCGGGCGGCGAGGTCGTCGGGCTTGTGGGTGAAAACGGCGCGGGCAAATCCACGCTGATGAAGATCCTGGGCGGCGTGATCACGCCAAGCGCCGGCCGTGTCCTCATCGATGGCCGCGAGGTCCACTTTGCCAGTGCCCGCCACGCGATGAACGCCGGCATCGCCTTCGTTCATCAGGAACTCAATTCATTCCCGAACCTCAGTGTTGCGGCGAACATCCTCATGGGCCGCGAACCGCGCAAGGGCCCTTTCGGCATCTTCGTCGATGAGGGTGCGTCGGAAGCCCTGGTCTTGCCGCTGCTGCGCAAGCTCCGTGCCGACTTCGCGCCATCCACCCCGGTCCAGGATCTGTCCATCGCCCAGAGGCAGCTCGTCGAGATCGCCCGTGCCCTGTCCTTCGACGCCCGTCTCGTCATCATGGATGAGCCTACCTCAAGCCTCACATTGCGGGAATCGAAACGCCTTCTCGAAATCGTCGGTGAATTGAGGGAGGCGGGGGTCAGCGTCGTCTTCATCACCCACCGGCTCAACGAGATCGTCGAGATCGCCGACCGCGTCGTCGTCCTGCGCGACGGCCAGCTGGCGGGCACGCTGGAGAAGCGCGAGATCAATCCACAGGCCATGATCTCCCGCATGATCGGGCGGACCCTCCAGACGCTCTACCTGCCTCCGGCCATTTCAGGTGGCGAGGAGGGCCTGGGCCTCAGCGGACTGCGCACCACAACCTTTCCCGGTGAAGCGATCACGCTATCGGTGCGGAAGGGCGAAATCCTGGGGCTTGCGGGCCTGATCGGGGCAGGGCGGTCGGAACTGGCGCGCGCCATATTCGGCATTGATCCGTTGCCCGCCGGGGAAGTCCGCATCGATGGCCGGACGGTGCTTGTGGCCTCTCCCGCCCAGGCAATCGCCGCCGGCGTGGCCCTGATCCCCGAAGACCGCAAGCAGTCCGCCCTGTTGCTTGATGAAAGCATCTCCGAGAACATCGCCCTCAACAATTGGGAGAAGTTCTCCCGCAACGGTCTCGTCGATGCCGACCGCCTCCACCTGCACGCGCGTGACCAGATTGCCGCCTTCGATGTCCATGCCGGTGGCCCCGGCACCCATCTTGCGGTCCTTTCCGGCGGAAACCAGCAGAAGGTGATCCTGGGCAAGTGGCTGCCGCGGAATCCGGTGGTCCTCATCTGTGATGAGCCGACCCGTGGCGTCGATGTGGGCGCCCGCCACGACATCTATCGCCGCCTGCGTGCCGCCGCGGACGGCGGTGCCGCCGTGCTGCTCATCTCCAGCGACATGGAAGAGGTGCTTGGCGTGAGTGATCGCATCGCGGTGATGCATGAGGGGCGTATCGCGGGCATGCTCGCCCGCAAGGATTTCTCGGAACACAACGTCCTGCAGCTTGCTGTGGGGCGAGACAGCCACAGGGAACACACGGAATGACCTCCCACAAGAAGGATATCGGGCTTCTCATCCTCATCATGCTGGTCGGCACCGTGGTGGCGCTGATCAATCCGCTTTTCCTGTCGCCCATCAACCTGGCCAACACGGCAAATCTCATCGGCCTGTTCGGCATCTTCGCCATCGGCCAGGCGATCGTCATCATCACGGGCGGCATAGACCTGTCGGTGGGGTCGGTCATTGCGCTCCTGGGTGTGGTGATGGTCGATCTTCTCGCCGGTGTCGGGATGCCGTGGCCACTGGTGCTTCTCCTCATTCCCGTCTTCGGTGCCGTCATCGGCGGCCTGCACGGCCTCCTGATCGTGAAGCTGAAGATCCAGCCCTTCATCGTCACGCTGTGCGGTCTTCTCATCTACCGTGGGGCCGCGCGCTTCTTCACTGCCGATGCAACGGCGGGATTCGGCTTCGGGCAGAGCTTTCCGGCGGTGGAGTGGCTGACGGTCGGGCGCAGCTTCGGCGTTCCGCATTCCTTCGTGGCCTTGCTGCTGATCGGCGCCGTGATGTGGCTGGTGCTGCATCGCACCGTCTTCGGGCGCTATCTCTTCGCCGTCGGCAAGAACGAGGAAGCGGCCCGCTACTCCGGCATCAACACCGGTGCCGTGGTGATCTCGGCCTATGTATTGTGCGGAATCCTCACGGCGATCTCGGCGATTTTCTTTGCCATGTACACCCGTTCCATCTCGCCGTCCTCGCATGGCAGCTTCTACGAACTCTACGCCATTGCCGCGGCCGTGCTGGGCGGCTTCTCGCTGCGCGGCGGTGAAGGCTCGATGATCGGCGTCATCCTGGGGGCGGTGCTCCTGCAGGTGCTTCAGAACCTCGTCAACCTGCTCGGCATTCCAAGCTCCCTCAACTTCGCCGTGATGGGCGCGGTCATCCTGTTCGGCGTGCTGGTGGACAGTCAGCTTGCGCGGTTCCGCCCGATGATGGCCTCGTTCCGGAAGGTGCCCTGACGGCAGATGGCGGCCTCGCCAGATTCATGCATGGGTGGCGCGCTTCGCGGTCGAAACACCACCCCGCAGGCAAATGCCGGAAAGCCCTCGGGAGCTGTTATTTCAGTGCCGGAGCCAAGGGGAATAGACGCGCGATTCCAATCGCCTGCACCCGTGAATTATTGTTCGTTGACGGTGCTTGCGCTCGCACCCATGTTATGAAGGCCGCCAGCAAAGTTGTTTGAGCGTTGGCGGTAAGAGAGACACGATTTGCGCTCCCTCAGTCTGATGTATGGGAGAGCCCAGGATGAAGTGTCTCGATCATCGCATTCATGAGCATGTCTTCAATCTCGCGGCAGGCGGTGGACTGGTCGACGTATATGCGGTTGTCCGCCACTTCCTGGCCGAAGATGCCACCAGCAGCAGCGGGTACCTCCTCGACGCCGTGAACCGCGCGGTGGTCGCGCTCAATGCCAACGCCGTGTGGTGGCAGGAGATTTGCCCCCCAACCACATTCACGGCAGGCGATATCTGTTCGGCCCGTTGCCTCGATGCATGGGGCGGAGAGACGTCCGCTCCGGGCCGGGCGGACCGGATTTCGCAGGGAAGCCCGTGGCCTCCGACAAAGCCATGCGAAGACAGTACAGGCGGCTATGTGCCCGACTCTGCAAGATCCTGAAGCTTTGCCAGATCCGGAATTTCCACAAAGCGATTGTCGGTGAGGGTGATGAGTCCGGCATGACGAAGCTTGGTGATCTGGCGGCTCACGGTCTCGATCGTCAGCCCGAGAAAATCGGCAATGTCGGAGCGCTTCAAGGGGATCTCGAAGGCGGCCTTGTTGCTATCGTCCTGCAGCTCGGGATCCGCGTGCGTGGCCAGCAGGCAGAGGAAGCTCACGACCTTCTCCTGGGCGTTCTTGCGGCCAAGGGTCAGCATCCAGCTCCGAGCTTCTTCAAGCTCGCGGAGTGATTGCTTGTAAAGGCGCCTCTCCAGACCGGGAGACTTGTCCATCAACTGATTGAGAACTGACTTCGGGAAGGTGCAGACGCCCACTTCGGTGACGGCCTCGGCAGAGAGTTCGTCCTGTTCCCCGAAGGGCCGCCCGAGAAAATCAGGGGCGAACTGAAGGCCGACAATCTGAAGCCGCCCGTCGCTGGTGGCCTTGCTGAGTTTCACCACGCCCTTCAGGATGTTGGAGTAGCGTTGGGACGAGGACCGCGAGGTCGATACTTCCTGTTCGGGCTTCAAGGCGTGCTTGATGGTGTGCTTGCTCAGTTCCAGCAGCTCTTCCGCAGTCAGGGCGCCGCAAATGCCGCCATGCCTTGCCTCGCAGGCGCGGCACGGAATGGGAATGTCGGAGTTATGAATGTCTTGCCGGCGGTCCATGCACAGACCTCCTTCTTCGCCTTTGACCGGAAGCGCACTGACCGGAATTCGCAACAACTGGGTCGTCCGGCCATGCTCGTGACACCGATCCAACAGGCTCTCACGCGAAGCAGTCCAATTCTCCTCAATCCCCCACTTGGAGGTGTTCGGCAACGTTGCAGGGGTTGAAACTGCGATGCCGCGCTGCAACTCCCCGGATGGCATGCATGAATATGCATGAGCGCTCACCAGCGCCACCGGGGGGCGACGCTGGCTGCGCTTGCAGTAGGTTCACTGCTGGGGCTGGCAATTCGCATCCACGGCCGGATCGCAGGCGTCCTTTGCCTTGCCCTTCTTGCCGGCCTTGGCAGGAGCTTCTCCTGACGGAGCCGCAGCAGAGCTTCCAGGTTCATCCGGCTTTGCCTTTTTCCGGCCCTGGCCCTGATCTCCAGCCTGATCCTCGGCCTGATCCTCGGCCTGATCTTCAGCCTGGTCATCAGCGCCGACGCTGGCCTGCCCGTCGTCCCCCGTCGTTGCTTCTGAAGGCTGGGGAAGCTTCTTCTTCTTCTTCTTGTCCGCAGGCTGCTCGGCCTGTGCATCTGCAGGAGGAGCATCGACGTTCTCATGCGCCTGTTCAGGTTTCACCTTTTTCGGCTTCTTGCCGGACTGGGTGGCATTGTCGCCGGATGCGGGTTCAGTGCTGTCGGCCTGTCCTTGAGGTTGTTCGGGGACCACGGCCTTGTTCCCGGCGGGTGCATCGTTTCCGGCGTCGGTTGCACCTTCGCCGTCACTGCCAGCTTCGGTTTCCACCTGCTGCCTGACCTCGGCCTGGTTCTGCTTCACCTCCCGTGCGTCCTTGAGCCTGGCGGGCTTGGCTCCCTCATCCTCACTCACGGTGCCCTTGAAGACGGCAACCGCATCCTCGCTGGCTTTGGCTTTTGCAGGGTCGGTGGTTTCCTTGACCGCGACTTCCTTCACCTTCTTGCCGGTGTTCTCCTCAACGAAGTTCACTTCGATGATGTTGTTGACGACCACATTGTTCTCGACGTTCACGGTGCCGACAAATTCCGTCTCGCGAACGATCCGGCGGCGCTCGCGCTCATCCTTGATCACCACGACGGTGAGATCGGTGTCGAGAAAATGACGGGTCGGGACAGCAACCCAGTAGTAGTCGGGAATGTCGTTGATGCTGATCGTGATGTTGATGTCCGTGCCGCGATTGCGGTGCGGGGGCAGCGGGGCCCACGCGACGTGATCGCCACTGCGGCGCCAGCTCACCCAGGCCGGGGCCCAGCGTGTGCCGGGAACCCAGTACCAACCGATTTCCCTGTCAAAGCCCCAGCGGCCATAGTGATATGTGGCCCAGCCGAAAGGCTCGGTGGAAACCCACGTCCAGCCGTATCCACGCGCATAAACCCAATGCCCTTCGCGGTACGGGCGCCAGTTCCGGTCGGAGACCACCGGCACGAAGACATAAGCGCCATCGTGTTCGATCCAGTCACCGTGGCGGCCCAGTTCGCTGTAGAACAGCGAAACAGAAATGGTGGCTGCCTCCGCCGATGCAATGATGCCGAGGCGGGGCGAGAGCGTTGCAGGCGCGACGAGAGCAATTCCAGCCAGCGCAACGGATGTTGCAAGCAAGGTCGTGATTTTCATGGTTGTGTCCTCTTGAGAAGCTGCCAGTGGACTCAACTTTGTGCCGGGAGGGAGGTTCCGGGCAGATGTGCGCCCGTTATCGACGCCACATCGCTGCCCTGCCGATGCTCTTGCCCACCGTGCGTTGCGGACAGCGCCGCACGCGTCTCAGAGCTGACTTTCCAGCGGCAGAAGGCCCGCAATCGTTGCAACGATGCGTTGGCCGGGACTGGCCAGGGGTTCGGCGTCTCGCGAGATGACGACGCCAGTCGCATTGTGCCAGACGAGTGCGCCCTGATTCAGGGAGACGCGCAGGCACTGGTTGAGATTGCCTTGCAGTTCCTCGCGCAACCGCCCGCCCAGCCGGGCATCGTCGAAGAACACGCCCATCTCGGTGTTGATGGATTTCGAGCGCGGATCAAAGTTGAATGAGCCGACAAAGCCCTTTTGCCCATCGACCAGAACCGACTTGGTATGCAGGCTGGCCTTGCGAGAGCCGAAGACATGCATGCGTTCACGTGTGAGCCGGGCAGGCTGTTCATAGATCCCGACGCCTGCCTCCAGCAGGGGACGGCGGTAACGTGCAT